>CALYAQ010000130.1 GCA_944393615.1 uncultured Clostridia bacterium
TGGCTGATAAATAGCTAACAGCCCATTCGTATCTATTTTCACCTATTATAGCTATTTTCTTATCTTCTAGACCAAGTTTATGAAATGCTGTTCCTAATGCGTCAACATCTTCCTTTAATTGTGAAAACTTTATTGGTACAAGTTTATCTGACTTGTATTTAGAGTAATATGCTATTTTATCTTTAAATAATTCACAACTTTCATTTAAAATTTGTTTAATGTCCTTTACAGGTCTTACTTGGTATAATGGTAAATCTTTTTTATCTTTCATTTTATCTTCCTTCTTTCTAAATTTAATAAAACTTAAAATTGCTATAATCTATTAATTACATAGATTAGATAACCTAAATATATGGCTAATAATAATATGCCTTCTTTTCTAGATAGCTCAAATTTACTTCTAGTACTTATTCCAATTACTAAAGCAACTAAAATAAATACAATACTATCTATTAATAAATCATCCATTGGTAAAACTATTGGTGATATAGTAGCTGCTGCACCTAATACAAATAAGGTGTTAAACATATTACTACCAATTAAATTACCAATGGCAATATTTCCTTTTCCTTTTTTAAATGCTACAATAGAGGTTGATATTTCGGGTAATGATGTACCAACGGCAATGACAACTATAGCGATAAAAGCTTCACTAAAGTTTAGAGCAAGTGCAATATCTTTTGCACTGTCTACAACAAATTCAGAACCAAAGAATATCATAGCTAGTCCTAATATCATTAAGAAAAAGTTTTTAGTAATTCTATCAATATCTTTTAATGTAATTTTAAATTCCTCTTCTTTTTCTTCTTCCTTTACTACTTTTTCTATATTTTCTTTCGAGGTATTATCTATATTGTTTAGTTTATTATTTTTTCTTTTTTCCTTTTTTTGGTTTATTTCTTCTATTACTGTATATAGTGTATAGTACATAAATACCCCAAATAATAATAGCATTATTATTCCGTCTGTTCGTGAAATCATATTTACAGTTGCGTCTGTTGCGTATGTATCAATTAATAAAACAAATAGAATAATAGCTGTTAATATGCTCATATATATATCTTTTTTTACTGTTCCACGTAAGAATTTAACAGGTTTAATAATTGCAATTGCTCCTAAAATTACTGCCATATTAAATATGTTTGTTCCAATGATGTTACCAATAGCAATTCCTGCACTTCCAGAAGTTGCAGAATTTATTCCTATTAATAGCTCGGGCAAACTTGTTCCAAATGAAACAAAGGTTAGTCCTAATAGTATTTCATTAATTTTAAATATTTTTGCAATTACAGAACCTGCGTCTATAAATATATCTGACCCTTTAATTAAAAGGAAAATTCCTGCTATTAAAAAAAATACGTTTAAAAGCATATTAACCTCCTAGAAAATATTTCTAATATCTATATAATAATATCACAAACATATTTGCGGTTCAATAGCTGTAAAAAAAATTGTGTTTTTTTAAAGAAGAAATTTTAGCTGTGTAATAATGTAGTTGGTATTTTGATAATATTATGTAAAAAAAGTATAACAATTTAATAAAATGCTCAACAAAGATATATAGGGAACAAAAATGAAAACTTACAAAACTTTGTGTTAGCTTGTAAGTTCTTATTTGGAGCCAGTTATGGGAATCGAACCCACGACCTATTGTTTACGAGACAATTACTCTACCAACTGAGCTAAACTGGCATAAATTACTATTAAATAATATACCTAATGATAAAGATTGTCAATAATATATTTTAAAAATGTTATATTGTATGTAATAAAACAATGTATATATATATACATATAATAATGTATAAGGGGGGTGAATTAAATGAGATATCCATTTGATAATTATAGAGTAACATCAAATTATGGTGATACAGGTCCTAATTGGTCATTAGGGTATCATACTGGTACAGACTTTATTGGAAGAGAAAAAGAGGTAAAAGCAATTATAGATGGAATAGTTAGGGTTGTAACGTATGATACTAATTATGGGAATTATGTAAGTGTTGGTACTTTGGAGGGGAAAAGAATACTATATTGTCACTTGTCAAGTGTAAATGTAGAAGTTGGGCAAGAAATCAAAGAAGGTGCTATTATAGGCATTGAAGGGGATACAGGAAATACAACAGGTGCTCATTTACATTTAGAGGTAAGAGTTAGTCCGTATGCATCGGTAAACACAATAAACCCTATTGAGTATATTGAAGAAAATATATTTCATACAGGTATTGATGAAATAGTATACAACACAATTGAAGAATTACCTCCATGGTATAAGCCAACAATTCAAAAATTAATAGATAAACAGTTATTAAGAGGAGATGAAAACGGACTCAATTTATCAGAAAGTATGGTAAGAGTGTTTGTAGTAAACGATAGAGCGGGTCTTTATGATTTAGATAATCTTTGTAGTTAGTTATTTATTTAAAAAATAGCGTTCTAATTGATTATTTATAAGTCTAATTTTATTTAGTTCTTTTTGCAATTTTTCTTGTTTTTTATCTATTGTATATATAAAAAATAATTCATATATTAGTATAATTTCTACTAATATATACATAATACAAATATATATATTCATATATTTTCACCCACGTATATTATACTACGTGGCAAAATTAACTGTCAACAGTTAATATAAATTAAATATATTTGTTATACTAAAATATAGAAAGAAGGTGATTGTGTTATGAGATTAATAGAAGCTGTTAGTACAAGAATATTAAATTTATGTGACGAAAGAAATATAAGTGTAAATAAACTAGCGACATTATCTGGTTTAACACAATCAACATTAGACGGTATAGTTAATATGAAATTTGTGAACCCTAAAACGTTAACGATATTGAGAATATGTAGAGGTTTAGATATTAGATTACATGAATTTTTTGATGACGAATTATTTAAAGATATAGATGATGAATAGTATACGATGAGCAGTATACTTTTTTTATATAACAAGGCAATAAAAAAGATATTGATTATTCAATATCTTTTATGGAGCCGGTTGTCGGAATTGAACCAACGACCTACTGATTACAAGTCAGTTGCTCTACCTGCTGAGCTAAACCGGCATAAATATGGTGACCCGTAGGAGAGTCGAACTCCTCACTCCGCCGTGAAAGGGCGATGTCTTAACCGATTGACCAACGGGCCTAATTTGGTGAGCCATCCGCGATTCGAACGCGGGACAACTTGATTAAAAGTCAAGTGCTCTACCAGCTGAGCTAATGGCCCAAATCATCATGCTTATAAATATTACAATATTTTATATCAAATGTCAATATGTTTTTTGAATTTTTTTAAAAAAATTCGTATTTTTTTAAAAAAGCGTTGAAAAATGGCTAATACATATAGTATTATTTGAAAAAATAAAATAAATATTCAACTAATTCGTTTTTTCTTATTAATAAATATATGTTGTTTTTTTAACGAAAAAAATATATAATGTAATTGATAGGAGAAAAACATGGAATATAGAGAAGAGGAATATTTAAAAAAATATGATTCAAGTAAATTTGAAAAGCTGTCTTTAACATCAGACGTTATTATTTTTTCAATATCAACGCAAAAAAGAGAAGACTATAAAAAGCTAAAAGAAAAAAAGATAAGTGTATTGCTAGTTAAAAGAAAAAATTATCCGTTTAAAGATATGTGGAGTCTACCAGGTGGTTTTGTGAAAATTGATGAAACTATTGAAGAAGCGGCAAAAAGGGTATTAAAGGAAAAAACTAATTTAAATAATATATATATGGAACAGCTATATACTTTTGGAGATGTGGAACGTGACCCTAGAATGAGAATTATTAGCACTGCATATATGGCATTAGTGGATAAAGATAGAATAAAGGACAAATTACTACAGGATGCAAAATGGTTTGATATAGATGTCATAGATAGCCAAAATATGTTAACGTTGATATTTAGCACTCAAGATGAAAGTTTTAAAGTTAAAAATAAAAAGAAAGTTAAACATAAAACTTAGCAAAATTTACAATTTATACCACAAAAAAGTAATGATTTGGCTTTTGATCACGGGGCTATTATTGCAACAGGTATAAATAGAATGAGGAATAAAATAGCGTATACAGATATAGCGTTTAATTTAGTTGGGGAATATTTCACATTGGGTCAATTACAGCAAATTTATGAAGTGATATTAGGTAAAAAATTATTAGATCCTGCATTTAGGAGAATAATTGCAGATAAAGTCGAAAAAACAGATATTCATCAAAATACAGGAGGGCATAGGCCGTCAGTATTATATAAATATAAAAATAAATAAAAAATGAGAGTATGTACAGTAATAATGTGCATACTTTTTGCATATATATGGGAAAGTGTTTCTGAAAAAAGTCGACGTCTTTTTAATAAAACGTTAAAAAGATATTGACTCGTGCCATGCAAAATGGTATAATAATGTTGCAATTGTGAATTGATGTAATATGAAAAGGGGTGAGGAATATGAAAAAACATATTATAATAGCGGGTGCAAGCCGTTCGGGGAAAACTACTTTAGCTACAAAACTAAAAGAACTAGGATATATACACTATACTATGGATTCAATTAAAAGAGGAATATACAATGATAACTTTGCAAAAGGTAGAGGTAGTAATTGGGAAGAGGTAAGTCCTAAAATGGCGAAAATATTAGAACGCTTAATATTAGATAATATGAATGATATAAATTACAATGTAGAATTTTATGCAATAGATATAGGACCACTATTTCCTAAAGATGTTATTGAATTAAATAAAATGGATAATGTTATTATAATGTTTTTGGGATATCCTCAAATTGATGTTTCGTGGAAAGTAGAACAAATGATAAAGTATGATAGAATAATAAATAGTTGGTCTAGAGATTTTTCGCAAGAAGAATTGGAAATAATGATAAATTTTAATATTGAGTTTAGTAAGAGAATTCAACAGCAATGCTTAGAAAATAATATAATGTTTTTTGATACAGGATATAATCAAAATGAAGTGTTGAAAGAAATATACAATAAAATAGTGTTAATGAATGGAGAGGATAAAGATGATTGATAATAAAAAATTGGAATTAGTAGCTGATTTTTACGAATTTACTATGGCAAATGGATATTTATTAAAAGATATGAATGATATAGCATATTTTGATGTGTTCTTCAGAAAAATTCCAGATGATGGTGGATATGCAATTATGGCTGGGCTAGAACAAGTTATAGAGTATGTTTCAAACTTAAAGTTTGATGATAATGATATTGAGTATTTGCGTAATCAAAATATATTTAACGAAGAATTTTTGGAGTATTTAAAAGATTTTAAATTTAGTGGAGATATTTGGGCTATTCCAGAAGGAACAGTAATATTTCCTAATGAACCATTAATTACTGTAAAAGCACCAATTATAGAGGCACAAATATTAGAAACTATGATTTTGCTAATAGTAAATCATCAAAGTTTAATTGCAACTAAAACTAGTAGAATAGTGCAAGAGGCACAAGGTAGACCTATTATGGAGTTTGGAGCGAGAAGAGCTCATGGCTTGAGTGCTGCTGTATATGGAGCAAGGGCGGCAATAATTGGAGGGGCAGTTGGTACGTCTTGTACAGTAACAGGAAAAGAGTTTGATGTACCTGTTAGTGGAACAATGGCACATAGTTGGATACAAACTTTTGAAAACGAATATGAAGCTTTTAAAGCTTATGCTGAAATTTATCCGAATAATTGTATTTTTTTAGTAGATACTTATGATACTTTGAAAACAGGTGTACCTAATGCTATTAAAGTTTTTGATGAGGTGCTAAAACCTAAAAGTATACGACCAATAGCTATTAGATTGGATAGTGGAGATTTAGCATATTTATCAAAAAAAGCACGAGAGATGTTAGATGCTGCAGGGTATAAAGATTGTAAAATTTGTGCTACTAATTCTTTGGATGAAAAATTGATAGCGTCTTTACTAAAGCAAGGTGCAAAAATAGATTTGTTTGGTGTAGGAGAGAATTTAATAACAGCAAAAAGTGATGCGGTGTTTGGTGGAGTATACAAATTGGTGGGAATTGAGAAAAATAAAAAGGTTATTCCTAAAATTAAGGTTAGTGAAAATACAGCTAAAATTACAAATCCTGGATATAAAAAGGTATATAGATTTTATGATAAAAGTAATAATATTGCTTTAGGTGATGTTGTAACATTAGCTAATGAAGTTATAGCGGATGATAAGTATACAATATTTGACCCGATTGAAATTTGGAAGAAAAAAGTGTTGAGGAATTACTATGTAAAACCTTTGCAAGAAAAAATTTTTGAAAATGGCAAGTTGATATATACAACTCCTAGCTTAAGGGAAATTGCCCAATATACAAATATGCAATTGAATACTTTGTGGGAGGAAGTAAAAAGAATTGAGAATCCTCATAAATATTTTGTGGATATTTCACAAGAGTTATGGGAGTTAAAAAATAAGATGTTAAATGAGTTTAGAAATGGATGTGAATAAAATGAAATATATACAAAACAAGATTAAGAAGTGAATAGTAGATAAAATGGTTAATGTAAATGAAAGGATATATGCATTGATAGTATTTGTATCTATTTTATCAAATACATTAGCTTGGATTAATACGAATATGGATGTAAAGACACCTGATTTAGAATATGCAATTGTGTCTAATGATAAAGAAGAAGGTGGATTACCTAGATATATTATAAGGTATGCACAAATGATGACTAAAAGTAGTGTTAGTGAAAGTGTAAGTAATGTTGAAATGCTAAAGTATGAAAGAAGTCAAATTATAGAAAAGAATAAACAGGCAAAGAATAATTTGCTATTAGGTTTTGCTCATAATTTAGCTAAAAACAATAAAACTGCAAGATATGATAGTGAAGTGTCCTTAGGATATGTGGCTATGCGAACCTAAAGATAAATAATAAAAGAAAAACTTCTGGTATTATGTTGGTACTGGAAGTTTTTTTACATGTTCTAAATTTGTTAGTAAGATGAATTATATATTTTCTTTGCTATTCAATTCCTCCATTAAATCATCAATGTTATCAAATGATGTGTAGCACTAGGTGTTTCTATTATTTCTAAATTTTCATTAATAGCATCTAAAGACTCTTTTTTATATTTTACCTCACTATTAAGATTGGTTTTATTTATTATACATAATTCTATATTTTTACCATATAAATGGTATCATTTTATATTTTACTTTATCCATATATTCTATATATCCATCTAGGTTTTGTTTTAAAAATTCTTCTTCGTTTTTAATTCGTATAGCTAAAACAAAAGGAAAGGCTAAAAATAATATAAATGCAAACCATGAACCTAGTACCAAAGGAAAACTTAAATATAGTAGGCACATTGCTAAATACATAGGATGTCTAATAACTCCATATAGTCCAGTATCTATTACCTTTTGATTTTCGCTTACTTCAATAGTTCTAGAAAGATATGTGTTTTGTTTTAATACTATTGCAAAAAGTATATATGATGCAACTAAAACAATAGATGCAAATACGACTAACCCAAATGGTATATTAGACCAACCAAATTTAAAATCAAGACTGGCTATAATAAAACCAGCAACGAATATAATTAATGATATTAGTATAACTAGTTTTTGAGTTTTTTGTTTTTCTTTGTTTTTTAATCTTTTTTTTAACAAGTTTTTATTTTTAAGAAATAATACAATACCTAAAATAAACATAGGGATAAATAGTAAAGCTATAAGTAACCAAGCATTCCAAAATTGAAATGTTTGGGCTGGTAAAAATAGTAGTAAACCTACAAAAATAAGTCCGATAATATACTTAAATAATGCTTCGAATAAAAGTTTCATGTTATGCCTCCTTATATAGTAAATTGTACTACTAATGCAATAATAAAGCAAATAACTAAGGCAATTAATTTTTCTTTTAAACTTTCTATGATATGAAGTTGATAATTATGATATCTAAAGTAGTAACAAGTCATTGTAAAATTGGAGCATATTAAATATTAACATATAGGTAGCTGATAATAGTGCTACGACTATACATATAATTGTACCTATAAAAGCACCCCGTATATGATGTCTAGGTTTTTTGTATTCTTTATCCATATCTTCAGTACCAGGTATTCTAAAAGCTTTTACATTACGAAAAATTAACAAATATATAACTACTAAATCGTAAATGTTTACGAAGAAAAATAGTATAAATACATGTTTGAAAATTTCAAAAAATGTTTCGGCACCTGAAAGATGTGCGACTATACCAAGTATAAGGGGAAGGATTAAAACAAATAGTATTTTAATTAGTATATGTTTCTTTTCACGATGTTTTATAGTATCTTTATACATAGGTAAGCTTTCTATTGCTTTTCTAATTTCAGGTGGATAAGACGTAATCTGTCTTATGGGATTTTTATATAGTGGTATTAGAATTATAAAGGTAAATATTATTGATAATATAATGCATTGTATTAATATAGTTATATATATCACCTCGATATATGAAGTATATCATATTTGTGAAAAGGGAGCAAGAGCGAGGCTTGAATAGTAAAGGTGGCTAGATAAGGTATAAAAAAAGACTAACCTTTTTTAAAAAAGTTAATCTTCTTTATAACTTGTGATTTATTTTTTCTTTCTTGTTAAGTAAATTCCTATAATTGAAAATATAAAAATTATTGGTGCTATCCTTACAAAAAGCCATACAAAACTATGGACTCCAACTCCTAATACTGCTAATTCTGGAACATTGTAATCCCATTCCATATAAGTATTTCCTAATGTGAATAGACTAATAAAAATAAGTATTAAAATTACACACATAGATATAAATATCCAATGCAAAATTTTTCTTTTAGTTTCTTTTTTCTGTGCTAATTGTAAATTTATTGTTTCTAATTTTTTAGCTATTTCTTCTAATGAATCTTTTTTTTGTTCTAGAATGTTTTCTCCAAGTAATGTACTAACTGGTGTTTCTAAAGCATTAGATAAAGAAACTAATAATTCAGAATCAGGAACAGATAAACCTTGTTCCCATTTTGAAATTGTTTGTCTAACTACATTTAATTTTATAGCCAATTCTTCTTGTGAAAGTCCTTTTGATTTTCTAATAATCTTAATATTATCTTTTAACATAATAGTTTCCTCCTTTACAAAGAATCATATACTAAACTCTCCGTTGCTACAAGCAATGCATATTAACATTTAATATATAACTTAACTGCAACGACAAGTAACTATTTCTTTTTATTACTCTTATTATATTTTGAAATTTCTTTAAATTTTTCTCTTTTTTCTGTATGACGGGCATGTCATAAATCTAGGGTGGAAGTCCCAAGAGGCGTATTTGTCGCGAACTCGATAGCGACTTGCAAAGCGTAAACTAGTAATGGAGCGTGAAAAGAAGCAATAGC
>CALYAQ010000131.1 GCA_944393615.1 uncultured Clostridia bacterium
GCTTTTAAAGCAACTATTTAATTGAATTTTCTTTCTTTTTTGACTAATTAACTAATCAGATTTTTTAAACTTCATGAATTCTTGAAATATATATCTTGGAAATAATTGTAACACACCTGTTAAAATATGTCAATACTTTTTCGTAATATTTTTTATCTTTTTAAAACAGCAAACACTATCAAAATATAGGGTTTGCTGTCGTTTTTTGTTAAAACCATCAATTAGATGTTATCAACTTTGTGTATCGTTCCACATAGTTATTCACTTCGCTCTATAAATTATATGAATAAAAACTCCTTGTCTATAATATGATGTAATAACAAGGAGGTAAAAACATGAATAAAAAATTAGTTATATCAATTATCCTAATCGCTATTTTAGCCGTAATACTATACTTCATATTTACTAATATTTCTTTCGTTGACGAAGATATGTTAAATAACAGTATTGATTATCCTTCACACGAAACAGAAGATATTAACAATGTACAGCCTAATGAAGATATTATAGGGACATTGAATGTATACTTGGTTGATGCAAAACAAATGCAATTAGTTAAAGAAGCGCGCAGTATATCTATTAAAGACTTAAACGAAAATACATATATGTCATTACTAAAAAACCTAGCTATCAGTAGTAACAATCTTCTAAACCCTATTCCTGAAAATTGCAAAATTCTTTCAGCTTATTTAGAGGGTAATATTCTCAAAATAGACTTGTCAGAAGAATTTATACAGCAAGAGGTCTCTAACGGTTTGGATAAACTTATATTAAATAGTATTGTTTCCACTCTTACAAATTTAAAAGAAGTAAATACAATTAAAATTAACATTGAAAACCGTACTGACGCAATGCTTGGACAATATAGTTTAACTAATATGTTTTCTAAAAACAGTTTTCAATAAGAAATATTAGCTTGATTAATAATCAGGCTTTTATTTTTGGGAACTACAAAACCAAAAGCTCTCCTTATTCTAAACTATACTATTTTCTTATTTCATTATCTCCTAAAGCTCCTTATTATACACATCATCTTTTTTAAATTGCAACCTTTTACAAACATATCCAAACCGCAACCTGTATTATATAGGTTATAATACATATTCATTAATTTTCTTTCTTTACTTCCCCACCCACAACTAAAATTATTGTTATAATTACAATTATTAATATTGTTAAAAAAATTATTAAAACCTCTGTTAAAATTATTCATACTACCAACTCCTAATATATTTTATGAAACATAAACATATATAGTGATTTTTAAATTATCTATTGGCAAAACCTTTATATTATGGTATTATTGTATAAAGAATAGGTGGTTATATGAAAAAACGTATTGATGATTTAGGAATTAACAATTTAAAAATATTGCAAAATCCAGAATATTTTTGTTTTGGTATAGATGCTGTTTTGCTTTCTGATTTTGCAAAAAAAATAAAAAACGGAAGTAATGTGTTAGATATAGGAACAGGCAATGGAATAATTCCACTATTATTATCTGCAAAATGTATTTGTAAAAAAATAACTGGTTTAGAAATTCAAAATAAACTATATAACCTAGCAAAAGAAAATGTGACTTTTAATAATCTTGATAATTTAATTACAATTATTAATGGAGATATTAAAAATGTTGAAAATATATTTAGTGAAAATAGTTTTGATGTTGTAATAACTAATCCACCATATAAAAAGAAGGACAGCGGTATAGTTAACGATAACGAATTCATTAAAATCGCAAAACACGAGACTCTTTGTACGCTAGAAGATATAATAAAGCAATCAAAATATTTATTAAATGATAAAGGCAAATTTTATATGGTACATAGACCCGATAGATTAGTAGATATAATGCACTTAATGAGAAAATATAAAATAGAACCAAAAGAATTAAGATATGTACATTCCAAAATCGCACAAGCTCCAGTCCTTATACTAATTAAAGGCGTTATTAATGCTAAACCTTTTTTAAAAACCTTACCACCTTTAATTATATACAATCAAAATGGAGAATATACAGAAGAAATAAATAGAATATACGGAAAGGATATAAATTATGAAAAATGGTAAACTATATATTGTAGCTACACCAATTGGAAACCTAGATGATATGTCAATTAGAGCTATTAACACTTTAAAAAACGTAGATTTAATAATAGCAGAAGACACTAGACACAGTCTAATACTTTTAAAACACTTTGATATCCATAAACCAATAGATAGCTATCATAAATTTAATGAACAAGAAAAATCAAGTAGTATTATACAAAAATTACAAAATGGAACAAATATTGCTTTAATATCTGATGCCGGAACCCCCGGAATATCCGATCCAGGTAATATATTAATTAACCATTGTATAAATAGCAATATAGATGTTGTTCCTATACCTGGAGCATGTGCATTTGTACAAGCTTTAATCGTTTCAGGTTTTGAAACAAACCAATTTTCTTTTTATGGTTTTTTACCCGTTAATAACAAAGATCGAAAAATTTATCTAAAAAAAATATATAATGATATTTCAGAAATAATAATATTGTATGAGGCTCCTCATAAGTTATTAAAGACATTAGAAGACTTACAAAAAACTTTAGGCAATGTTCAAATATGTATTAGTAAAGAAATAACTAAAATACATGAAAATCACTTTAGAACGACCATTGATAATGCTATTATATATTATAAAGAAAACGCTCCAAAAGGCGAATTTGTAATTGTTATTAAAAAGAATATAATGCTAGAAAAAGAATATAGCATGGTGGAAAAAGAAACTCAAAAAATAATTATGGATAGATATTTACAAGAAAAAGAAAAAAACACTTTAAAAGAAATATCTAAAACTTTAGCGCAGGAATTAAATTTATCTAAAAATGAAATATATAACTTTTTAATAAATAGAAAAAAATAACATAAAACCTCAAGTAATAATAAGCTTGAGGTTTATATATATTATTCATTCCAAAGAACCACGCGCCACGAATATGAGATATGAGGTACACAGGTGTTGTAAGTAAAGGCAAATGCACCAGCAAGTACTTCGGAATGTCCAAAACCGTAAGAACCTCCTCGACTAAAAAATGCAACGGATGAATTTACGAAAACTGAGATATCACCATACCAGCTATTTCCTCCACTTGTTATTGCACTTGTCTCATATATTGCGTCTCCATGAGAACGTACTCCCAATATTTTGCCATAATCCGTGGTTGTCGCCGTATCGTATACATCTTTATATTTATTTACTGCCTTGACCAATTCTGCTCCATATGTGTCAGTTGTTGCTGTTCCATTTAAGTATGCTGCTATATTCTCCCAACTTCCTCCTGATACATCATATATTCCATAACAATTTCCTGTTGTGCTTTGTAATACATTTGTATAGGCTGTCGCTCCACTACTGCCTCCGGTGTAAAAACTACTGTTACCATTTATCGTTATTTCTGTTTTGTTCCTTCCATATTTACTATGAGCTAAGTATGCTACTGCTCCCCATTCACTATTTTTCATTAAATGGCTATCCAAATTTACATTACTTAAATTATTTGTATCGTAGTTTAGTGAATTTATAAATGCATTACTTAGATTAATATATCTCCATGCTGTTTTTCCTGGTTTTGATACCGCTTTTATCGTACTACTTGTTACTCTATTTCCTAATGCTTCTGTGCTTGTATTTATGTTGCTTCCATTCTCTTCCATACTCATTTCATATTTTGCTACCCATATCCCTGTCAATTGAATTCCCGTTGTACTATTTCCGTCATAATAGAATGCGGGGTGGATATTCCAATTATTTGCTCCACTTGCATTTTGGTATGTTGTTCTTCCTGTTGTACTTACATTTGTTTTATCTTTCAAAAATTCTACTTCTATTGTTCCTGCTGTACTTGTATGATATCCGCTTGTTATACTATATGCATATCTTGGTATCCAT
>CALYAQ010000132.1 GCA_944393615.1 uncultured Clostridia bacterium
AAAAAATAGGAGAGCATAAATAAAAATATCAATATATTTAAATTTAAAAGAAATAAAAAAAATATGAAAAAAAAAAAAAAAAGAAAATACAAAAATTAAATTTCTATATTATAGATAATAATTATATAGACTATTTAAGCCAATTTGATAGCCATATTGCCTATAATAAAAATCAAAGAAGACCCTATATAGGAATAATAATCGTTGTTCAACAACATTACTATTTTGCACCATTATTTTCTCCAAAACCAAAACATAAAAATTATAAAGATAATTTAACTTTTTTTAAAATTATAAATGCCAAAACTAAAAACAATCTAGGGATTATTAGATTTTCAGACATGATACCTACACCACAAGAATGTATATCTTTATTAGATTTTCAATATCAAAGTTATAGATATAAAAGATTACTTTCTAAACAATATAATTATATAAATATTCCCAAGAATAGAGAAAAAATTCTTGATAAATCAGAAAAACTTTATAAAATTGTAACCAATTCAAGCAAAAATAAAATGACAGCATTTTATAAAAGTTTAAGTTGCAATTTCAAATTATTAGAAGAAAAAAGGAATTTATATAAGGCAAAAGAATAATAAGTTTATAAATTACAATAGAGTATATAGAAAAAAGGAATATAGTTTTACCACCTTCTCTATATTCCTTTTTATATTTCGTGAGCTTTTTGTACTGTTTTTTCTACGTTGTAGTTTTCAATTGCATTTTCTTCTTTTGATACATATATCAAAAATTCAATATTTCCCTCTGGTCCTTTTATAGGAGAAAAATCTAGCCCTATTATTTTGAAATTTATACTTTTACAAAAATCAATTATTTTATTAATAACCTTAATATGTACATCTATATCCTTTACTACCCCTTTTTTACCAACATCTTGTCGTGATGCTTCAAATTGTGGCTTTATCAGTGCAACACCTGTTCCATTTTCTTTCAAAAGTTGATATGCAACAGGTAATATTTTCTCTAAAGATATAAAAGATACATCAGTACAAAAGAAATCTAAATACTCTCCAATATCTTCAAATGTAACATATCTAAAATTAGTTTTTTCCATACATTTTACACGACTATCTTGTCTTAATTTCCATGCTAATTGACCATATCCAACATCTACAGAATAAACAAATTTGGCACCATTTTGTAGCAAACAATCAGTAAAGCCACCTGTTGAAGCTCCTATATCTATACACGTTTTAGCATTAACATCAATATTAAAAACCTTTATAGCCTTATCAAGTTTTAAACCACCTCTACTTACAAAAGGCAATTTTTCTCCTCTAATAATAATGTTACAATCTTCATTTACCATTTGTCCAGGTTTATCAACTTTGACTTCATCAATATATACTATCCCTTCTAGTATACTAGCTTGTGCCCTTTGCCTTGATTCAAACATATTTTTTTCTACTAACAATGTATCTATTCTAACTTTTGCCATATTCTTTTCACCTTATCTTATATATAAATATTGTTCCTTCATTCTACGTAAACTTTGATTAATATTTTGAGCCCTTATTTCCCCTATTCCGTCTACTTCGTCAAGTTCATTAATACTAGCATCTAAAATACCATTTAACGTTTTAAACTTTTTAACTAAATTCTCCATTATTATTATAGGCATTTTAGGTATTTTATTTAATGCTCTATAACCTTTTGTTTGTACTGCAACCTCTGATAAATTTTCAAAAGATTCATATCCCAATATTTTGGCTATATTTTTTAGTTCTAATAAATCTTCATATTGTAAAGTTCTAATTTGTTTTAAAATATCTGAATATTTAAACTTTCCTTGTTTTATAATATAGTCTTTTATAATTAGCTCTTCATCAACTTCTGTATTCCCTAACGTTTCTTTTAATTGTAATTCTAGCAATCTTCCCTCTATTCCTAATTCTGCAATTGCTATTTCTAGCTCTGGAACCATTCTCAAAACCATTTCTGCCTTTTGTATAGCAACCAAAACATTTTCAAGCATAACAATATCATCAAATTCGTATTCATCTAGTATTTGTAAATATGCTTTAAATACCATTTGATATTTTTCTAAAGTTTGTAAGACTTGATTTGCTTTACTTTGAACTACATCACTATTTTGTAGTACATACCTTATATCTTCTTTATATAGCGTTATAACTCCTCTTCTTTGAGAAATACTAACAATTAACTCTCCTGTTTGTTTAGCAATTCTTTCTGCTGTTCTATGTCTACTACCAGTTTCTTTTGTAGTAATACTAGGATCTGGCAATAACTGTGTATTGGCAAGAACTATATTTTTGGTATCACTACTAATTACTATAGCATTATCCATTTTTGCCAATTCATATATTTTTGAAGGTGAATACTCTTCATTTATTTTAAAACCGCCATCAGTTAATTTAAGTACTTTTTCATCATCAGAAAGTACTATTAGCCCACCTGTCCCAGCTTTTAATATATTTTCCAAGCCTTCTCTTATCTGTGTTCCAGGTGCAACTTTTTTAATCATTTCATAAATTATATCTCTTTTTTCTTCCATATTAACACATCACCTCATTAATAGCTTCTCTAACTGTTTTTACTCCTTTAATCTGTATATTAAACTTATCCTTTAAATTATCGGCATTAGTTTTCGGAATTATACACTTTTTAAACCCCATTTTTTGTGCCTCTTTTATCCTGTTTTCTATCATATTAACACTTCTTATCTCTCCAGTTAAACCAACCTCTCCAATAACAACTATTTCTTTAGAAATCGGTCTGTTTTTAAAAGAAGAAATAACGGAAAGAACTATTCCTAAATCTATTGCTGGTTCATTTATTTTTATTCCACCTACAATATTAGCATAAGCATCATAATTACCAAGTAAAATTCCTGCATTTTTCTCTATAACCGCCATAAGTAAATTAAGCCTATTAAAATCAATTCCATTTGCTGTTCTACGTGGCATACCAAATATTGTTTGTGAAACTAATGCTTGTATCTCTATTAACAACGTTCTTGTACCCTCAAGAGCAGGAACTATAACACTGCCTGGTAAATTATCGTTAGTATCTGACAATAAAAACGAAGAAGGGTTTTCAACCTCTACAAGCCCGTGCTCTTGCATTTCAAAAACACCTATTTCATTTGTAGAACCAAACCTATTTTTTACTCCTCTTAATATCCTATATGTTAAATATCTTTCTCCCTCTAAATATAGCACCGTATCCACCATGTGTTCTAATACCCTAGGCCCTGCAATTGCACCTTCTTTTGTCACATGTCCAATTACAATAGTAGATATATTTTGTTTTTTACAAATTTGCATTATTTTTGCTGTACATTCTCTTACTTGACTTACACTACCAGGTACAGAAGATATTTCTTCGCTATACATAGTTTGTATTGAATCTATTATCACTAAATTAGGAACTATTTCATTAATTGATTTTTCAATTAAATCAACACTAGTTTCCCCTAAAAAAACTATATTATTCTTAGTAACATTTAATCTTTCCGCTCTCAATTTTATTTGAGTTCCTGATTCTTCTCCTGAAACATATAGTATTTTTCCCTCAACATTAATCTTATCACATAATTGTAAAACTAAAGTAGACTTACCAACTCCAGGATCGCCACCAACTAATGTTAATGAACCTTGAACCAAGCCACCACCTAAAACTCTATCTAATTCTTCACAACCACTTTTAAACCTTGGCAAATTTTCTACTTTTACCTCGTTCAAACTTATAGGTTATCTTTCTACTAATTTTGCATTATCAGTATTTTTCGCTTTAATAACTTTTTCTTCATAAAAGCTATTCCAAGAATTACAAGCAGGACATTTGCCAAGCCATTTACTAGTTTCATAACCACATTCGTTACATACAAAAACACTACTACTTTTAGCCATTTTATTCCTCCAACACTTAAAACCATATTTTACTAGTATAATTGTATATTGATAAACATAATTTGTCAACGAAAAATGAAAAAATGATTAGATTTTCTCCAATCATTAATTATATCAAAATTAGCTAGCTAATTTTTACATTAATTCTTCAATTATCGGTACTCAATAAATTTACTTTTTATGACATTTTACTTGAAAAAGAAAAAAGAAAAGAACTAGAAAAACAACTAAAGTCTTTTATTTTGTTCTTCCCCATATATTTTATCAACGCAAATCATGTACATACCATGTGACCAAGCTAGTCCATTAACCCATATAGGTTTACCTGTATCTTTTGATATTTGTTCAGCCAAAAATCCATGTAAGCTTGAATGATTAGTAACCCAGTCAAAATATTCTAAAGCCTTGATGTTATCATTAACATCATTAGTAAGCTTATACTTCTCTAAATAATACAAACATAACCATAACGTACAAAGTATCCAAGGATTTCCCCCTATATATTGGTCATTTTCAAATCTCTTTATACCACCAACAGGAGTTGTCAACTTTTGTTCAATTTTTTCAACAGTTTTTAACACTTTTTCTTCTAAAGGACTTAATACTTCAAAAGGAAATATTGTTCCCAACGCCCCAACATCTAGTATATTATCATTCATGTTTTTTGCAAAATATTGTACTTCTTCTCTCCAAAACAAATTTAATATATTATCATACATTTTATATAGCAATTCATTAATTATTTGTACTTTTTCAGATTGCGGATTAAACTGTACATATTTTTTTAAAGCACAATACATACTTGCTAATGTATATTGACTTTTGCCAAAAAATGTTTCCCAAGTATCATAACTATCATTTTGAACACCATTTTCATTAATACTATTCAATAAATAATCTATTGCTTTTTCTATAGAATTTCTAACCAATATTTTATATTCATTATCCGGTATCGTGTTAAACTGATTTATCATACCAATTACCATAGATGAAGTTTGGTCTATCTGACTACCCCAACAAGGACCTAAACTCGTATCCGTATAAAACCTTTGCTCCCACATTCCATTTTCCGACTGTGTATTAGGTGCAAATTTAGCATAAAATAAATTGGGTATAGCATTTAACCCACACGAATTATATGCCATCATTAAATACATTGCATCTCTCGGCCAACAATACGCATATCTTCCACATTTTTCTACTTTTTCATCAACCTCACAACCTGCTATAATTCCACCTGTATTATTATTAGTATACAATAAAAATGTTAGTATAGACCTAGTATATATCTCTTTTTCTCTATCATTTTTAAAATTATATTTTTTTGCATTTCCTACTACTTTATTCCAAAATTTCTTTGTATCTTCATACATTAAATTTGTATCAATTTTTCTAACCGCTTCTACCATCTTTTTAGCTAAAACATAATTTTCTCTAAAGCCTATAAATATTTCAACAGATAATTCATTATCTGTATTTAAACAAATCGGGTACACAATTGCACTATCTTTGGACAACCCTTCATATTCTCTAATATCATAATTTAAAGTATTTGACCTATCCATTGCATTATTAATTATATATGCATACGATTGTGTATTTGAAAATGTTGTAAAATATGAATCTTTAGCATACTGCATCAAACAGTCAAGCTCTTTGTTATATAACCCGCAAACAAACCTATCTAAATCGCCTTCTTTATCCGAACAAGTTAAAATTTTAAAATTAGTAGTACCATAATTATTATATGTAACAATATATTTACGAACTAACACATCAATGTTAATATCTACAAAATCTCTTTGTAAAATGCATATATTATCATTAAATATTTTTGTAATTAATATATTTGTATCTTGTTCATAATATTGTTCATGGCTAAAAAGTGTTTCATCATTCAACCACTGAACCGAGCAATCATTTACTATTAAAGCCATTTTATGTTCATTAATATGTTGCATATAGTCAATTTGAGGTGCATAAAAACGTAAAATATCGCCTTTTTTATTTAAGCTAACTAAAATATTTGAATTACCTACCATTGCATCATTTATGTATCTTTCCAAAAAATTCACCACCTTATTATTTTAAATTTTCTTGCGCTTTGTATGTATCTAGCAAATTATCTGCAAATGTATTAAGTATTAAATAATTACCTTGCATTTGAGTTTTATCCATATATTTTGATAATATATCTGCATCTTTTCTCTCCATTAGCGTTATTAAATTCAATTTTAATAATGAAAAAATATATGTTATTTCATCTTGTGTATTGATAGTACCTTCTTTTATTCGATTTATTATTTCACATTTGAAAGCTTCTTTTTTTAGTACATCTATCTGTTGTTCTTTTGATAAATTATAGTATTGCTCATCAATTAGAATTTCTACTAACTCATTTAATGTATTTAGTCTATATGTATTTTTGCCTTGTATTAATACAATTTTATCCATAATTTCTTTCTCCTTTTTTATTTTTTAGAAAAAAACTTACTGAAAAATTTTAGTATTTTTTTTAATATTGTCTGTTTTTCTATTGTTGCAGGAACTTGTGGTTTTAGTTTTTCGGGTGTATTAAAATTCTTAAAAATATTTTCCACACTATATTGGCTCTGTAATTTGTTTTGATAAATTTCTTCGTTTTGCATATATTGTTCTTCTAACTTCTTTTTTTCTTGTTTGTCTGACCAATATTTTAAATTTAGTATCGCTAATATTACAAAAGTTTCTCTTTTTAAGTTTTGTTGGTTTAATGGTATATTTACATCAATATCTTTTTTATAACTAATATCTTTTTCATTTTTGAAAAATTCTATTAATTTATTTGGAACTTTTTTCAAAAGCGTTTCATCTAGCATATTTAAAATTTGAAGAACTTCACTATATGCTTGTCGTTTTTCTATCGATATATTCATATTGACCTTTCCCCTCCACAAATTGCTATTTGCGGTTCTTTCATTACTCGAACCATTTGTTCCATTTGAGCATCTATCTCCCCTTGCCTTATGTCTTGTACCGCTTCTTTTATACTACTCAAGTCTATATGTTCTTTTGTCATTTGATAATTTATCTGTTTTTTCTTTTCAGGCATACTTTCTAATATCTTATGATTAGTTATATATCTATTAATATATATCTTTCTTTTTTCTTCATCATCAGTAATTAAATTGACAAATGCATTTACCTTATCTTGTGAATTATCACTTTTAACTATTGTTTGCAAAAAAGATAATTTTTCTTTTTCTGCATTAGACAATTCTTCTTTTTTTAATTGTATATCTGCTAAGCACTTTGATGCAGCCATAATTCCGCCGAAAAAATTTATATTTTCTATCCAAGTTTTAGCATCTAGTGTTCCATTAGATATTCTAAATTCTATAGTTTGAATTCCATTATTTGCACGTAATAAGTTTATACCTCTTGTTCTAATATCTTGTACATCTTTTAATTGCTCTATATACTCATCTAACTCTTCTTGTCCAGATACATCTATTTGTCCTGTATTTAATGCTTTTTTTACACTTTCAGATATGGGAGTAGAATATTTTATTCCTCTTGGTATTTCACCTTCTTTGTTACTCATTACATATATTTCTTCTTCTAAGTTACACCATATATTCATTAAGTTTTCATAAGATTGCCTATTATTAAAATAGTTTGAACCTATATGTATATGTCCTCCACAACTTTCGTCTGATATTTGTCCCATTTTCATTAACATTTCGCAAACAGTATATATGTCTTGTGAATTTTCTTTATTACTATACATTATTGGAGAAGTAACCTCCACTCCATTAGCCTCATCAAGTGAAATATCCCCTTTTACATTCCATTGATGCAAGATATAGTCATTTGTTTTGATAAATCTACCATTTCTACCTTGTGACTCTATTTCAATTCCAATTGACATATCATCTGGTAAATCAATTTGAGCTTGAGGCTGTATATTTATATATTTTTTTATATTATCACTTGAAAGATTTAATATTGCAAGATTTCTATATATATTGCTTTGAATGTTATCAATTATAGGCATTTTAATTTCATCATTTTCAACTAACATTAAAATACCCACTTTATATTCCATTTCCTTTGCTTGCTCAAATAGTTCTAACTTTTTAGCATCATCTTTAATTTGTTTTATTACTTGCAATTTATAGTAGGGTTTTTTTATTTTTTCTAATGCTTGAATTTTTTTATCCTCATCTACTAAATCATTGGCAACCTTAAAGATTAGGTCATCACGGGATATATACTTATCCTTTAACTTATCTAAAAGTTCTATCTTTTTATCTTCACTTATATTATATAGTGATTGAATTATATTATATCTAACATCATAATCTATAACAAAATCAATTTGAGATATTCTCTTATCTTCATCTTGAATAGATTTAATGATTTCTAACTTATCATACGAATTACCAAACTGATTTAATATTTTAATTTTAGTATCATCACTTTTCAAAGTAGCTATTAGCTTCGCTCTTTGTTCCGACTTTTTTAAATTTTTAGATAATTTTATTTTTTTATTATCATCTTGTATACTTTTATATATATCTAATTTTATTTCTTCAAACTCACTAATATCTTTTATTTTTTCTAATGCTAGTATCCTTTTATTCTCATCTTTTATGCTACATAACACACTTATAGCCATATTCTTATCAATTATTTTATTAACCAAATTTACTTTTTTATCATCATCTTGTATCCCCATTATTATATTAGCTTTATCCACTTGGCTAACTAAATTATCTATCTGTTCAATTTTTTTATCTTCATTTTCTAGACTTCTTATTATCATTATCCTATATTCTTCTATACCAATTGTTTCTAAAAGTTTTAATTTAGTTTGATCATCTTTAGCTATATTTATTAATTGCATTACTATGTCAATTTCTTCATTATCATTATTTGCTTGTTGCAATTGTACTAATAGCTGTTGTAGCATAGGTTCAAGGCTTTCATTTTCTTCCATAATATGCTCCTATATAAAATACATTTTTCACTTTTTTATATTATATATTATATAATTTATAATTACAACATTTTATATTGCATTTATTATACATAATTAGCAAAAATATATTTACAAATTAAGAATTAACGTGTATAATATATTAAAAATTAAAATACAATAATTATATAATAAAAATAAGGAGAAGATATGGAAAATTTAGCATATATATTTACACAGCTAGTTCAATATATTGTTTTAATACTAGCGATATATTTCTTTATCGTCGAAGCATTCGGATGGATAAGGATAAAAGAACCTAAAGGAAAAGATATAAAGCCGGAAAAACGTTTTGCGTTAATTGCATCTGCACATAACGAAGAAGCGGTTATTGCACAACTTGTTGATAGTCTAAATCAATTAGATTATCCAAAAGAATTATATGATGTATATATTATAGCCGATAATTGTACAGACAATACAGCAAAAATTGCAAAAGAACATGGAGCTAACGTTTTTGTTCGTTTTAATAACACGCTAAAAGGAAAAGGCTATGCCTTAGAATGGTGTTTTGATAAATTGTTTGAAGGCAAAAAGGAATATGATGTTTTTTGTATATTTGATGCAGATAACCTAGTGGAAAAGAACTTTCTACTAGAAATGAATAAACAGTTTAAAAAAGGATACAAGGCTGTTCAGGGATACATTGATAGTAAAAATCCATTTGACTCTTGGATATCACTTTCATATTCAATAGCATTTTGGATGTCAAATAGATTATATCAATTACCTAGATACAATTTAGGCTTATCATGTGGACTTTCTGGAACAGGGTTTGGTGTTACCACAGACACAATAAAAAAATTAGGTTGGGGTGCAACTTGTCTTACTGAAGATTTAGAGTTTACAGCAAAATTAATAATGAATAAAGAAAAAGTAGCATTTGCATACGATGCAATTATATATGACGAAAAACCTCTAACATTGGCTCAATCATGGAGACAAAGAAAAAGATGGATGCAAGGTTTTGCAGATTGTACATCAAGATTTTTTATACCTCTTATGAAAAATGCTATAAAAAATAGAGATATTTATTCTTTTGATATTGCATTGTACATGATACAACCAATTAGAATTATATTATTTGGTATTATTGCATTGGTTGCTTACCTTTCATATATAGCAGCACCTGGAACTTTCTTTACAATGTCAGATATGATGCCAACTTATATATTCTCAATTATTGTTTTGGCACAATTCTTATACGGTCCAATGGTTATTATTGCAGAAAAAAAAGCAAACTGGAAAGTATTTTTAGGATTTATAATTTACCCATTCTATAACTTAACTTGGGTACCAATTACAATACAAGGTATGATTGATTCTGATAAAAAAGAATGGTCACATACAGCACACACAAGGCAAATCGATATTTCTGAAATAAAAAATGTTCAAAAGAATTGATGAAAGCTATATTCTAAATATGGCTTTTATTTTACATAATTTTCATTATCTATTGCATAACAAAAAATTATAGTGTATAATATATGTATGATTGTAAATGACGATTTTATGTTGATAGAAGAATATGATAATATTTCTTCATTGCAAGACCTTAATCTTACTATTAGAAGATTATGTCCTCATTTATTCCATGATAGGTTTTTAGTTTATTCTCAAAGCAATCTAAATAAATGGGAACCGAACTTTTTTGTATCAAATCACATAACTGCTATTTCAACTAATAACAGAGAAAAATTAAATAAGCTTTTATCTAATTATACTGTTAATAGTTGGACTACTGATTTATTTTCGCATTTTAGCAATAATAAACTTGAAGTATATTGGCAATTATTTAAACAAGACAATGTACATAATTTTATAATTATATTTTATGTACCGGGTTATCAAATAAAACGACACACTATCCCCTATTCAAAAGTTCAAGATGGTTTGTCATATAGATAGGAATATATACAAATATATTCTTTTTATATTGAATTTTGTATGAAATTTTAGTATAATATATATATGCTAAACAAAAATTTTATTATAGCAGAGGAATACGATAATGTTCCTAACAAAACCGAGCTGTCATGCATTATGAACAGATTTAGCCCTAAATTATTTATTGATAATTTTTCTTTATATACAAGTAATACCGCTGACTCACTAAGCAAAGAATTTTATACTTGTAATCACGTTGTAATAGTTGCTACAAACAACACGGAAAAAATTATAGAGTATAAAAGCAAATATGAAAATCTTGTTTGTGAAGAAGAGAGTATTGTATATAACAAAGACAATATCTTAAAAATTTATAAATGTGAAACAGTATGTAATGGAATTCCACATATATTATTTTTGATATATATATGTAACTATTATATTAAGAAACAAGCATTTGTATATGCAAAAACGCAAAATTAAAAATCCTATAATATATAGGATTTTTAATTGTCCACACTTTTTTAGTTTACCAAGTAAACTTTACCGGCTCCACAAATGGTACAGGAATAATCTCAACATTCAAGCCTTTAACTTTTTTGAGCATATCCAAAGTTTTAAGAGGTTCACTAATGATTTTCGTTGTCGGAATCACTAATGATGTTTCCCCCATTTTAATATGTTCAATAAGCTGTCCGATAAGCTGGTCATCGATGTATGGTTCGTCATACAACGCTTCAAGCTGTTCAATAAGATGCTTTCTTTCTTCTTCCTGAACAATTTTTTTAGCTTTAGCATACATGCGGTCTTTTGCAATCTCTACTAATGCATCAACTTCCTGTTTAGTAAAGTTGGTCGCAATGTAGACAAGTACTTCCTGTTGCTGTTTTGTCAGTATTACTTCTTCTGTCATTTTCGCCTCAAAAGATATAAAATCTTTTTTATAAACAAAAATTGTTTACTTAAATATTATACACTAGTTTTACATAATTGTCAAATGTAACATAGAAAAAACTCAAAAAACGATTGTTTTTTCACATATATCATGATATAATCTTACGTATCAATAAGCTTTTATTGACTAGAAGTAATATATTTGCTAACTAGAGGTTTTAAAATGTTTGGATTTTTTTATGATGTAATCAGTTTTATCTTTTCATTGATACTAGCTTGTATTCCTCTTCTTATTGGTATATTCGTACTATCAATTGGAACATTAATGCAAGGAGATATTTTGATACAATTTGCATTAATTCTTATAGGCTTTATCATTGCTGCACCAGGAGAAATTCTATACTTGTCACGTTTAAGTAATTACTTTTGGTAAATCAAATTTAAGGTATTACTAACTTATCTAAGAAGAACAAAATGTTAAATGATATGATATATTATTTATCACTCATTATTTCCTATGCTATAATAATAGTGTTATTATCAATACCATTATTATTAGGAATAGTAATAGTTACATTTGCTTTGATTATGATTGAAAATATAATTTTGCAATGTATTATTATCATTGTAGGATTACTTGTTTCTACATTCGGAGTACATTATGTAATTAAATCTGTAAATGATAGTTAATTAGTTTTAACAATTTTAAAAAGCTAAAATATTATATATTCTAGCTTTTTATTTATTCTTATTACATTTCAGGTTCAACTATTCCATAATTTCCGTCATTTGTTTTATATAGTACATTAACTTCCCTAGTATCTATATTTATAAATGTGAAGAAAATATCTTCATTTTCCTTTAATATTATTTTTGCATCTTCAATTGACATAGGTTTCATTGGATATGCAATATATTTTACAACTTCCCCTTTAACGCTTTCTCTTTCTATTTGTTGTGGAACAAACTCTTTACCTCTTATTGTATCTGTTTTAAATAGTTTTTCTTTTCTTTCTTTTTTCTTTCTAATTTGTCTTTGTAGCACATCAACTAATTCATCAATTGCAGCATACATATCTTCATGCTCTTCTTGTGCTCTATATACATCTGCACCAGCTTTAATGTTTACCTCCACAATTTGTAAGTTTCTTTCAGTCGACATATTTATAATTGCATCACAATCTTGTTTTAAAACATTTTCTAATTTTCCTATCTTATCTTCAGCATATTGTTTTAATGCCTCTGTTAATTCAATATTTTTACCACTTATTATAAATTTCATAAAAACTCCTCCTCTTATGTTTAGTACACTATAATATCATCCTTAAATTTCAAATCTTTCCCGCAATATGGGCATGATATTATTTCACCTCTTAAAACGTCCTCTTCACTGCTACAGTTCTTTTCTCTTTCCAAATAATCTGTTAGTTCTTTTTTACAATATGCACAATCTACTCGACAATTCATATATGCCATAATATTCACCTCACTTTATCTATATTACAAAAACATTGTAACATAAATAAATGATAAAAGCAATCTGTAAAATTAATATTATTGGTAAACCTACATTAAATTTAGCTTTTTTTGTTTTATGTCTAAATGCTTTCATACCTAAAATCGCCCCAACACTTCCACCTAATATAGATACAATAATTAGAGATTTTTCTGGAATTCTCCATTCTCCATTTTGTGCATATCTCTTGTCTAGCCAAAACATTATAAAAGATAGTAAGTTTATCAATACTAAATATATTAAAATATAGTTTAATGGTATAATTTCTAAAAATTTCATATCTATCCTTCCTAAAAAAAGCTATATTGATTAGTTTTCATCAACCCTTCTAAGCATTTTTCATTTTCAAGAGTTTCAATAACACTCTTTCCTATTTTTGCCTTTAGTTTTAAATCTTCCACAGACAAATCAGTTCCTAATTCCTGAACAGCATTATATATACCTTCAGCCGCGACAATTCCCAAACCTGGTAATGCATTTAGAGGTGGCCTAATACCTTCAGGTTCTACTCTAAACTTAGTTGAATGTGAATCTTTTAATGTAATAGGTAGGAAGTTTATTCCCCTTTCATACATTTCATTAACAACTTCAAGTATAGTAAGTACATTTTTATCTTTTGTAGATAAATTATTTCCTTGCATTTCATATTCCTTAATCTTATTCTTTACAATTTCTTTACCTTTTATCATTATATTAGAATCAAAATCATCAGCTCTTACTGTAAAATATGCTGTATAAAAAGCTTCGGGTTTATGAACTTTAAACCATGCAATTTTGAAAGCCATTGTTACGTATGCTGCAGCATGTGCTTTAGGGAACATATATTTAATTTTTTTACAAGAATCAATATACCAATCCGGCACTTTATTTTCTCTCATAATCTGTTCCATTTCTTCAGTTAAGCCTTTTCCCTTACGCACACTCTCCATTATTTTAAATGACATTTTAGGAGGCAGCCCTTGTTTTAATAAATATAGCATAATATCATCCCTCGTACATATTGTTTCAGATAAAGGAGCGATATGATTTAATATTAAATCTTGCGCATTATTTAACCATACATCTGTACCATGTGATAATCCTGATATTCTTAACAATTCTTCAAACGTAGTAGGCTTTGTGTCAACTAACATTTGTCTTACAAATTTTGTTCCAAATTCCGGAACAGCAAAAGTACCTACTGTAGAATTTATTTGTTCCGGTGTAACACTTAAAGCCTCTGTTGAACAAAACAATGACATTGTTGGTTTATCATCAAGTGGAACATCATATATGCTTATTCCGGTTAAATCTTCAAGCATTTTAATCATAGTTGGGTCATCATGTCCTAATATATCTAATTTTAAAACGTTATCATGTATAGAGTGGAAATCAAAATGTGTAGTCATAAAGTTTCCTCCACCCCCATCGTCATCTGCAGGGTATTGTACAGGACAAAAATCATATACATCTTTATAGTCTGGTATAACTATCATA
Source organism: uncultured Clostridia bacterium (assembly GCA_944393615.1). Taxonomy (GTDB): domain Bacteria; phylum Bacillota; class Clostridia; order TANB77; family SIG350; genus CALYAQ01. Next base: position 14,690 of record CALYAQ010000132.1, read on the forward strand.
CCACCTGGATGTTGACCAGTTGTTCTTTTTACTCCGACACAACCACGAGCAATTCTATTTATCTCTGAAGCTGAAACATAAATATTTTTTGTTTCAAAATATTTTTTTACAAAACCGTATGCAGTTTTATCTTGCATAGTACCAATTGTACCTGCTTTAAAGACTTTCCCCTCACCAAATAATTCTTGTGTATATCTATGTGCTTTATTTTGATATTCTCCTGAAAAGTTAAGGTCAATATCAGGAGCCTTATCTCCATCAAAGCCTAGGAAAGTTTCAAAAGGTATATCAATTCCATTTTTGTTATATTTTGTACCACAATTAGGACAATTTTTGTCAGGTAAATCAAATCCACATTTTACATCTTTAACCTCAAAATCAGAATGCTTACAATTAGGGCATACATAATGCGGTGGTAAAGGGTTTACCTCTGTAATACCTGTCATTGTTGCCGCAAACGAAGAACCAACCGAGCCTCTAGAGCCTACCAAATATCCGTCAGAATTAGATTTTGCAACAAGTTTTTGTGCAATTATATACATAACAGAAAAGCCATTTTTAATAATAGAGTTTAGCTCTTTGTCTAATCTTACCTTTACAATTTCAGGTAGTGGATCTCCATATATCTCCTTTGCCTTTTTATGAGCTATTTCCTCTATTTGCTCCTCTGCACCAGGAATTCTTGGTGGATATGTTCCGTCAGGAACCGGCTGTATTTCCTCACACATATCAGCAATTTTATTTGGATTAGTTATAACATATTCTCTAGCTTTTTCTTCGCCTAAATATGCAAAATCTTCAAGCATTTCATTTGTAGTTTTAAAATACAGCGGTGGTTGCAAATCGGCATCATAAAAACCTTGTCCAAACATTAAGATACGTCTATATATTTCGTCTTCAGGATTTAAAAAATGTGCATCTCCAGTAGCAACTATTAATTTATTATACTTTTCTCCTAAACCAATTATTTTTCTATTAATTTCATGCAACTGTTCCTTATCTTTTACAATACCTTCTCTAATCATAAATTCATTATTACCATCTGGCATTATTTCTAAATAGTCATATTCCCTTACAATTGCCTCAATTTCCTCAATTGGTTTATCATTTAAAACAGCATTATATACTTGTCCTTGCTCGCACGCACTACCTAGTAATAGCCCCTCTTTATATTGCTTAAATAGGCTTAAAGGTATACGTGGTTTTTTATAAAAATAGTTTACATGTGCAAATGATACTAACTTATATAGGTTTTTTAACCCCTCATAATTTTTAACTAATATAACTGCATGATAAGTTTCAGCTTTTTTAATATTGAAATTTTCTTTAAATACTTTGTCTATATCTTCTATTGTTTTTACATCTTTTTCTTTTAACTGTTGTAACATTACTTTAAATACTTTTACTAATGTTTTTACATCATCTAGTGCTCTATGTGCAACATCGACTTGTATTCCTAGATTTTCAGCAATTATTCCTAATTTATGTTTTTTAAAATTTGCAAATAAGTCTTTTGATATTTGTAATGTATCAATATATGTATTACTAATTTCATAACCTAAATTTTTTGCATTATATTTTATAAATCCAATATCAAAATTTGCATTGTGTGCAACTAATGGTAGCTCCCCTATAAATTTTATAACTTCAGGTATAACCTTATCTATAGTTGGTGCATCTTTTACCATATCATCTGATATTCCTGTTATTTGAGTTATATTATCCGGTATATGTACTTGAGGATTAACAAAAGTTTCATAGGTGTCTATAATTTCTCCGTCTTTCATTTTAACCATACCAAATTCTGTTATTTTATCATTTATACTACTTAAACCAGTTGTTTCAATATCTAATACAATATATGTAGTATCAATATCTATCTCCTTATTTTTTCCATATACACTTGGAGTCTTATCTGATACTAAATAGCACTCAGTACCATATATAACCTTTATATTATTATCTTTTGCAGCCTGATGTGCTTCTGGGAAAGCCTGTACAACTCCATGGTCAGTAATTGCTATTGCCTTGTGCCCCCACCTAGCAGCAGTCTTAATCATATCAGTAGCAGAATTAACAGCATCCATAGCACTCATTTTTGTATGCAAATGTAGCTCTACCCTTTTCTCTTCACAAGTATCCATTCTTTCTGGTTTAGGTGGCAATTTAACCCCTATATTTGCAATCATCCCCAATTCTTTTGCATAAGGATCATACTGTATAACTCCTTCAATCCTCATTCTTTTTGTAGCACAAACAGCATCATATACCTCATTAGCCTCATCAGCCTTTATAAATGCTTTTGCATTCATAGTAGTAGTACCGTCATAAATATCAAAAATAACTAGTACCTTACCACTTTTAATTTCTTTCGTGCTTACGTTTAGTACATCTCCTTCTACACACACCTTACCACTATCAACAGTTATGCTATTAATTGGAACTAAAGGTTCTTTTATTTTTCCTCTACCAAATAAGTTATCTCCTTTTGTAGCAACTTGTTGCTTATTACTAGGTATAAACTGCTTTTCTTGTTTTGTCGGCTTAACTTCACTTGTGCTATTGGGCTTTGAAGGTATATCTACCGCATTTACAATCCTTTCTTTAACTATTCTATTTTCTTCTTCTTGATTATACTCTATAATATTTCCATCTATAAATATTACTTTTAATTGTATACCATAATTACGGTATATTATATCTTCTAAAAGTTTATTCATTTTCTTTGTTTCTAATAGTGTTTTGCACTTAATATTTAATTTTATTTTACATTCTCGATTTTCTATAACTACATTAACCTTATTCAACAAGCCTTTAACTGCAGGATGTTTATACATAATATATCCCAAAACATTTTCCATATCAATGTTTTGTGGCTCTTTAGGTTGTCCAATATATTTTACACTTAAATTTATATCTTTTAATTTTAATTTTTCTATAATATATTGTTCTAATTTTGCAAGTTTTACTAAATCAACACTTTTTTCAATAAGCATTGATAATTCTAAAACATTAGATTTCTTTTTAAATTTAACATTTTCAATACGGGCAATTTCAAGTCCTTCAAAAATCAATTCTTGTGGTATGTCTGGAAAAATACTAGTAAAAAATTTATCACCCATAAAACGTCATCTCCTTTGTTTAAGAATATTTTATCCATATATATTTTATCACAATAAATATTTTAAATAAATATTTATTGTTAAAAAAAACAATTTGTAACATACTTGTAATAAAGGTAATAAAAGGAATTTTAAGAAAAACAGCAAATTGTTTACATAAACTTGACTTTTGATTAAAAATTTGATAAAATATTATAGTACAAAAAATCTTTGTATTACACTATAACTTTAGTGTAAAATTGGAGAATTAAAATGTCTGTATTTCAAGATGTAAAATCTCCCACATACATTGTATTGGGAAAAGATTGTCCTAAGACTAACACAAACTATAACTGTTTGAGACTCTTCCCCTTCTATGGAAAAACAATTCATCATACACTCCATAGCAAGACACGTTATCTTCCATATAAAGGTGGAGAACTGTTTTTCACAAGTTTACCTACAGCAAACGTAATCGTCAAGACAAGTAACTTGGCAAATCTTGCTTTTACAACGCACATGCCAAAAAAAGGAGCAACCATTCCAGTAACATTAATTGCTACAAAACGAGGAGATCTCTTAATGGCCAAAAGCCATATCTACATTAAAAATATGATTATGCTTAGTGTTAACACATACGTAGTCAATCCTGACACAAACGAAGAGACGATTCTCGTTACAAACGAGATGTAAGAAAAAAGATTATTTATCTTATATTAAAGATAATAACCTTTTTCTTTTATATTTATACTTTTAATTCGCCTAATAAATACCATGCATGGCTAGATATTATTCGTATATCAACATTTTTTCCAATCAATTCACTATTCCCCTTAAAAACAACAATTTTTCCATTACTTGTTCTTCCTGTTAGCATCTCTTTGTTATTTTTACTATATCCTTCTACTAATATATTTTGTATAGTACCAACATAGTCATTACTTTTTTCAGCAATTAAACTATCAGATAAATTTTTTAACCTAGCAAATCTGTCAGACTTTACATTTTGGGATATTTGATTTTCCATTTTATCAGCAACTGTACCAATTCTGCGGGAATATATAAACATATAGACCTGCTCAAAGCCTACTTTTCGTATTACATCTAAAGTATCTTCGAAATCCTCTTCACTTTCTCCTGGGAACCCAACGATAATATCTGTTGTAAAAGTAGCGTCATTAATTTCACTTCGTATGTCTTCTACAAGTTGCAAATACTGCTCTTTTGTATATTTTCTATTCATGCTTTTTAGAATTTTAGAACTACCAGATTGCAAAGGTAAATGAATAACTTTATGTACTTTATCACATTGCTTAATAGCCTTTATGACATCATCTGTAAAATCTTTTGGGTGAGGCGAAATAAATTTAATCAATTCAATACCTTCAATTTTTTGTATTTCATATAACAAATTTGCAAAAGTACAATTTTTATCCTCTAAATCATTACCATAAGAATTTACATTTTGCCCTAGCAATGTTATTTCTTTATATCCATGTTTAGCCAAGTTAGTTATTTCCTCTAATATATCGCACATATTTCTACTTCTTTCTCTACCTCTTACATACGGTACGATACAGTATGAGCAAAAATTATTACACCCATACATAATAGTTACATTAGCCCTATACTTATCTTTATGACAAACTGGTAAGCCCTCTGCTATTTGTCCTTCTATATCTAATACATCAATAACATTAGTCTTACTTGATAATGCGTTATATAGCAATTCTGGAAATTTATATAACGTATGTGTTCCAAAAATAATATCAATAAAATTATAGCTTAATTTAATTTTATCAATTATATGTTTTTCTTGTGGCATACAACCGCATATTGCAATAATCATTCCTTTTTCCTTATATTTTTTTAAGCTACCTATTTTTCCAAACACCTTTGACTCTGCATTTTCCCTTATACAACAAGTATTAAATATTGCTATTTTTGCTAAAGAAGGTTCATTTGTTTTTTTATATCCCATTTCTTGTAACATACCTTCTAACTTTTCAGAATCATTTTCATTTAATTGGCACCCCATAGTGTCGATATAGTAATACATAGGTTCTTTTACTATATTTTTTTTCAGTATTTTTATATACTGTTTTTGTTTTTCTATTTCTTGTTTTGATATTTGTTTTTCCATTATCTATACACCTCAAAATTATAGCAAAGGAATTATTCCTTTGCCACTTTTAGTCATTATCTTTTGACCATTCTAGTATAACTTCATTTTTACAAAAAGGACATGCCATATCCATTTTTTCGTTATTCATGTATACTTGTACATTTCTATTACAATACGGGCATACAAAAGATGTATTTTCATCAAATTCATCAAAATCGTTATATACATACTCTTCAAGTTCAGCAATTCTTTTTTTCATTTGATTTTGCTCATTAGCAAGCTCTTGTATTTTATCTAAAAAATCGTATGAACTATCAACTAACTTTTTCTTTTTATCAATGCTCATATTTATTTCAAGTAAACAGTCCATTAAATTTTCAAAAGAATTTTCAATTTCGTCCATAAATTAAACCCTTTCCATGTATTCTCCAGTTCTTGTATCAATTCTTATAACATCTCCAATATTTATAAATAAAGGCACATTAAATACTGCTCCTGTTTCAACTGTTGCTGGTTTCGTAGCTCCTGTTGAAGAATCTCCCTTAAAACCTGGTTCTGTATATGTTACTTCTAGTTCTACAAAATTTGGTGGTTCTACCCCAAAAACACTTCCTTTATATGATAAAACTTTAACCATTGTATTATCCTTTAAGTAATCCAATGAATCTGTTAATAAATCTGCTTGTATTGGTAATTGCTCATAGTTTTCTGTATTCATAAAGTAGTATAAGTCTTCATCTTTATATAAATATTGCATTTCTTGAACATCTACTTGTGCTTTTTCTACTTTGTCTGTTGGATTAAAAGTTTTTTCTATAACCGCACCTGTAATTACATTTTTAAGTTTAGTTCTTACAAAAGCTGCACCTTTACCTGGTTTTACATGTTGGAATTCAACTACTTTAAAAACATTCCCCTCTAATTCAAAAGTTACTCCATTTCTAAATTCTCCTGCACTTATCATATATATTTCCTCCTTGTTAAATTCATTTACATTATATTATATTATTTTTAAAGTTTTTTCAAGTCTTTTTATAAATTTTTTCTTATATACTTTTAACACTAAAATATATTTATCTATTATATACTTGCATTTACTTTTTCAATTATCGTGTTATATTATTTTGAAAAATATTGTTAAAAAGTATTGACATATTTTAGCAA
>CALYAQ010000133.1 GCA_944393615.1 uncultured Clostridia bacterium
TTATTGTAAATTTCAATAAAAAATGATAGAATAAGAATGTATAAAAATTAAATAAAAAATAAAATTATATAAAAAGTGTCTCAAATTATAATGAAATGGGGATTTCCCCAATTTCAAAAACTCATACTTAAAGTCAACTATATTTGACTTACCCAAGTCTAAAATGGTATAATACATATATCGGAGGAAAAAATGAATATATTAAATCCAAAATTTATAATTAGTGCTACAAAAAAAAGTCAATATCCTACTACTGGACTACCTGAAGTAGTCCTTATTGGGAAATCAAATATAGGGAAATCATCATTTATAAATTGCATTGTAAATAGAAACAAACTGGCTAAAACAAGCTCTACCCCTGGTAAAACTAGATTAGTCAATTTCTATAACATTGATGATTTATTCTATTTTGTCGACTTGCCAGGTTATGGATACAATAAAATGTCTAAACAAGAAGAAAAAATATCAGCTAGCTACATTAATGATTATTTAATGGATAGTCCTAATATTAGAATGATACTTTTTTTAGTTGATATTAGACATACCCCAACTAATCTAGATATACAAATGTTTGATTGGTTAATACATAATAAAAAGGAATTTACTATTATTGCAAATAAGTCTGACAAAATTGCAAAAACAAAAATTCCTAATTATATATCTAATATCTCAAAATGTTTTAAATTACGAGAATATGGTTTAGAAAGTAGTATAAAAATAATACCATTTTCTAATGTAAATAAAAATGGGAAAGACGAAATTCTAACACTATTAGATAATATTTTGTAACATTGTTATTCCGTATGTATTAGTTATTGGATCTAAAAACAAGTGTATATGTGGTGGGTTAAAGGTATATAGAACAAACATAATAGCAATAAGTATTACACAAGCAATTGATAAAGTTTGTGTAATTTTATTTGACTTATTTTTGCCTATCATAATTTTATAAGCTACACATTCGGTAATTATTACTCCTAAAACAAATGTTATAATATCTAACAAAAAGAAATTATTACCTATAATGCCTGTATAAGTATAAAAAATTGCAACAATTGATATCATTCCAATAATTATTCCTATACTTTTTGCCTCAAAAAAGTTATTTACTTCTTTTCCAATAATAAAGTATTCAATTATAGCAAAAATAAGCATTGGAAAAAATATGAGTTTTAAGTGTTCCCATGTACTTTCATTTACCGCAGTAAATAATGCAACAAAATTTGAATTTCCTGATAAATTGTATAAAAAATGAAAAATCGAACCTATAATAATAGTGAATAACATAGCTATTAACTGAAAATTAAAAATTCTGTTTGTGTTCATTGTTAAACCTCCTTGTTTAATCTTATTCATTAATGTATTTTTTATTATGTTTTTGTACATAATATTTTTGGAGGTTAATATGGAATTTTTAAAAATAATATTTTTATCCCTTGGCTCAATTATTACATTATTTATACTTACCAAACTTATGGGGAACCGCGAATTATCACAATTAACAACATTTGATTATATCAATAGTATTACAATTGGTTCTATAGCCGCCGAAATGGCAACATCTCTTGAAGATGCATTTTGGCAACCACTAATTGCTATGATTGTATATGCAACTGTAATTATTCTTTTTTCCCTTATATCTAGCAAATCAATTGTTGCTAGAAGAATACTCTCCGGTACTCCTTTAGTTCTATATAACAACGGTATATTCTATAGGGAAAATTTTAAAAAGAGTAAAATAGATTTAAATGACTTTTTGTTGCAAAGTCGTTCAAATGGATATTTTAATATAGCTGATGTACAAAGTGCAATATTAGAACCAAATGGTAAAATTAGCTTTTTACCTATTTCCTTAAAACGTCCTGCTACACCGGAAGATTTAAACTTACAACCCCAAGTAGAAAAACTAACGTATAACATAATAATTGACGGTGTTTTACTAGAAAATAACTTAAAAGCAATAGGCCGTGACCATAATTGGTTAGAACAACAATTAAAGCAACAAAAAATTGATAAAATATCAGATATATTTTTAGCAACATTTGATACTAACAATAATTTTAGTATATATTTAAAAAACAAGAAAAAATTAAATGGTTCTGGTTTAGAATAGTTGCATTTTGCATATAAACATGTTAAAATATATTCGTACAAAAAGCTAAAAAAACATTCCATAATTTTGGAATATGGAGAACAAATAATGACACAAGAAGTAGTACAATTCAAATCCGAACAGCCTTTAGAAACAGTTATTACTTACTTAAAATCTTCAAAAAAGAAAAAAGTTGCTGGACTTGGTTATTGTATAGGTGGAGAATTTATTGGTGAACGTATTTTTCTAAAGCCAAATCCAATATTTGTTTCGCAAATTCTAAACAAAGTACCTATTGACCATGCTAATGTATTAAACATTTTTTCTACCTTACACGATATATATGTAATAGAAACTAGTTTTGCTATATACATTGTACCGTTTATACCATTAGCATATTCGTTAGGTAAACCAAAATCAAATGAACAATTAGACATAATTTTGGTTAGTCCAATTGAGACAAGCAAGAACGTAGTTGTAAGTAATGTTTCACACTTAATTGATAATATCTATTTATTTACAACTAATGAACAGGAACAGTATTTCTTACTTTCTTACACATAAAAATTTCAAAATGTCTAATTTTTAGAAATTTTGGGTTAAATACTAGGAAATTTAAAAATGAATTCTGTAATTTACAGAACTCATTTTTAAATTCGTTTGTACAATTCGTTTGTATTTATAGTATTTGTGCAAACCTAATAATCAAAAACCCCAGTATTTTCAATAGAGATACCGAGGTTATATTTTTTATGGCTGGGGTGGAAGGACTCGAACCTTCGAAATGCCGGAATCAAAATCCGGTGCCTTACCACTTGGCTACACCCCAATTTATGGGGTGGAAGGTGGGACTCGAACCAACGGCCTCTAGTGCCACAAACCAGCGCTCTAACCAACTGAGCTACATCCACCGTTACTTTCTGTAACGATATATATATTAACATATTTCATGTTTAATTGTCAATACAAAATTTGATTTTTTATATTTTTCTTAATGAACGATAATTGAAAAAGTAAATGCAAGTATATAATAGATAAATATATTTTAGTGTTACAAGTAGTAATAATGTACAACTAAGTGCTTTTTTGGTAGAATTAATATGTAAGTGTTTTTGGTAGAAAT
>CALYAQ010000134.1 GCA_944393615.1 uncultured Clostridia bacterium
GTTATATACATCTAAATTATTCAAATCACTAAATATACTTTGTTGCCCTATTTGTAATACACCTGTCAATATTCCTACTTGCAAATATTGGTTATCTTTCAATGCACTACTCAAAAATGTACTTATAAAGGTTTTTGAATTTTCTAAAAAGCCTTTCGTATATGCTGTATTTAATGGTATATCGTATTCGTCTATTAATATTATTACCTTTTGGTTATAGTATCTATATAAGTATTCAGTCATCTTTTTTAATGAATTTTGATATTCAACTTCGCTTGCTTTCCCCTTTAATATATTGTAATATTTTTCTTTTTGATAATCTTCCAATACTTCTATAACACATTTGTGTTTTTCATACACATTTATCATTATATTTTTAAAATTTTCATACATGTTTTCCCAATTATCTTGTTTAGTTTCCTTTAAGGATAAATATATTACTGGATATGCATTTTGATACTCTTTGTATTCTTCTACACTATCTATATATAGCCCTTTAAACAAATTTTTGTTTTCTTCTTTTTTCGTTATATCAAAATATTCTGACAGCATTTCCATATTAGTTGTTTTTCCAAATCTTCTTGGACGTAAATATAGTTTTGTTCCTCCAAAACTCTTTATTATTTCTTCTATAAATTTTGTTTTATCAACATATAGGTAGTCTCCTTCTACTATCTTTTTAAAATTACTTTCACCAATAAGTATTTGCCTCAATTTTTCTACACTTCCTCTCCTTAAACCATTATCTTAATCTATAGCTTATTATATATTATATTTAAGTTTTTATCAAGCATATTTGTGTTTTTTCTTTCTTTTTGCTTTTTAGGCAAGCTATAATATCTTTCGTAATTTTCCATTCTTCACACTTTTATGAATTACAATTTTTAGTGTTTTCTTATTATGTTTTTATAATTTGCCTATTTTGATATATTTATATATATTCTTTCTCCCCTTACATTTTTTAAGCACAAAAAAGCCAAAGTAATTTTGGTTACTCTAGCTTATCTTCATTTCTATTTTTTACACTACTAATATATTAATCAATTTTAAAAATCATTTTTGCTTTTATTAATTATAGAAAGCTCTATACCCTTTATATGCCATATATACATCATGTTTACTTGTCACTTCATAAGGTGCATGCATTGATAATACAGGAACTCCACAATCTATTACATCCGCTCCTTTATTAGCTATAATATATGCAATAGTTCCGCCACCGCCTTCATCTACTTTTCCTAGTTCTCCTGATTGATATGCAACTTCATTTTTATCAAATATATTTCTTACATACGCAACATATTCAGCCGTAGCCTCACTTGAACCTGATTTTCCTCTAGCACCAGTATATTTTAGCAAGCACATACCATTACCCAAAAATGAACTATTCTTTGGATCCGATACAGAAGGATATGTTGGATCAAACGCTGCATCAACATCTGCTGACAACATTTTAGTATTTAGATATATTTTATTTAATATATTAGGTACATATTGATTTAATTTAACAGCAAGCTCCACCAACATATAGTCCAATACGTTTGATTCCATACCAGTATTACCCATACTACCTATTTCTTCCTTATCCATTAACATACATACACAAGTTTTATTCGGTACACCTTCAATGTCTATCATTGCTTTAGCCGATGTAAAGGCACATACCCTATCATCTTGACCATAACCTGCTATCATACTTCTATCAAAGCCTAATTCTCTTGCCTCAAAATGAGGTACTAATTCTAATTCAGAACTCAAAAAGTCATGTTCAGTTATTCCATATTTTTCATTTAGTATTTTTAATATATTGTATTTTACTTTTTCCTTATCAGTATCATCAGAAGGATAATTACCAATAAGCAAGTTTAAGTCTTCTCCTTCTATACCTTCAGATAATTTTTTCTCCATTTGTTTTCTTGCTAAATGTGGCAATAGGTCTGTAATAGTAAAAATAGGGTCAGAAGGGTCATTTCCTACACTAACGTGCACTTTTTCTCCATTCGATTTAATTATTACACCTCTAATTTCTAACGGAATTGTTACCCATTGATATTTCTTAATACCACCATAATAGTGAGTTTTTAGTAATGCAAAACCATTATCTTCATATAGAGGGTTTGGCTTTAAATCTAATCTCGGAGAATCAATATGTGAACCAATTAAGTTTATTCCATTTACTAATGGTTCATTTCCTATTACAGCCATTAATATGTTTTTATTTCGATTAATATAGTAAACCTTATCTCCTGGTTTTAAATTTTGCATTTCGCATATACATTTATACCCTGAATTTTCTATAACATTCTCCCAGTATTGTACACATTCTCTTTCAGTTTTACAATTATTCAAAAAATCAATATATTCATGTGCAACTTGTTCAAGCTTATTGATTTGTTCCTGATTTAGTTTTAACCATCCATTTTCTTTTTTTAATGTTAATTTTTCTTTATTCATATAAACACTCCTTTTCAATATATATTATATGCAAATTTATCTTTTAAAAACCTAAATTATATATTAAATTATATATTATATTTATCATTTTTACAATCTATATTTTTATTTTTGAGAAAAAAAGAAATGGATATTAATTGTATATCCATTTCCTATAGATTTTATACTGTAGGGATGTATTCGTTTAATATTGCTATTATATCGCTCCACACTTCATCTACTGATAAACCTGCTGATTTTAATGCAGGTAAAATTGCTGTAGCAATATCATAAACAGAATCTCCCGAACTTACATCATTATCTTGTAATACAGCTTGTAGTATATCATATAAGTCGCTTTTTGCTATTTGATTTCCACTCATAAAATTATCATTAGCTTGTAATTGAGTAATTACTACTCCAATAGCATCTGCATATACATTATTATAGCTACTTCCTTCAATCCAAGTTTTTAGCTTACCTAGTTCAGTGATTATTAAACTTGGGTTATTAACTTCATTAATAACATCTGTAAGTGTTACAAGTACGCTATCTAAATCTATTAGTAAGTCAACCATATCTGATAGGCTTGAAGAAGAATTTATGCTTGTAGGGCTCTTATTTATTTTTAATGTATATTTTTGATTATTTACAGCTATTATACCTTTTAAATCACTAGTTTTAAGATTTATATTTTTACTTAATTCACATGTATCATTATTTATCTTTATTGTTACTGTTGGTGTTAATACTACATTTCCACCACCAGTGCCACCAGCACCGCCTGATGTTTCTTCGCTTGGTGTTGCTATTGTTTCATTTCCACCTTCTATTTTTTCGTCAAATGCAGTTGTTCCCTCTACTCCTTCTGATACAACTACTTTCGCATCTTCTATTTCTACATTAGTATTATTAGCATTTACATCTACCGTGGTAATTGTTGCGTCACCTTTTATAGTAGAATCACTTCCATTTACTGTTACTGTTTCTATTGTAGAATTTTTATCAGTTTCTATTTGTACATTTGTAGATTCTATTGTTACATTCTCAATTTGTGCATTCTTTATTGTTATATTTGCATCATCGTTTGTAATGATAAGACTTGTAATAGTTCCTTCAATTATAACATTATCATTTGCATTATCTACAGTTACTGTTTCTACTGTCGCTGTATCATCTGCAACAATTCTAATACCTTCATTTGCAGTTTTGGCAATTATAACTGAAGTAATTTTAGATGTTCCTGTAATTTTAACAGAATTTTCTCCACCACCACGAACTAATAATCTACTATCAATTTGTGTATTATTAATAGTCACATCACCTTGGCCAACACCATCAGCTATTATTAAATCGCCTTTGATTGTAGAATTTTCAATTACAACATCTGGTACATTTACAATAACATTGCCCTCATTTGTTAATGTATATTCATCTTTATTTTGTATATATTGTTCTACCATATTAGTTATAATTGTTGCAGCTTCTGCTCTTGTTATATTATCATTTGGATTTATTTTATTATCATATCCTTGTGCATATCCTTTTTCAACTAATGCACAAATTGCTTTAGTTGCCCAATCAGCAATTTGGTCTTTATCTGTAAATTTTTCTATTACACTTGTATTTTCTGATGATAAGTTAAATGCTCTTGCTAGCATTGTAAAAGCCTCTTGACGTGTTATATTATCATTTGGTCTTACATTTGTATCAATCATCATGGCTCCCATTTTAATAGCTTTTGCAATATCATTCGCATACCAATCATTTGATTTAACATCTTGTACTGTTGATATATTAGCTTCTTCAATTGTATTAAATACACGATTTAGAATTGTAACTAATTCTGCCCTTGTTATATTTCCTGAAGCTTTAATATATGTTCCGTCCTCTTGTTCATATCCCTTTATTAGCTTATTATCAACTGCTTTTTGTAATGCAACGGTTGACCAATCATTAGGCATATCAACAAACGTTACAGCATTAGGATTTGGCGCTATCAATATATCATTATCAGCTAATACCGTTATTGATAAACACATTACCATTATTACTACTAAACTCAAAACTTTTTTCATTTTATTTCCTCCATTCATTTTATATTGAAATTATATTGCATTTTCTTCTATAAATCAATATTTTTTATGTATTTTATATATTTTTATTGACAACATTGTAACTCCAATTGCAAATATTGGAAAAGATATGTATATACATTGATATATCATATTCTTTATAGTAGATATAAATAGTGTACTAAACTCTTGTGTTAGCAAGTTAAAATTATTTACTAAATCAAGGTTATTTACAAACAATGCTAGTATTGTAATTATAATACTGGTTGATATTAAAGATATATATAATAGTTGCTCTTGTTTTTTTTGTATAAGTATATACATTAATATTCCCAGTAGTATTATTAAAACCAAAATTACAATTAAAATATTAGCTGTAGATACGTAATTAAATAAATCAACATTTATACCGTTAAATAATTGTGATATATTATTCATGTTAATTACTAATACCGTTAATACTACACTTAGAGTTAAAACTATATATACAAAAAATGATAATACATATTTTAAATACTTCATATTCTATTCCTCCACCAAGTTACAATATATTATTAGCCTTTGATTTGTATACATCTTATTATCAAACGGATAACATGTATATATCATTAAAGTTTCTTTATCAGTATTAATTTTTGCTTTTTGTTTCTCTGTTTCTAAAACAACTTGTATATCATACACCATATATTCATAATTTCCATATATAGTATGTACTTGTATTTTATCGTCAACCTTTATATCTTTTAAATTATATAGCTTGTCCTTTGTATTATGCGTAGTATATAGTATTCCTTTTCCTTCTCCTGGCAAATAGCTATATATATATTGGCCTATACCTCTTTGTAATATTTCTTCACTATCTCCATAATATATATCAAGTTTAATATCTAAATCTTTAATTTCTAGTTCCCCATACTTTTGCCCATAAGTAATTTGTTGTTGTTTATCCTCTTTATTAATATACTGACTTAAATCATTTGTTGCAACATAAGTTAAAAAATTAACTATAGGTTTATTATCTATGTATATATATGATATTGGAATTAATATCATTAAAACAAATATTAATATTGTTAAAAAAGATATGATTATATTTTTTATTGTTAAATTATTTGATTTAATAGCCCATATAAATAAACCTGCTATAACTAATATGACTAGAAGTGTTAAAATCATAAATATTTGTGTTGTATTTAGAGTGTTCCCCGTCTTTTGAAAAAACACTTCTTGTTCTTCATTTGTTATATTCGTACTATTTTGTTCTTTCACATCATTTGTTATATCTGTTTTAGGTATTGTAACCGTATTTTCCTCATTAGGTTCAACTGGATTAGGTGGTACTACTTCGTCATCTGGCTTGGTTTGGTTTTGGTTTGCATTTTGGCTTATTTGATTTATCGCTCCGTCAATATCAACGTTTTGTCTTACTTGCGACATATCTATATTTGCTATCTTTATTACCTCTAGACATATAACCATAAGGCTAACCTTTTGTTCATCTGTCATTTTGTTTATGTCTGTTGTTCCTATTTCCCTAACAGTAGAAACCGCTTTATTTATTTGTCCTAATATTTTACTATATTGTTCATCTGTCATTGTTGTTGCATTTAAAAATTGTGTGCCTTTTGAAATTATTTCAGAAGGTAATTTAAAAGTAGTACCGCACACATCATAAGATGATGATATTGCTGCAATAACATCATTTTTTGTTGCACCTAAGCTTACGGTACTACACAATATACAAATTATAACTAAAAACTGAAAAAATCTTCTCATTGTTTACCTCTTTAAACTATTTCCAAATTATCCCTTACTCTTCTTGGATTGTCAAATATAATTTTATTGTATCTTTCTTCTCCAACTATTTTTTTTATCTTTTTTAATATATTTTCATATTCAAAATACATTTTGCCAACGCTATGACAATCAGTAGCAACAAATGACACCAAACTATTTTTTAATAATTTTTTTGCTGTGCTTTTTGCTTTTTTACCATGCATTTCAATTAAACTGCCTGCATTAATTTGTAGTAATACACCTGATTGCACAAGTTTTTTGGCATACTTTATATCTTTTTGAATATACTCATATCTTTCAGGATGTGCAAGTATAGGAACATATCCCATATTCCTTATTTTAAACAATATATCTTCTAAATATAGGACTTTTTCTTGTCTAGGTGTTTCTACCAAAATATATCTACTATTGTTCAATTTTGCTATATCACCATTTTGTATAAATTCGCACATCTCAGGAAATATATATATTTCATTTCCAATATATATATTAAACTTAATATCTTCTTGTTTCAATCTAAATTTAATTGCATCTATCCTCTTAATTATATTATCCGGTGTTTGACAATATTCATTTTGTTTATAATGTGGAGTTGCTATCATTCCTTCGAACCCAATACTTTTTGCCATTTTAATTATATTTACAGATTCTTGTATATCAATTGCTCCGTCATCTAAATCAAATAACAGATGTGAATGTATATCTAACATTTTTTCTTCTTTTTCTCTCCGTCTTCGGCATAATAGTATGAATATCTTCCATAATATCCGTATGTATCTTTTTTCATATCAACTTGATTTAGAATAACTCCACCAATTTTTCCACCTACAGTTTCTATAGCTTTTTGTGCATGTTTTAAATCGTCTCTTTTAGTTTTTTTGTATGCAGATACTATTATTGTAGTATCGACGAAAGTTGTTAATATTAATGAATCTGTAATTCCTAACGCAGGTGGTGCATCTAATATTACTATATCATAATCTTCTCTTACTGTTTCTATCAAATTTTTCATACGGTCAGTAGAAAGCAATTCCGAAGGGTTTGGCGGTACATCTCCTCTTGTTATTATATATAGGTTCTTAATTTGAGTTGCATTTACAATTCTATTTAAATCTAGTTTAGGGTTCGCTAAATAATTTGAAAGACCCATATCATTCTTTATATCAAGGTTATTATGTTGTACACCTCTTCTTAAATCTGTATCTATTAATAAAACCTTTTTATCTTGTTGTGCAAATGCAATTGCTAAATTTGTTGATATAAAGCTTTTTCCCTCACCCATCATTGAACTAGTTATTAATATTATTCTTGTTTTTCCCATAGATGTAAATTCTATATTCGTTCTTAAAGTTTTAAAAGATTCTGCTGTATGTGATTTGGGTTCATTGTTTACAATTAAGTTACTATTTACCATTAGAAGCACCTCCTTTTTTCTCATAATGTTTTGGTATTATAGCTAATACTGGCAACTTTGTTGCTTTTTCTATGTCTTCTGACCTTTTTATTGTTACATCAAAATAGTAAATTAAGAATACAATTATAACTGCTAGTACGAAAAACGCCATTGTGAACACTACAGTATCCTTAACTAAATTTATATTTATAGGGGTATTATCAATTTGTGCAACATCAACTATAGATATGTTTTGTATATTATATATTTTAACTATTTCTTCTTTGAAAACACTAGCAAATTCATCAGCTATTTTTGCAGATAATTCAGGTTGTAGTGTTGTTACAGTTACTTTCATTACATCAGTATTTTTAACTGATGCTACTGAAATATTTTTCAACATTTGGTTATATGTCATATCTAATCCCAAATTATTAATTACCATATTTACAATTTTCCTACTTGTTATAATTTCTTCATATGTGGTTATTAATTTTTGGTTCAACGCTATATCTGTTTGGTTTATTGATTCGTTTACAACTTGTCCATCTACTATTGTTACTGGTTTAGATAACACAAGCGTTGTTGAAGAGCTATATTTAGGCACAACAATATACATGCTGTAAATCACTCCTATAATTGCACCCACCACTACGGCTATAGCTATTATCCACTTGCGTGACCAAAAAATATTAAATATGTCTTTTAAATCTAACTCTTCTTGCTCGTTCATTTTATTTCCTCATTTCTTATTATTTTAACGGTATATATTATATACTACATAAAGACTTTTTTCAAGGTAAAAAGAAAAAAAGTATGTTATCTCAACTATTTTATAGTTATAGCAATATTGCGATTTATGTAAAATTAGAAAAACCTTTTTCGGTTATACGAAAAAGGTAAAAAACATTATTTCAATGTTCTATTTACTTTTTAGAATAAAATTCCATGAATCTTTACACATTTGTTCTAAATCTCTTTTAGCCTCCCAATTTAATTCTTCTTTTGCTTTATTTGCATTTGCATAACATTCGCCAATATCTCCTGGTCGTCTCTGTACAAATTTATATTTTATTTTTATATTATTTACTTTTTCAAATGTATTTATAACGTCTAAAACTGAATAACCTTTTCCTGTTCCCAAATTATATATGTGTACTCCTATATCATTTCTGACTTTATCCATTGCTTTTATATGTCCTATTGCTAAATCTACAACATGTATATAGTCTCTTACACCTGTTCCATCTTTTGTTTTATAGTCATTTCCAAACACATTTAAGCAATCATATTGTCCATTTGCTACTCTAACTATATATGGCAATAGATTATTGGGCTTTCCGTTTGGTATTTCTCCTATCAAACCACTTTCATGTGCTCCTATTGGATTAAAATATCTTAATATACAAATACTAAATTCATTATCTGAAATATATAAATCATTTAATATTTGTTCTATCATTAATTTTGTAGTTGCATACGGATTAGTAGTGTGTAAATCAAAATTTTCTGTAATAGGTACTGCTTTAGGTAATCCATATACACTTGCAGATGATGAAAATATAATCTTTTTACAATTATGTTTTTTCATAGTTTTTAATAAATTCAATGTACCTGTAATGTTATTGTTATAGTATTCTAAAGGTATACCTATTGATTCCGTCAAAGATTTCAATCCTGCAAAATGTATTACTAATTCAATACTATTTTGAGTAAATATATCTTCTAAAGAATTGATATCTAACAAATCAACTTTATAGAACTTTGGTAAAACTCCTGTAATTTGTTTTATTTTGTCTAAAACTTCTATTGTACTATTAGATAAATTATCTAATATAACTACATCTTCTCCTTTATTTATTAACTCTACTACAGTATGGCTACCTATATAGCCAGTCCCACCTGTTACTAATACACTCATGTTTTCCCCCTTATTTATATTTAAATTTGTAAAGTAATTTTTATTTAACTTTAAGGTTTAATACCTTTCTAAATAAAAATATCTTCCGTGTTTTTATAATTGTTTCCTATCGTAGTTTCTCCAATAGATTTATAATTAACTATTTTAATTATAGATATAAAATCTTCATCTTTATTAATAATTTTATTTAATTCATTTTCAAGTTCTATTATATTAGCAGGCGTTATCGCTCCTCTAAATACGGATTTTTGCCAATGATTTAAATATTTCTTGCATTTTTTAAAAACTTTATTAACTCTTTCTTGTTTTACATCATAAAATAAGAAAACATAGTTATAGTTCATATTTTTCATTCTTTATCATCCATTCTAAAAGGTATAAATTCCTTACGCTCTAAAATACACTTAATTAATTTATATCCATCTAACTTTATTGCAGTTTTATATGATATTTTTCTTTTTAGTTTTTTATGTTCAAACACTTGATTTATTCTATTTTCGAAAGCCTCTATAAAAACTTTTTTACCTTCTTCATTAAGCAAAGCATAATTATACTTTTTATCAAAGTGTTTTTCAACTTTTAATCGTTTATTATTTACTAAATCAAAAATCGTTTTATATACAATAATAGGTTTAAAAACTTCACTTAAATCTAGCGATAAGGAAAAACGAGCTTCACTCGGCTCATGCAAAAATGATATACTTTGTTCTAAATGTGTATTATATATTTGGCTTATGGTCTTAGTATATAATAACATATTACCAAAAGAAATTAATGCATTCATAGGATTATCTGGTGGTCTTTTTACACGCTTATTTATTATAAATTCATTTGGTAGAAATAATTTGAAGCTTTCATAAAATCTAGCCCATATTCCTCCTTCAATAGCTAATATAGTTTTTATATTATCACATTTTTTTAATAAGCGTGGCACCTCATTATTATAGTAATCTAACAATTCCTTTAATTGTTTTTCTCCATGCCTATAATAATGATATAAAACATAATAAATATTTTTACTTATTCCTAAAACTATAGCCTTAGCTATACTCAATCTATCTTCCTTATACATTAAAGCTTGTTTAATCAAGAGATTACCACTGATTAAGCTTTTTTTAGGATAATATGTTCCAATATAGTTTTCGTAATAATTGAATATATGCACAACTATTCCCGCCTTACTAAATGACTCTAATAGTTTTGTAGTTAGTGTAATCTCGTTAAATAAGTATAATTCCTTAACTCTTTCAATAGGTATATAGTAATTACCTTTTTCATTTTTAAACTTTATAGAAAAATCTTCCCTTGTTAAAGCTCCTTTTGAAAAAATATATTTTGTCTCTTCCTGCATATTTACCTCCTAAATATAACAATACTCATAATACGCACACTTTTTACATCCTCTAGTACGAGATATATCAGGCACTTTATTAGAAGTTACAAGAATTTCTATTTCTTTAATACAATTTTGTATTTTTTCTCTGTTTTCATCTGTTAATATTATTTCATCAACTGATTCATTTTTATTTTTTTCAATACATTTTATTTGTCCTATTTTTGTTATTCCTTTTTGTTCTAAAACATATAGATAATATAAAACCTGCATTTTAGTAGCTTCTACATCAGCATCACTTTTCTTTATCTCAACAATATATTTATCAGTTATTTTATCAATAGAAATATTCTCCAATTTAACCTCATAATTCTTTTTATCTTCTGATTTAATTTTATGTAATATTCTCCCTATTCTTACATCTTCCGAATTGTCTTCAAGATTTACGTTGTTACTAAATAGATAGCACTGTCTTTTACAATGCACATAATAATTAACCATTGTACCAGTAATTTTCATAATATTATTCCACCTACTTGTCCTTCATATTTACTTCTATTGAATTTTCCATCTTCAATAAATTCATCTCCATTTTCGATATAATATATATTTCCCAATCTTTCTGTACTAAATTGAACTTGATTTGTCTTATCAGGAAATATATTATATATAAAGTAATTAAATTTTTCCTTTATCTTTGATAGTTCAATCTGCTTTTTAGCGTATGAAATTGAGTAATCATTACATAATATTTTATATTGTTTCCATATACTACTACCTTTTATAACTTCACCATCAATATTTATACTACTGTTTAAAAATATCTGCACAGTATTATTATCTATAAGTTTTAAATCTCTTTCAATACTATTAAAATTCATTAGCATACAATTTTCAAATAACGCATCGGTATTTTCTTTAGTATGTTTAGTTGTCCTTTGATACAACTTATCCATAACATTTGTATAATAAAGGTCAAATTGTTTTGTCAACAATATGTTTTTAATATTAGCTTTAGTTAAATTATACTCTAATCTATAATCTCCTTTATATATTTTTTCTGCTGTATCAATATTAAAAAAGTACGCTATACAATCTTTTTTAACACTTGAACGATTTATTCTACCTAAAAATTGTTCTTCAGAATCTAATAACGATATATCCTTAAAGCCAACATCCATATCAATATCTACACCCGCTTCTATAGTTTGTGTAGCTACTACTAAAATATCTTTTTTTATTTTTATATCATCAATTACCTTTTTCCTATTATAATTGTTATCATCACCTGTTATTTCATAACAAGTTTCAAACTCACTTTTCATTAAGTTATAAAATTCACGTGCTGTCTTTTTGGTTATAAATTCTACTAAAATTTTCTTACCTTTATACTCACATACTTTATTTTTCAATATTTCTAAATCAATTTCATTATCCAACAATGAGAAATCTATCTTCACCCTACTTTTAAAAATATTATTATTATAATATCTTTTGCTATTGTCTATTAAAGACACATATTGAACTTTATCTTGCTTAATTAATTTATCTAATCTAGGTAATGTTGCTGACATAATAATAAACTTTATATTAAATAGTTTTGCATATTTATCTAACATATAAATAATGCTACGCCATTTTGAATTGGTATATGACTGTATTTCATCCAAAACAACTACACTATTTATATAATTATATAACGTAAAATTAGATATCTTCCCTGTGCCAAATAAAGTATTAAATAAATTAATATGTGTTGTAATTTTAATAGGATAATGTGCAAATACATTTTGTATATACAATAATTCATAATCATTCCTATCTTCTTTTTCGTCTACCATAGGAGTTAAAGAATTATCTACTATATATTGTTCATATTTCTTAAAATATTTGTCAAATGTTTCTGCTGTTTGTTCAACAAGTGTATTAAATGGGAAAATATAATTTAAACTATTAATATTATCAAATGATTGGTATAGTATTTTAGCAAGATTAATCGCCATATTAGTTTTTCCTGCACCAGTAGGTGCTTCTAAATAATATATCTGTTTATCTAAATTGCTTTTTAAATTTTGTTCAGTTTCTATAAACATTTCTGTTCTTAACTTATTTATACCATCTAAATCCGCATTACCACTTTCATATTCTTTTATTGTCTTATATAGCTTCCCATTTTCATATTTACTAAATAATTCATTATCCTTTTTAATTGCGAAATCCACTTTATTTCCACTCATATATTCATACGTTGCATAATAGTCAGCAGTTACAAGTACAGAGTATAAAAGTTTTAATAATATATACATTGCTTGCTTATTACCATTTATTTTATTAAATGTATCAGATATATTATTTTTATTTAATAACTTTTCAAATTGTTTTTGATTAAATTTTGTAGAAAAAATATTATACATTTCTATACTAAACATATTTGAAACAAATTTTTGAATATCATTTAATTTTGAATGGTGCATAGATACCACATATCCATATGCGAAAATAAGAAGTGTTAGGAAGTTAAAATCAACAAACTCATATTCTCTTATACACTTTTCCATATCTTGTAAAAAAGCGTCAACATATATCCTACTTGAATATATAGAATGTTCACTATTACTATCACTGCCAATATCTATAATTTCATTATCCATTTTTAATTTTTGAAATACTGGATTAATTTTACCTATATCATGATAATATATCGCACTTTTAAATAAATCATAAGCCTTATTTGCTATATTATCTTTAATATTAGGGTATATTTCTTTTAAAATACTATATACTATTTTATCTAACTTTTTATACTCTTCCATTTTAGTATAATACTCAAATGTTAATTCGCAATGTAGATAAAGTGGCTCTTTCGAACCACTTTGATTAATATGCGAATAAAACTTTTTATCTAAATTAAATATTTTATCTATTATTTCATTATGCATAACTTTTCTCCTTTATATATTTTCTAAAAGAAAAAAACATTTCTTCCATTTACATTATATACATTATCCGTATTATCTACCTTAATTGATTTATTAGTATAACTAAATTCTTTAAATTTCGCATAACCTACTTTTTTATGTAATTCAGTTGGCAAAACTTCTTTCATTTCATATTTATATTCATCGTCATTTTCAAATACTAACATTACAACATTCTCATCCACCACATATTCTTTATCTGTAAATATTGAAGCTATTTTATCAATATTACTAGCCTCCTTAACATTTTCAAAAACTTCTACACATGAAATATTTGCAAAATGGTCGTTTTTTCCTATGTATGGTATATACTCACATTTTCGTTCTAATAAATTGTTTTTTAGCTTAATATATTCATCGCTATCATCAGATAATATATATATATTCCATGCTGGATTTTCTATCCATTGTTCTGATACTATTAGATTATTACCTTCCTCTTTTGAAGCATATCCCACACTATTATTAAAACTAACCATATTTTTGCTAAAAGTTCCATTATCTGTAAGTGGCTCAACGGCTATTTTAAATTTACTTAAATGTGTATAAAACTCTGGTAATTCATCTTTTTTATCTTTAAATAAACTGTTATAATTGTATCCATTTTCTCCATTTATAGCTCCTAGTATGCCTAAAATAGCAATTTTATGTATGTTATTATAGCTAAAATATATTACATTACTTTCAGGTCTTTTTAATATTCCAGTCAAACCTTTCAGCTTGAATTTTAATATTTCTTGCATATTGACCTCCCCCTAATATAGCTTATTAACTATATTAAAATCTTTAACTCCCTTTAATTCAAGATTATAGTCGTTATAGTATATTTCAACTGATTGGATTTGTTCCATCTCTTTTTCAAGAATACTATTTAAATTTGTTAAATCGTAAATATCTTTTCCACCATTTAATTTTTCAAAGTTAACATATTCATCTAAATTAGGTAAATACAATTTACTGCCTTCTTTACACTCAACAAATATTGCTAATTCATTTTCACAACCAATTTTACTATTAGTATTAAAAGCTGTTGCAGCAATTTTGCAACCTTCCTTAAATTTTTCATATGCTTCTTGTGTATATCCTTCAAAATCTTTTACAACCTCTTTATATATATCATAGCTAAAAGGATTTACGGCAAATGGATACACATAATGAGCTTCATCTACAAATATCTTTGTTCCTAATGTAGTTTGATTTGCATCATCATCTGTTGAATCTCTAAAAGGTGACAATATTTCCATTGTTTCAATGTTAGTATTCTCATATTTATTATATCCTTGTCCAATTTGTACTGCTCCTGTTATACTAATGTTATTACCGCCTTCTGCAAATGTAGCACCAAAATTCATTACATCAATTGCAGAAAATAGATTTGCTATTACTGTCTCTTTTTCTTTTTCACTTTTAATATCCGCATTAAAAATTTGATTATATCTTTCAGCTAAACTTCTAGCTTGTATATTACTTTTTTCTTTTTTATATGACTTAATGTACAAAACTTTATTATTATCATCTGATTCCCACATTTTTTTAATAGGATACTTAAAAGCCTTATCGCTACCAAAAATATTTCCTTCAGAAGTCGTTTTAGGATTGCCTGTAAAGTCCGCATTCCAATTAGACATTACTGATTTTATTGCTACTACACCATATACTCTATTCTTCTTCTCCATCTTCTTTTCCTCCCTTTTCCTTCTTTTCTAAAAGCAAATTGTTTGACAACAATCCAAATATAACAGTATTCTTATAATCTTTAATGTTATATTTTTCATCATCAATTCCAACTAATTGAGAAAATATATTATTAAACTTTTGATCTTTAACCCATAATTCATATTTATACTTTTCATATAAACTTATTAATGACCTTTTCATTTTAGTATTGCTATTTGATCTTAATATTGGTTCAAATAGATTTTGTTTTAATTTACTAGCTTTACTTTTATTAATTAAATAATATGTAATCTGACCTATAAAATAATAATATATTTGGGCATCTTCAATCTTACCGTTGCTCTCAATAATATTTTTTGCCTTTAGCTTTATTTCTTCAATCTCCATACTAATACTCCTTTCTTTATTTCCAATATACTTATCTAATGCTATCCATAAATTCATTGATTTAATTGCATTAGAAGTTTTCTTTTCTACCAACTCATCTATTAAATAGTTTAATGTTATTTCATAACCTATAGTATTTAATTTAGATTTTAAGCTTTTACTATTTTCTTTTTTAAAGAATTCTTTAAAAACTCTAGCATATAGTTTTAACATATTCTTTTTCCAATTTGTTAACCCTCTTCCAGACTTTACATTTCTATCGTAATCATAATATGCAGATTTTAAATATCCCGAAAACCAAACTTTACTAACAAAACTCTCTATTTCACTTTTATATTCAGTATTAATATCAAAATCTTTTAAGGGCACTGAATTAATATAATTTTTACATTCAAACCTTTTTACTTTATCTGAATAACTATTTAAATACTCACATTCTTCCACTTTTGCAAATCCATTATCATTTGTAGCCCTAATCAAATACGCAGGTGCTCCAACATATGCCATATCTTCTAAATTACCCTTAAATTGATAAGATAAAGGTATAATAACATCTGGTTTAGTTGTTACATTTTTTAAAATCCACGTATACATATTTGCAATTATTTTTTCTTCTTCATATGCTGTTAATGACATTTTGTATGGAGTTGTCTTTAATTCTAAATATGGTTTTTTAGAATTGCTTCCATAATTGTAGTTATTAATTCCATAAATATCTTCAGAATATTTAGTCATTAATTCTTCTTTATTAAAAATTTTTAATTTACTATATACCGTTGATGCTTCCATATATTCTTCTTGTGTACCTTCAAAAAATATTTTTACCCATACTTCTTTCTTTATATCTTTTATTTCCTTAATTCTAATAGCAACATCATCCATAACTGTATCAGTTAATGCTTCTATCTTGTCTATCTTTTCTTCTGAAATTAACTTATCTTTTAAATCACTAAATAACTCTTCCTTACTATTTGTCACTTCATTCATTGATACTTTTATTTGAGCATAATATTGTTTAATTCCTCTTTTAAAAACTTCTATTGGCATAGCATTTTCTACTTCAGTATTGCCTGTAAAATCTTGCAAAGATTTGTTCTTGAAGAAAATTGTTAGATAATTGTTGCTAAATATTTTTTTCATCATCTTATATTCTTTACCATCTACAGTTTCAGCATAATTATTAGGTATACACTTATTAGCGCCAAAGCAATTGCTATAATAGTCTCTGCACGCAAAATATTCGTATATATCCGACGTATTTTCTGTATCTTTGTCTACATTAAGCATGTCCACATATTTTCCATCTTGCGTATACAAAAAATATATTCCATTTTGTAAGCTGTATGTTTCAATCATAGTTTCATCTTTTTCGAAATACTCTTTAAAGCTATTTGCAAAATCTTTTATCACTAGTTCTTCCCTCCTTTACCTGCTTTACAGAATCCAAATCCATATGAATTTTTTTCTGCTGCTCCTGTTGCAAAAACTATCCAGGCTAATTTTTGTGCATCTTCATCAGATTTTACTTCAAACTCAAACTTATTACCCAATAGAAAAATTTTTTTATATGGTATTTTAATTGGTACTTTATTTAATTTTGTTATATTAGTTATAAAGTCTGTAGTAATATCTTCTCCAAATATCATTTTATATTTTTTTTGTGCATTATCTGTGATACGTTTTTTTACAAATTCTAAATCATCTGGTATTTTGTATCCTAAATCTGTAGTCATTATGCATGGAGTTAATGTGACTAATTTTTCAATATTTCTATACTCATTTGAAATTAAATTTAGCATTACTATTTTAAAATCTTCATTTTCACAATTAAATAATAATTGTTTTAATTTAGCCACAAATTCTACATCAATAGCTCTAATATCAAATTGATATAGGCTACCCGCACGATAAACACCATCTTTTGGTATTGCATATGGCAAACAAAAAGTATACATTTTATATTTATTAGTTTCATGTAAAACTTTTAACTCATCATCTTTAGACATGGCAAAACTAATAAAATTACCAAGTCTATAATAGGCTTCTTTGTTGTCCATGCTATTTTTAAATAGAATAATAGCTTTCATATTATATGTTATCATGTTCTCCTCCTTTCATTATGTTTTAGTATAATATGCAAATACTATAATACTATTTTAAGTGTTTGTCAATAGTATTATTAAAATTCTTATATTTCACAACTTTTGTAATGGTTTATTTAAAATTATACTAAAACGTAAATTTAAATACAGCTCCTGTAAGACTAATATCATTATAGCTACAATTATCGAAAAATTCAATATCCAATTTCATATAATCAGGATAAAGACATGAAAAAATTAGAAATTGTTGAAATTAGTTAGTTAATGGTACGATACGTTGCTAATTTAAATACAACTATTGTCAAGGTTCAACGTCCAATTACTAATACAACTATTTCCACAACTATCACATTTAAATACAACTATTGTCAGGGTTCAACGAAAAAGACGGTGGTATGGGGTTGTCTTGGTTTTGATTTAAATACAACTATTGTCAAGGTTCAACTTTATCTTCGCAAATTTCAATACCTATATGTGTATATTTAAATACAACTATTGTCAAGGTTCAACTTCAGTATCAAAACTACTTTCATAAACTTTATATTCATTTAAATACAACTATTGTCAAGGTTCAACGTAACATTAATATTACTACTAAAACTACCCTCTATTATTTAAATACAACTATTGTCAAGGTTCAACAAAACTAATGTTAGAAGATGTTAAAAATAAAAAATAATTTAAATACAACTATTGTCAAGGTTCAACGTTGTTAATGTACGTACTAAGTATTGTTGCAGAAATATTTAAATACAACTATTGTCAAGGTTCAACAATAATTTAGTTACTCAAATAACAACTATAGAAGGATTTAAATACAACTATTGTCAAGGTTCAACTTTGATATAAATTCAATAAATATTCTCCAACAATTATTTAAATACAACTATTGTCAAGGTTCAACTTCCGTGAAAGCTTTTTAGAGGCCTTAAAGCTAGTATTTAAATACAACTATTGTCAAGGTTCAACTCTTGTACATGCCAATCATAAATAATATATGCATTAATTTAAATACAACTATTGTCAAGGTTCAACAAGTTCCAAGTTATAAAAGAATGTGTGTGTGTATATATTTAAATACAACTATTGTCAAGGTTCAACGATTATAGACGTACCGGCTGAAGTAATTTATGAAGGATTTAAATACAACTATTGTCAAGGTTCAACAATGCGGACTATTATAAATATTACAAGTGTTATATATTTAAATACAACTATTGTCAAGGTTCAACCAAAAGGGAGAGGAGAAACCGGAGGAAGAACTTACCTATTTAAATACAACTATTGTCAAGGTTCAACATAATTTTAAAATCTTTGATTGGTATCTTAACAATAATTTAAATACAACTATTGTCAAGGTTCAACAGTTGGCGATACAACACTAACTAAAATGTTATATGAGATTTAAATACAACTATTGTCAAGGTTCAACACCACCTGCTAAACATAAAACACGATTATTATAACCATTTAAATACAACTATTGTCAAGGTTCAACTCTTTCTCTAAAGTATGGCGATAGTGTCGTACCACCATTTAAATACAACTATTGTCAAGGTTCAACAGATGCATTTAATTTAGGTAATGCTATTTTGGTTTCATTTAAATACAACTATTGTCAAGGTTCAACAATTAACCAAGAGCGAAGAAGAGCTAGCAAAATGGACATTTAAATACAACTATTGTCAAGGTTCAACGATTATAGACGTACCGGCTGAAGTAATTTATGAAGGATTTAAATACAACTATTGTCAAGGTTCAACGGCACACAAGCAGAATACGATGCAATTACAACAAAAAGATTTAAATACAACTATTGTCAAGGTTCAACCTTCTGGTTTTTCATCATCTAAATTTTCAAGAACATTTAAATACAACTATTGTCAAGGTTCAACGCTATGTTATCCTGTAAAAAAACAGGAGGTGCTTTAATTTAAATACAACTATTGTCAAGGTTCAACGCTGTTTCTTGTTCTTTTATTTTTTTATTAGTTGCTATTTAAATACAACTACTGTCAAGGTTTACCTTTTTTAATCAAAAAGTGTCTTAAAAAGCAATAAAAATTTAAATACAACTATTGTCAAGGTTCAACGAACGAATGTTTAAAATTAAAGGAGGTATATTTTAATTTAAATACAACTATTGTCAAGGTTCAACATAAATATTAAGTTTACTTTTAGCAAAATAATATTTATTTAAATACAACTATTGTCAAGGTTCAACGTTACTCAGCATTTATTAACTGCAGATGCTTTAAATCATTTAAATACAACTATTGTCAAGGTTCAACTGCGAAAGAGGGAAATCGTACAAAGAGGTGTTCTTATTTAAATACAACTATTGTCAAGGTTCAACACTTGCAAAGCTACTAGCAATCATTATTTTTGCTATATTTAAATACAACTATTGTCAAGGTTCAACTCAATTCTGTTTCTGATATATTTCTATGTAAAAGATTTAAATACAACTATTGTCAAGGTTCAACGGGAACATTAAAAGAATTATTAAAGGAGGAGTGAACAATTTAAATACAACTATTGTCAAGGTTCAACACAACCATATAAAAACATATTATACAGCAGATATGTATTTAAATACAACTATTGTCAAGGTTCAACACAAGAAAGTGGCAAGAGTGTTGCAAGTATATTCTAATTTAAATACAACTATTGTCAAGGTTCAACTTTAAATCTTGCATTGTAAAACCACTTGATAAGGGTATTTAAATACAACTATTGTCAAGGTTCAACATATATAATTCCTTGTTTGTTCTATCTGCATCTATATTTAAATACAACTATTGTCAAGGTTCAACTTCTTCACTACTAATTCCAAATTCTTTCATTAACATATTTAAATACAACTATTGTCAAGGTTCAACATTACAAGCAAATACCATATTAAACAAGCTTATTATAATTTAAATACAACTATTGTCAAAGTTCAACTCTCCGCATGTCCCTCTTCAATATTCCTTTTTTATATTTAAATACAACTATTGTCAAGGTTCAACTTCTAGTAATGTAATATTGATAAAAGTAATACATTGATTTAAATACAACTATTGTCAAGGTTCAACAGTGCCATGTTTTATGTATAGGCAACCAAACACGTATTTAAATACAACTATTGTCAAGGTTCAACATATTTTAGTCAAATTTGACTTAAAACCTAAAATAATTTAAATACAACTATTGTCAAGGTTCAACCAAACATTTGTAATTACTAATATCAATCAATTCGTGATTTAAATACAACTATTGTCAAGGTTCAACTATTTACAAAAAATGTAAAAAAACAAGTAAAAGCATATTTAAATACAACTATTGTCAAGGTTCAACTACACATATATATTTTTTTCTATCTCTTTTTTGCGATTTAAATACAACTATTGTCAAGGTTCAACCATATATAATTACCTCGAAAGTGAGGTGAATTATTAATTTAAATACAACTATTGTCAAGGTTCAACAAATCCTACCTCTCTGTAACAATCTGGATATTTACTATTTAAATACAACTATTGTCAAGGTTCAACGTAGCTCTCAAATTTACTACCAAATAATGTTTCCGGAATTTAAATACAACTATTGTCAAGGTTCAACACAATTAGGATTTAATCCTATTAGCAAAAAAGAGCAGTATTTAAATACAACTATTGTCAAGGTTCAACAATTAATTATGACTATGTTATAATATATATGTAAGTTATTTAAATACAACTATTGTCAAGGTTCAACATTTCAAATATATCATCGGTGCTATAACTAAAGGTATTTAAATACAACTATTGTCAAGGTTCAACACTAATACAATCAAATAAATTTGCAGTGGTAATAAAATTTAAATACAACTATTGTCAAGGTTCAACTATTAGTAGCTTTAATGAAGAAATAGTCGATAGGTATTTAAATACAACTATTGTCAAGGTTCAACTGATTGTATATGTACAATCTCCGCTTCCATTCCTTCATTTAAATACAACTATTGTCAAGGTTCAACTTTTACTTTTAGCCCACTTGCTTTTTTAACAATACTATTTAAATACAACTATTGTCAAGGTTCAACATGTGATTGGTATTGGGGATTTGGATATATTGTAAGATTTAAATACAACTATTGTCAAGGTTCAACTGTGTAAATTTTAAATGTATTATAAATTTATAATATATTTAAATACAACTATTGTCAAGGTTCAACATACAAGCCATTAAAAAAGATGAGGGATGGTTAAAATTTAAATACAACTATTGTCAAGGTTCAACTTTGTCCAAAGTGCATAAACACTAAACGCGGTGAGATTTAAATACAACTATTGTCAAGGTTCAACTATATGTCTTGTCTGTCAATAGTTTATTGTTAACTATTTAAATACAACTATTGTCAAGGTTCAACATTTATCAGCAACAAAAACATAGGTTGCTTTTTTGTATTTAAATACAACTATTGTCAAGGTTCAACCATAATCGACAATTGCAAAGACACCGAAGGTTCTTATTTAAATACAACTATTGTCAAGGTTCAACTCTTATTGTTGTAGGTATGCCTAATCCATTGTCTAATTTAAATACAACTATTGTCAAGGTTCAACTTTGTCAAAAGTGCATAAAAACTAAACGCGGTGAGGATTTAAATACAACTATTGTCAAGGTTCAACTCTAACACTATCATTAGAATTGCTTTCTATGTACTATTTAAATACAACTATTGTCAAGGTTCAACTTTAATATGTATTGTGCAATGTTTACTGGCTTTTAATTTAAATACAACTATTGTCAAGGTTCAACTACGTTGCTTGTCTGTCAATAGTTTATTGTTAACTATTTAAATACAACTATTGTCAAGGTTCAACCGGAGATTGTACATATAAATTTAAAGCCGTAGTAAAATTTAAATACAACTATTGTCAAGGTTCAACCCTATTGGCAATAAAAACATAGGTTGCTTTTTTGTATTTAAATACAACTATTGTCAAGGTTCAACTAATTATTGCCATTTAGCTAACAGTATATTTATTGCATTTAAATACAACTATTGTCAAGGTTCAACATTCTTTGTGTGGAATGTAGGGGATATGCAATAAAACAATTTAAATACAACTATTGTCAAGGTTCAACTTTATTTTATTATTTATTTTATTTATATATAAAAATTTAAATACAACTATTGTCAAGGTTCAACGGAGTATATGGGTGGTATGCTGATGTATTTCATCTATTTAAATACAACTATTGTCAAGGTTCAACGATGATATAATAGGCGTTTTAACTTGCTACAATTTAATTTAAATACAACTATTGTCAAGGTTCAACTCCTTGCTGATAATACCCCCAAAATGTATCTCCACTATTTAAATACAACTATTGTCAAGGTTCAACATTTTAGGAAGTATATATTTTATACTTCTTTTTTTAATTTAAATACAACTATTGTCAAGGTTCAACTTATAGAGAGGTAGGATTTTACACTATAAAAGAGGAATTTAAATACAACTATTGTCAAGGTTCAACTTATAAAAGTGTTGTAGCCGAATATAATAAAACTGCATTTAAATACAACTATTGTCAAGGTTCAACATGTACTAGTACATAATAGTAATGTTATTATATTAGATTTAAATACAACTATTGTCAAGGTTCAACCAATGCAATCCTTCATTTCTTTTAGTACTTCAAAAATTTAAATACAACTATTGTCAAGGTTCAACACTTGTATAATATATATGTAAGTTAGATATAACTTAATTTAAATACAACTATTGTCAAGGTTCAACCTGTGTTTTTACTATATATATAATATAAACACTAAAATTTAAATACAACTATTGTCAAGGTTCAACTTGTGCGTCGTTTTTTGTTTTTGACTTTTTAGCAATTATTTAAATACAACTATTGTCAAGGTTCAACATTTTTGACAAATTTTATCCTCTTCTTTTATAGTGATTTAAATACAACTATTGTCAAGGTTCAACCTTATATTTCTTCATTAGATTTTTTACAAAAGCCAATTTAAATACAACTATTGTCAAGGTTCAACGTTCCTTTGACAATTTGTTTTTACTCTCTAATTCTATTTAAATACAACTATTGTCAAGGTTCAACTATATAAGGAGGTAGAAAATATGAATAAACCTATGAATTTAAATACAACTATTGTCAAGGTTCAACAATTGGAGACCCGCAAACAATACAACTTCTTTCATTATTTAAATACAACTATTGTCAAGGTTCAACACCAATTTGTTAACGTCATTTCTAAACGTAACCATATTTAAATACAACTATTGTCAAGGTTCAACGCGAATATGCAAACCTTTGCTAATACTACTTTACAATTTAAATACAACTATTGTCAAGGTTCAACGTAAATAAAGAATTGATAAAAATATTAGGACTAGAATTTAAATACAACTATTGTCAAGGTTCAACATACACAAAAAGAAATAATAAAAACGGCACATCACGATTTAAATACAACTATTGTCAAGGTTCAACCATATATTTTATGGCACAGCAAACAGGAAATTAAGATTTAAATACAACTATTGTCAAGGTTCAACTTTTTTATTAGCCATTAATACCACTCTCCTTTAAATATTTAAATACAACTATTGTCAAGGTTCAACTTTTTATCCCCTCAACACCTAGAAACACAACGGTTATTTAAATACAACTATTGTCAAGGTTCAACTCTACTGGGTTTGATTTAGTACCGGCACTTAATCAATTTAAATACAACTATTGTCAAGGTTCAACCTACAACCTCTTTGCCTTTTTTTAAGGTGTCACTAAATTTAAATACAACTATTGTCAAGGTTCAACATAATTCCTCGTATCTCCTTTTACCTTCTAATGTTATTTAAATACAACTATTGTCAAGGTTCAACTTATGCTAGGAATAGCAATATTCAGGCAAGAACCAGTATTTAAATACAACTATTGTCAAGGTTCAACTAACAAAACTTCAATGTTTTATACAAGTATAATAACATATATATGTTTATTTTTCAATATTCGTTATGAAATTTTCCAACAAATTTTAAATATCATCAATGCTTATATTCTAAGTCTTTTATTTAATCGTTGGAAAAAATTAATCTATATATTATTTTTTCATGTTAAGCTTAAAATGTCTTAACTAACTAATTTCAACATACGCATATATATTATCATTAATCCTACATTAATAGTAAAAACATATATTATTATATTTTATAAAATAAATTCTTGGATTATTTTAAAACCGCATATATATTTTTATTCAAAAACAAATTTAAATGGTAGAAATTGGTAAAAACCTTTCCAGAAATACACAATCATTAGGACCATTTTTATAGTTCTTTTCTGTAAACCAAATTTGATCTTTTCTAAAAATTGTTAAACTCAACAAATTCGTATCATGAGTATTAAAGATTAATTGCACTCCTTTCTTATTTGTGTTTGTATTATTAAATAATTTAACTATATAAATTACTAATAATGGATGCAAACTTTTATCAAGTTTATCTATTACCATAACATTACCTTTTTGTAATGTTTCTTTTATAAATGGAATTAATAGAAAAATATTTTTTGTTCCTACAGATTCTTCTTCAAAGCCAAGTACACCATCCATAACATTTCCATCTTCATCTTTAAAGGTATGTCTAGTTGTTACATTATATCCTTTTATTCCATTAGACATTAATGGTCTTAATTAAGGTGGAACTGACAATAAATATTCTTCAGTAATCTTAATATTTTTCACATTAAAATTACTAATATTTAAATCTGTTTTACTTAATAAATTTAAAGAAAATTTTCTCAATTTACCCGTTTTATCCATATCATATCGTTCAAATGCAAATCCTGTTAATGGTTCATATTCAAAAATAACATTTAAACCATTTGTTAAAAATTCATACACTGGTTTGGTTTTTTCATAATTCCATGTTGTTACTGTTACTAAAAAGAATTTATTTTCCATATTTTTTTCTTTTATATCATTTAATTCATTTTCTGATTTTGTAAAATGATAATCATTTACATTAGTTCTTTCAAATATTTCTGTTTGTTTTCCATTAGGATAATAATACAAGTATTCTTCATATATTTTATATTTGTCTAATTTGAATCCATATACATATTTAATTCTATCCAATTTCATTATAATTTCAAATTCACTTTTACCTTTAATCGTACTATTATTAAATTGAAATGGTACAAAAGGTAATGGCATTTTAGGTTGCATATTATTTGAATTTTTCAACATTAAAACAATTAAATTTAAAGCTTTAAATAAATTACTTTTTCCTGAAGCATTAGCTCCATATATAACTGCCGACTTTAAATAATTTTCTTTTTCGTCCTTTATTAAATTTTCTTCATGTGCTTTGTTTTTAGATGCCAACATACTAAAAGTCACTTTTTCTTTTATAGACATAAAATTCTTTACACTAAACTGCATTAGTATGTTTTTCCCTTTCTTCCATTAATAATATTCTAAATAAATCGTAAACACTTTTTAATATTTTTTGTTCATTTTTTGGTGTTTATTTTCCATTTTTGGTTGTTTTATTTTTATTTTTTGCATTTTTATTCAAATTATACATTGAATCATATATTGTATATATATAAAAAAAAGAAAAAACTACTACTTGAATGGTAAACATTCAAGTAGTAAAAAAGGTATGGTGGAAGTTTAAAAAATTGAATTTGAAAATTTATTTCTTCTTCATAACTAACTACGGTTTTTTCTTTCATATATCTTGTTTCCTTCTTGTTCAGCATTTGTAGCACATTGTAAAAAAAGCTGTTATATTAACATTTTTTCTCTTTATATTGCTCTTTTTGAAATAAAATTTACTCAAACATTGAAAATTGTTGAAAATTTTGATATTATACAATATATACTAATAATGGAGGTAAAAATGGACTTGTTTAAATGTTTATGTAATATAGATTATAGAAATCCATGCAGTATACTTTTTGTATCTGCTATTATTATACTACTTATAGGAATATCTTTAATAACAAATTTTATAATTATACCTGGTATTCTATTAACAATATTAGGAGTTTTATTAATTATAATTTTTTATATAGTAAAAAAACACTTATATAACGAACTACCTGTTGTAAAAGGAAATAAAAATGCTGGCATTTTAATTCGAATTTTTGCTAAAGACGAAGAAGAATATGATGATTTAAAATATAAATTTTTAAATGAATTTACTTATGTTCTTGCTAATGAAAAAACAAAGCACTTTAAAACAATATGCATACCATTTCATTTAATAGACGAATATTCGTCAAATAATGAAGGTGATATTATAAAATTACTCGAGAAAACAAATTGTGTATCTCTTATAACCGTGCGTACAAAATCAGAACAATTAGATTTAACAACACAATATGTTACAGAATTCACTTTAGGTATTATGCATCCACATTATATAAAAAATTTAAATAACTTATTGCAACAAGAAATAAATAAACTATTATCGAAAACATCTAAATTTAAATATTTAAAAGAAAATAAAATGCAAGTTTTAGAAACTATGGGTCAAAATTCATCATTTATTTGCCAATATATAATAACAAAATCTTTTTTTCTAAACGGACAAATAAATGATGCAAAAAACATGGGAACAGATTTATATGAAAAAATAAAAAATTTTTCTAGTAAAGAGATTACCAATACTTTAATTAATCTAACTAAAAATTTATGCTATAATATACATCTTTTTTCATTATTTATTGAATTCTCAAAAATCGAATTAAATTTAAATGAAATAGGAAAAGAATTAAATGAAATGAATAATTATATCCCCAACACCTACGATTACTATGAAGGAATGTGTGTTTATACATTTTTAAAACATAGAGATATTACTAAAGTAAAAGAATATATAAATAAATGCAAACAATTAAATGGACCTAAAACATGGAAATATAATGAAGCTTTTTTATATGCTTATATGGAAAAATCAGAAGGACAAATTATTAGTAAATATATTCAAGCTTTTAAAATACCATATAATCATAGTGAATTAGTATACTTTATAGAAAATATCTATGATAAGGAAAAGAAAAATACCTTGGCTTTCGCATTAGCAATTTTATACATTGCTTTAGAGCAAAAAGAACTTGCAATCTTATTCTTACACGAATATCTAAATAACAAACCTTCTCATTCACTCGAAGAAGATACCTTTAAAAAATTATCAAAAAAATTTGATAAAAAACTTGTTAACTCTATATACAAGCAAGCATCATTAAATAAAAAAGAAGAAAGAATGTGATATTATGAAAAAAATACTATATATGTCTAATACAAATGCAAAAAAATATTTTATGAAAAATTCAAGTTATTTTTATTTACATTTACCCGAATACTATAACTTTGCTCCTCTATTAAATTCACTAGACCTTCAACTTAATAATCATCTTCTATCTGATTTATATAATACTCCTCCTCACAAAGTTGATAACGTAAATTACAAAATTTTATCTAATAAAGATGGAAAATATGCTTGGAGATTACTACAACTAATACATCCTGCTTTATATATTGAATTGGTTAACATTATTACTGAAAAAGGCAATTGGAAAATATTAAAAAAATGTTTTTCAAACTTCAAAAGTAACCATAATATAGTATGTTGTAGTGATCTTGTAGAGTCTTCCTCAAAAAACAATGATACAGGTGCATCTATTAATCAATGGTGGACAACCTTAGAGCAAGAATCAATACGCTTGTCATTGGAATATAATTATATTGGTATAACAGATATTACTGATTGTTATAGTTCTATTTATACACATTCAATTTCATGGGCAATACACGGTAAACAATATTCTAAAGACCACATTGACGACAAGCAGTTGTTAGGATATAAAATTGACAGAGTGCTTAAAGCTATGTCATACGGACAAACCAATGGTATTCCTCAGGGTAGTACATTATGCGATTTTATAGCTGAAATTATTTTGGGTTACTGCGATATATTGATTGGAGATGAATTATTAAAACATGCAATAACAAAATATAAAATTTTACGTTTTAGGGACGACTACCATATATTTTCAAATAGCAAAGAAGAACTTGATATTATATTAAAAATAATTTCCGAAGTTTTATCATCATTAAATTTAAAAATTAATGTTCAAAAAACTTTGGTTTCTCAAAATGTTATTTCTTCTTCAATAAAAAAATCAAAACTAGATGTTCTTAATAAATTTAACAATAACCTTAACCTTCAAAAACATTTATTGTGTATACGTGAATTTGCATTAGAACATCCTAATAGTGGTTCTTTACAAGTTTTATTAAAAAATTTATATGAAAAAAGAATTGAAAAAATAAATAGAAAACCCAAGGATATAATGGTAATAATTAGTATCATAGTAGATATTATGTACAACAATAGTAAAACCTATGATGTTTGCATATATATTTTAAGCAAATTATTAACCTTCATAGATAAAGAACCTATTATACGTCTTATAGAAAACAAATTTAAACAAGTTCCTAATATTGCTTATCTAGATATATGGCTACAAAGATTAACAATTCTCGACAATCGTAATCGTACATATACGTCTACTATTTGCCAATTATTATACAATCCTACGATAAATTTATGGAATAATTCTTGGCTTAATTTAAACATAGATTCGCAACTAATTATAGATGAAAATGCTATTAATAATATTTCTAACGTTTTACCAAGCCGTAATTTATCTTTATTTGATGATTTTTATCTGTATCATTAATGAACTGTATAACAATAAAAAGCATTGATGCTTTTTTTATTATTTCTTCCATGCAAACACCTTTTCTACTATTTTTCTAATCAAACTAACTCATACTTAAATTATTCAGCATTATGATATAAACCTATAAAATATATATTATGTATTACTGTGCATATAATCATTTTTTCTATAAAAATTAATATATCTTGATTAGATAATAGCACCTATACACAAATATTAAATATTTTAACAAAAAGTATGTGGTGGCAACTAAAATATTTACTAATTCCCCAATAATTACTTTTCAGTATTATCTAACACATTTATACAATATGTAGGTTCACTCAAACGTTCCGTTGCTAATTTCAACCCTTTTTCCTTTGCAATTCTAATAATTGCTATTTTTATCAAATGATTCCTTATATTTTCTATTTCTGAAATATATGTTTTACTATTATACACACTTGAAAAAGAATCAATTTCATTTATTTCATTAGCATAATATTGATATAAATATTTAATATAGCAACCATCTCTATCACCTTGTCCAAAATTATTTGCCCACACTCTTTTCAAATCAACTTGAACTTCTTTAACATCTTCGCTTGCTTTTGCTTGCAAAATCTTTTCGATTATTTTTAGTATTTCATTCATTATACATCACCACCATTCTACTTTATGTTTAGCACATCACTTTATTATTCACAAGTCAATTTTCTTGCTTTAAAGTATTGATAAACACATATATTATTATTATACAAATATTTTTAAATTTTATATATTTAAAATTTTTCATATAATAAAAAACTACTACTTGTATGAATATCATTCAAGTAGTAGAAAAATATTAAAAATAATTTATATAACTCATTTTATCCCTATAATCTTCTTTACCATTCTTTTAGCAAAATTAACACCTCTTAATATAATGCTATTTTTCTTTACGTATTTATTAACCAACTCCTCAAACTCATACTTACCTAAACCATTAAAAAAGCTTTCTCTATTGCTATTCGATTTTACACTTTGTGTCATTGAAGGATTCATTGAAATAGCTTTTTTAAAATCAACTTTTTCATACAATATATTTTCTTTAATTTCTTCAAACACATTATTTCCTTTATTAGAATTTACCATTACTAACGATACTCCTTTATCATCGTTAAAGTTTGGTAATATACTATTTATTCCCCAAAAATCAGCTAACGTTATATCAGAAACTCTATTCTCTTTTTTAAAACTGCAATTATAACACGATTCCCTTAAAGATATATTTTTCAAAAACGCTCTCATATATAAATCTGTACTATGATATTTCTTGTACTTATATTCTTTATTTGTTAACACCAAATTAAATCTAGCCCAACCATTATCTTTATTTCTAAAATTAATATCAATCTTACCTATATCTTCTTTACCTAATCTATATTTAAGATACTCTTTCCATACTTTTGGTGAAGGTACTCCATGACATATAATATCTTGAGTATATAAATTTTGATATTCTTTTCTTAAAAAGCTATATAACCCTTCAACTTGGCAAGGCGTACCTGTAAACAATACTAGCCTTCCATTTTCTAAATATTCTTTTGCTTTTTTATATGTATCTCCAATTTTACTTTGAACATATTTAGACCCTCTTAATTTATATAAATCTTCAACTTTATCTATCTCAATATGTTCAACCAAATTATCATTATTAAAACTTGCTCCAAAAACTATACCACCATTCTTGATTACATATGTAGCAATTAAAGTAAATATCCCACCAGAAGAACTATCTAATCTTACAGTTTCATTTTTATTATAACAAGCATAGGCAATAGGCTTGTTATTATTTTCTTTAGTATTTAAAATAGGACATACTTTTTCACAAATTTTACAGTCTATACACTTATTTTTATCAACTACTGGCACTAAAAAACCTTTTGTATC
This sequence comes from uncultured Clostridia bacterium, assembly GCA_944393615.1. Lineage (GTDB taxonomy): Bacteria > Bacillota > Clostridia > TANB77 > SIG350 > CALYAQ01. The sequence continues at coordinate 31,771 of CALYAQ010000134.1, forward strand.
TTCTTGCATAGTAATAGCATTTTTAGGACATGCATTATAGCAAGCATGACAACCACAACACTTTGATTTTTCTATAATCTCAATCATATTAACCCCTTCTTAACTTCATAATAACTTTATCTTTCATATCATTAACCAAATTCTTTTCATACGAATTCATTCCCCAATACCACATAAATATTGCATATACAATAACATATAATACTATTTGTAAACAAAATGCTAATATACTATCAATGGTAAAATATTCTCTCATAACAAATCCTAATATAAATACTACTAAAACAGGAATTGTCATTTCAATTATTTCTTTCCAAAACTTTAAAATATCAATATGAATTTTCTTATGGTAGTATATATTTAAAATTAATCCTTGACCTAATATAAGTGATATTGCTGTACCTACCGCACACCCTATTACACCATATATATTAACCAATATTATTGAAAGAATAACATTACATATTGCTATGCCTAAAAACACTAACGTTCTAAACTTGTGTAAATTTTTAGCTTGTAAAATACTAATTCCTATATTTTGTATTAAAGGTAATGTTACAGGTAACATTAAAATACATGCTATATAATACGACAAATCATATTCTGCTCCAAACAAGAATAATATAAATTGATGACCAAATAAAACAAAACCCGTTATTATCAAAGCCATTATTATATATTGTAATCTTCCTGTTTTAATAAATACGTCCGTAAACTCTTCATTACTTGCATTTCGTGCTACCATTTTGCTTATTCTTGGTAATAATATATTACTAATTGCAGTGGAAAATGCAATGTACATAGTATTAAACTGTGCTGAAACGCTATATATGGCAACAGCAACTGTACCAAGAGTTGCACCTAATATAAAATGGTCAACAGTCCAATTTATCTTATCTATTATAACTGATAAAAATATAAAAAACGAAAATATACTTATTTCTTTTAGCAATGGTATATCAAAACCTTTTAAGGCAAATTTTATATTCAATTTCTTTATACAATAAAAAGTATTTAATAATGAACAAAAAATATTTACTAATGTTAATATTATAACTAAAGTTATTGATTTGTATCCAAACAAAAGAAAAGGTATCATAATTATTGGTGCAAGTATTATTCTTAATATGTTTACACACTTTGCAAATACAAATTTTTCGTATGCAGTAATTATTGAATTAAATATACTAAATGGAAATGTGATTAATAAATTAAATGATAATATTCCCATAAGTATTTTAGCTTTGCTTAATTCTTCAACTGTTAAAGTTGCTCCAAACAAATTTTCAACATTACACATCAATATTAATCCACATATACCTGCTATAACTCCTATAACCGTATAAATTGTTAAAAACATACCATGTAATTTACGTTCTTTTTCTTCGTCATTATTTTGTCTATACTTTGCCGTATATATAACAATTGCATTAGCAAATCCAAAATCTAATATTGTAAGATATGACATAGTTGTATATACTAATGAATATAATCCATATTCAGATTGTCCTAACGAATATGTTAAAAATGGTAAATATGCTACACCAATAATCATATTCAAAGCAACTATTATATACGATAATATAACTCCTACTTTTACTTCATTTACTTTCAAATTATTCACCTATTCCTAATGAATTCTTTAAAAAATTCATTGCTTTTTCTCTTTCTTCTTTTAATATATTATCTGTATTACTAAAATCTATATTAAACTCCACTTCTTTATCATAACTTGTTAATTTTCTATTTTCCAAATTAAATTTTTTCAATATAGTATCTAGCCTACTACTCATGGATTTTCCTTGTTGCTCTCTATCTAATACATAAAAAGGTCGTTTATATAATATTGAAAAAACTGTTCCGTGAAAAGAATCTGTAAATACCATTTCTGCATTTTTTATATACCACAAAAATTCACTTGGTCCGGCGATATAATATTTATCAATACGTATTTGTCCTAAATCAACAACTTCAAAATTATTCTTTTTCGCTATATCGTATATATATTTTTTTCTAGCTCTAGAATATTTGCCTAAAAAATATGTTAATATGTATTTTTTTTCAGGGATATATTCAGGATTTTTAGAAACTTTGTCCCACTCTTTATCAGTTAACATCATAGTTGGGTCAACAACTAATACAGCTTCTTTTCCACTTATTTCTTTTACTAATTCTACAGATCTTTCTTCTCTTACAGATATAGCTGATATATTTTCAAATCCCTTTTTATATATATCAATATATTCTTTTGGTATATCATTTACTCCTATACTTGCTGAAAACGATATATTTTTTTCTTTAGGAGCAAACTCTAAAAAATTTATTTCTTTTATAGTTGGTCTTTGTGGATTCCAAACTTGGTCACTTCCTATTGAAAAAAAATCATACTTATCATTTAGTATATTGGTATTAAAGTTATTTGTAATTATGTTTTCACTATAATTAATATATTTTTCAAATTCTAAAAAGTTTCCTCTTCTTTTTATTAAAACTTTATTCTTTATATGTTTTGATATTATTAAGTTTAGTTTTCTTTTCAAAACTTGATAAACCTTTGTTATTGAAAATAATCTTAAATAATATTTTATGCTTCTATTTTCATAATCATATGTATTATTTTTTATAGTTTCAACTTTTAAATTCATTTTTTCGTAACTATACTGAACCGCATAGTTTTGTATTCTATTTTCATAATTATTAATATAATTTAAGTTTATTATTCCTATATTTTTCATCAAATTATCTCCTTACTTTTCGTTTATGTACAAAACTACATATTATCAAAAGTATACTACTAGGAATTATTTTTAATAAACTTACTAATATACTTTTTTTAATTCCTAAACCTTTAACTTTTAAATCTCTGTTTTCTTTTTTCATTTTCTTAATTATATCTAATTTTTCTTTATATGTATAGGTACAATCTTTATGAGATAAATCCATAATACAAGAAAATATATTTTTATACCTTATATAATTTAAAGCATACATTATATCTTCTTGATTATATTTTCTTGTTATTTCTTTAGCTTTATCATTTACATACATAAGTTTGTTATATTTATCTTTCTTATATTTCTTTGTTAAAGAATTACTATTATCTTGATTATAGCAATAATAATTATATGAATTTAGTACAACTTCTTTTACATATTGTATATAGGTAATATTAAAAAGCTTATCTTCTCCTATTTCTGTATTAGTATCAAACAATATATTATTATCTTTGATAATTTTATTGGAATAAATCTTACTACAAGGTGAATTTATTAACTCTGTATATATTAATTTTGCTATAACATCTTTTACTTTATATGTATTACTTTCAAATAAATTTTCTACTATTCTAAAAATATACATATCTTTATCCACATTTAAATTCATTACTTGGTTAATTTTATTTAAACTATTTTCTAAAATCCAATCATCTGAATCCATAAACATAATATACTTACCATTTGCATTTTGTATCCCCATATTTCTAGCTGAACTAACTCCGCCATTCTCTTTATGAAATATTTTTACACAAGCATTATTTTTTGCAATCTCTTCACATATTTTATATGTATTATCCTTTGAACCGTCATCAATAACTAGTATTTCATAATCATAGTATTTTTGTTTCAATATACTATTAATGCATTTTTCAATATATTTTTCTGCATTATATGCAGGTATTATTATAGATAAATTGTACATATTAACTCCTTTCTATAAATGTTTGATACGGTATAACATCACTCATTCCAAATACATATACTTCTAAAATAAATAAAAGTATTATAAACATAAACATTAAAATAGTAATACATTCTTTTTCTTTTTTTTCTTTTATTACTTTAGGTATTGCAGGTAACAAATATATCAATACAATTGTAAAGTATGAACTTATACGAGCTAATGCCACTACTTTTAATGATAACATGCTTAATATTACTCCTATTAAGTATAGAAAGAAAAACTTTTCATTATCTTTATCATAATGTATTAATCTCTTAATATATATACTTAAAACGAATAGTATTAAAATATTTAAAACAATATGGCCTATTCCTCCTATAGAACCAGTTGTATATACTGTATATTTTTCAAACAGTTCAATATTGCTCATAATGTTTAGAAACGCATCTATATTAAGTGCTAATACTGTTACCGCAACTAGCGATACTAACTTTATTAAACTATTATCATTTTTAATATTTAATATGAAATAAAATGGTAATAATACTATTGCTGTTTTATGAAAACACATTGCAAATAAAGTGAATAATAAAAATTTAACAAAACGTTTATTTATTATATATTTTAAAGCAAAAAACATTATTACTACAGCCAAGCACTGTCTCATTCCATTAAAGCTTGAAGTAAAAAACATAAATAAATATACAAGCATACCTAGACTAATAGATATTTTTTCTTTTTTATTAAGTATTCCTAAAAATGCAAATATTACTGTTAATATAGCAAAAATAACAAACACCACTTGTTCTTCATTAAAACACATTGCTATTTTTGCTATAATTCCAAAACCGATTTCATAATCACTTTGCAATAGCTGGTTTATTGACATGGAATTGATATTATCAATGCTATAATAATAAGTTAAAAAATCTGTTCCGACATTATACCTAATGCCAGATATTACTATTGGTATTAATAAAGCTAATACAAATAATAGTATTTTTAATTTTTCACTTATTTTTTTATCATTTTTTTCTGCCATATATATAATAATTATACATATTAGAAATGATATTATATAAAAAACTACACTCCCCATTTTATCCTCACTATTGATTATATACTTCTATCATTTCTTTTTTTACATTATCTAATAAATAATCATGTACTAATGTTTTTGAAATAATAGAAAAATTATCTTTTATATCTTTATGTAGTATTAAATTAGTAATGCTATCATAAAATTTTTGTTTATCATTTGTATTTACTATATATCCATTTTCATTATTTTTCACTAACTCTCTATGACCTCTATTATCAGTCGCAACAATAGGTAAACTCATATACATAGCTTCCATTATATTTACTGGTAATCCTTCTCTAAAACTTGATGCTACATATATATCAGTTATTGATAACAACTGTCCTATGTCTTGTCTTTTACCTAACAATTTTATATTGTTTTCTAATCCTTTTTCTTTTATTTGTTGTTCGTAATATTCCTTTAATTCACCTGTTCCTATTAATAGTAAACAAACATTAATATTACTTTTAACTAATTGTTCTACTGTATCTATCAACAGCATTTGATTTTTATTTTTATTTAACTCTGCTACATAAGACAATACGGTTGAATCTTTTGGTATTTGTAAATCCTCTTTATATTTTTGTTTCTCTTCTTCACTTAATTGTACATCTAATCTTTCAGTTTTACAACCCACTCCATGTATATGTCTAATATCTTTTATCTTAAATTTCTTTTTTGCAAATTCATAATCTTCTTTATTTATTGTAATTAAGCAATCCGTATATCTTGACATCATTTTTTCTATTGGGTAATATATTAACCAATTAAGTTTTGGTGCTCCTTTATAGAAATGAAAGCCATGTGCTGTATATATTACTTTAGTATTATATTTCTTTCTTGCTTTTCTTGCTGCTAATCTAGTTAATACTCCACCTACTGGTGTATGACAATGTATTATTTCATATTCATTTTCATTTATTATTTTCTTTAATTGATTATATACTTTTAAATTTTGTAGTTTAAATGGAAATCTTGCAAAATCCAAATCAAAATGTTTATCACAATACGGTATTTCTGCATTTCCTTTACATGCTACATGAACTTCATATCCTTGTTCTTTAAAATATTGTAAATATGGTATATGAAATGTTTGTATATGATAAGTAACTGTTGCTACAAATAATACTTTTTTCATTTACTGCTCCATTCTTTTTGCAGGTATACCTATATATGTACCTACTTGTTTTATATCTTTTACCACTACCGCTCCTGCTCCTATTACACAACTATTACATATTTCAATATTGTTCTTTACAACCGTTCCTGCTCCTATATGTGTTTTTTCTCCTATTGTTACAGTACCGCATAAAGTTACATTGGGCGATATATGAATAAAGTTTTGTAATATATTATCATGTTCAATAATTGCTCCTGTGTTTATTATACAGTGCTTACCTATTTTAGCACCTGAATTTATGACTGCATTTGCCATAACAGTAGTACCTTTTTCAATATATACATCTATTCCAATAACTGCAGTAGGGTGTATAGCTGTATAATATTCCAAATCATATTCATTACTTATTTTTTTTCTTGTGTTATTATTGCCTATCGCAATTATAAAAGAAAGTTCTTTGTTTTGTTTTAATTCATTACACTTTTCTATTTTTCCTATTACTTTTATATCATTAATTATATTAGTCCCGTATAGGTACATTATCATCTAGAAAGCCCACTACATTATCATTTGATTTAATTATAATATCTGCTACAACTTTAGAATGTCCTCCGGCACCAATTATTACTACATTACTAGACATTTAATTGCTCCTTTCTTTCACATTCAAACTTACTCATAGTAGCATTACCTTCCTGTGATATACCTTCTCTTTTAAATACTTTCCCTACTGTTGCTAATATAATTTTTACATCTAGAATAAATGACACCTCATTTGTATATGTAACATCATATTCAAATCTTTTTTCCCAACTTGTTGCATTTCTTCCATTTATTTGTGCTAAACCTGTTAATCCAGGTCTTACATCATGTCTATGTTTTTCATTTTCATTATAGTATGGTAAATATTCAACTAATAATGGTCTAGGACCCACAATAGACATATCGCCTTTTAATATATTTATAAGTTCTGGTAATTCATCTAAACTTGTACTTCTAAGAAATTTACCAAATTTAGTAAGTCTATCTTTATCAGGTAAAAGATTTCCTTGCTCATCTTTTTTATCTGTCATTGTCCTAAATTTATAAATCGTAAATATTTTTTCATCTTTCCCCGGTCTTTGTTGCTTAAATATAACTGGGCTACCAAGTTTTATTCTTACCAATATTGCTGTTATTAACATTATTGGAGATAATACAATAACCCCTATAAGACTTAATGTAAAATCAAGCACTCTTTTTATGTATTTTTTATACATATATTACACTTCCTTAAATAAATTTCGTATTATTTGTATAATTTCTTTTTGTGTATCTTCTGTCATTTTAGTATCACTAGGTAGACATACTCCTTGCTCAAATAATTCTTGAGATGTTGAACCTTGTTGTAACTCTGATATAAAATCATATTGTTCAAATACAGGTTGCATATGCATTGGTTTCCATACTGGTCTTGATTCAATGTTTTCCTTTTCTAATGCCTCTATAATATCTAAAGGTTGAATTTTTGAATCTTTATCTATATATATTGCAGATAGCCAATGATTTGGTCTTGCATTTTCTTCGTATGGTTGCATTGTAATTTGAGGTATATCTTTAAATCCTTCTTTATATAACTCATATATTTGCGTTTTTTTATTTATTCTTTGTTCCAAAACTTTTAACTGACCTCTACCAATACCTGCTAAAACATTACTTAATCTATAGTTATATCCAACCTCATTATGTTGATAATGTCTTGCTGGCTCTCTTGCTTGAGTTACCCAAAAATGTACTTTATCTATTCTTTCTTTACTATCTGAAACAAGCATACCACCACCACTAGTAGTTATAATTTTGTTTCCGTTAAATGAATAGGCACCATAATCTCCGAATGTTCCTGTATGTTTTCCGTTATATGTAGCACCTAAACTCTCTGCCGCATCTTCTATAATTGGTGTATTATGCTCTTTACATATTTTTTCTATCTCATCTATTTTAGCAGGAGTACCATATAAATGTACTATCATAACCGCTTTCACATTCAGATATTTTTCAAATGCTTTTTCTAACGCTTTAGGGCTCATATTCCAAGTATCTTTTTCTGAATCTATAAATACTGGGGTCGCACCTTCATACATTATTGGATTGGCAGTCGCTGAAAAAGTTAAACTTTGACAAAACACTATATCTCCCTTTTGTATATCAACAGCTTTTAACGCCATATGTAAAGCTGCTGTTCCTGCACTTAATGCACATGCATTTTGTGCTTTAGTATATGCACAAATTTCTTCTTCAAATTTATTTACATTTTCCCCTAAAGGAGCAATCCAATTTGTATCAAATGCCTCCTTTATATATTGCATTTCATACCCTTCATCAGACATATGTGGTGAAGCTAAAAAAACTTTTTCCCTCATTTTTCTTCCTTCTTTCTATTCTTTAATATATATATAATTAACATTGCAATAATTATACCAAGTAACGCACCTGCTGAATCAATACATACATCTGTAAACTGCATTGCTCTGCCAGGTATAAAATATTGATGTAATTCATCTGATATTGCATAAGTTGTTGCTACAACTTGAGATAATATAACCTTTGTTTTTGTTGCGTATTTAGTTGTACTAAATAAAAGATATATTAACATTCCACCTATAAAATATATTGTAAAATGTGCCAACTTTCTAATTGGTAATTGTAATTGAGATATAAGTTGTTGCTTTTGATTGTCATTCATGTTATCTTCAACAGGCAATACATTTAATATTACCTCAATTACCTTTTGACTTGTCCCACTAGATTGTACCGCTTCTTGATGTGAAAAACTAAAAACAATAATCATCCACAATATTACTAGGATACAACTTAATACCCTTATTTTTTTATTCATAAATATATATTCCTTCTTCCTATTACAATATGTTTTTATCAATAAATGTAGGTACAATTTCCTTCATCATTTGTCTTACATCATGTCTTGTACAATTATCATTTTCTATTAATCTAGCTAATTTTTGTAACTTTTCATTTATTTCTTTTTCATCATGTTGTTCAATTTTTGATATCATTATCTTATCATTTGCAGTTTTAGTAAGTCCCTCTTCAGCAATAAGCAATTCTTCATATAGCTTTTCGCCTTTTCTTAGTCCCGTAATCTTTATAGGTATATTTTTTCCCGAAAATTTAATTAATGTTTTTGCTAAATCATATATTTTTACAGGCTCCCCCATATCAAGTACAAATATTTCTCCACCTTTTGCATATGTTCCAGCTTGTAAAATAAGTCCTACCGCTTCAGGTATTAGCATAAAATATCTCGTAATCTCCTTATGTGTAACAGTAACAGGTCCTCCCTCTTGTATTTGTTTTTTGAATAACGGTATTACAGAACCATTACTCCCTAAAACATTTCCAAATCTAACAGCCACATAATTAGTTTTGCTATTAGAATTTTTTGCCTGCACAATCATTTCACATATTCTTTTCGTTGCCCCCATTATGCTAGTTGGATTTACTGCTTTATCTGTAGATATAAGTACAAAACGGTCAACTCCATATTCATTTGAACACGCAACAACGTTATATGTTCCAAACACATTATTCTTTATAGCCTCCATAGGACTATTTTCCATTAAAGGCACATGCTTGTGTGCTGCAGCATGAAATACTATTTGAGGTCTATATTCTTTAAAAATTTCATTTAATCTTTTCTTATCCCTAATACTAGCTATAACCGTTTTTATTATATCTTCTCCATATACTGGCTGTAATTCTCTTTCAACTTCATATAACGAATTTTCATATATATCTAACATAATTAATTTTTCAGGAGAAAAAGTAGCAATCTGCCTACAAAGCTCTGAACCAATTGAGCCACCTGCTCCAGTAACTAACACTATCTTTCCCTTTAAAAAATCACTTATTTCATTATTATTCAGCTTTATACTTTCTCTACCCAACAAATCTTCCAACTCAACATCTCTAAAGCTGTCATCTATATCTTTACCATGTATAATCTTCTCTATTGGTAACATTACCTTTACTTTAGCATTTGTATCATTACAAATATTTAGAACTTCATTTTTTTCTTTCTCTTTTATATTTTGAATAGAAAAAAGTATTAAATTAACATTCTCTTTTTCACATATACGCTTTATATCTAACCTATTTCCAATTACTTCAACACCATACATTAAGCATCTTCTTTTTTCAGTATCATCATCTATAATTCCAACTATGTTATATTCATCCCCCATATTAACAGTAATATTTCTAATAATTTGTGATGTAGCTTGACCTGCACCAATTATTAATATATTCTTTTTTTCTTTTTTACCTTTACTATTAATATAGTTTACCAAACATCTAAACCCTCCACGTACTGCTACTGTTTCTACTGCAATAAATATACCCGCCAATATATTAGTCTGCATACTTAATGTAGCAATTGGTAAAATCGTCTCTATCATAGTTATTAACCACGCTGATATAGCACAAGTACAAGCTAGCACAATATATTCTTGTATACTAGAATATATTGTTATATTCCTATATATCCTAAAAACATTCCAAAATATTATATATATTATAATTGCTAAAAGCACTGTACTAAAAAAGGCACTAGATGCTATACCATATTCTTGTGGTATAAACAAATATGTAAACATATATGCTAATATTATTGCTACAATATCTATTATAACTAAACTAATTCTCTTTACTATTTTAGGTAATTTACTAACAACCCCTATAAAATTCACTTGCGACCTCTCCTTATTATATATACAATCAAAAACAAAGCAAAAAACAACCAAAACATTATACATATTTATATAATGTTTTTGGTTATTCTATATAACAAATAAAAATCGCATATTGTTGTTTATAAAAGCTATTTTTAAAATCATCCAATTGTGTGTGTGTGTGTGTGTGTACAGCCTCAAGGCTTATAGCATTTCTATACATTTTTTACTCCCCCATATCTCTAAAAATTCTTCTTTGATATATTATCATATATTTATTTGTTTTTCAAGGAATATCGACAAAAAATACAAATTTACCAAAAATTACTCAAAGCTTACGCGTCTAAAGGTTAGAAAACTTTTTCTTTTTTCATAGGTCAACTGAAAAAGTAAATGCAATTCTGTAAAGTAAATGCAAGTTGTAAGAAAAAATGCAATAAAAAAAGCAATATTTTAACAAAAAGTATTGCTTTTTTTTGAAAATAGTGTAAAATTAAAGTA
>CALYAQ010000135.1 GCA_944393615.1 uncultured Clostridia bacterium
TGTTTCCATAGTACCTCCTATATATAATAAATAAACTTATCTTGACTTTTTTTAAATACTGTTACGCCAATTAAAAATGCAACTAAGGAAGTTATTAAACAAATCAAAAATTGGAATATAGATGGGCACTTCCCATACAAAATAATAGTCCTGGCAAATGTTATATAATGATATAATGGGTTTAATTTTAATATTATTTGGAATTTTGTTGATATCATGTTTATGTCATACATAATTGGTGTCATGTATGTGAGTATGCTAATTAATATGCCATATATATAGAACATGTCTCTCATAAATACCGCAATTGTTGATAATATGAATCCAACACCAATTGTAAATAAAAATAAACACACAAAAACAAACGGAAGTAATAAGTGCCATATGTTTATCCCTGTTCCTGTGAAAATAATAACTAAATAAAGTGGTATTAAAGTGAATAAAAAGTTTATTCCTACAAATAAACATTTTGATAATGGAAATACGTACTTTGGTATATAAACTTTATTTATTAAGCTAAAGTTTGCTACAACACTGCTCATTGCTAAATTTGTGGCTTCACTAAAATAATTATATAAAGTCAATCCGGTCATTAAATAAACTAAATAGTTTACTCCAGGTGTTGAAAATTTAAATACATTTGAAAAAACTATGGCTAAAACTCCCATCATTAAAAGGGGATATAATAAACTCCATAATACTCCGAGTACGCTTCTTTTATATTTTACTTTAAAATCTCTTGATATTAGTTGCTGTATTAAGAAATTGTATTTAACATAAATGTATTTTATATCGTTTATAACTTTCATTTTCTCCCTCACAATTATTATAACAAATTAGTATTATTTTTATCAATATTTTTATTGTATGTCATTGATAATACCAATGAAAATGGTATTATTATATTTAATGAGTTTATTATGTTACCTGTTAGAATACTTACAAATACAAATAATGTGATGGATGATAATAGTGTTATTCTAAAAAAAATTTTGTATTTTAAAAAATTATGTATTTCATATGGAATAATTATGAAATATTGAATTAGTAGTATTAACATTCCTATTATTCCAAATGCAAAATAATGTAATATAAAGTCTTGTTCTATATTTACTATATTTTGAATTCTTGTGTTGCTTATTCCAAATAATTTATCATAGTTGTTATCATTTATTTCTTTTACTCTTTTTATTATGCTTTTTTCTATATATCTATAATTTATCTTATTTAAAGGCGTATCTTTTATAAAGTTATACCAAAAATCTGTATCGTATATTATTGGATAATATTTTTCATAAAATATTTCGGGTAAATAATAGTTATTTACTTTAGTATTGAAATATTTTATTTTATATTTTTTATCATTGTTACCTTCAATGTTTTCAGTTTGATTTAAATTCCTTTTTGTTAAATAGCTTATTTCTATTTCATTATTTTCATTTACAAACTCATTATTTCTATTGTTATATGGCGATATAGGTAATATTAAAATTGATAATGTTAATGGAATTAAGGAGATTATAATATGATATTGAAACTTATGTTGTTTAATTATAGTGAATATAATATATATTATTATAAGGCAAAAAAGCACTAATATTAGCCCTAAACTGCTAACTCTAGTTCCCATCATTAGACCGCTTATTAGTAATGCGGATATTAAAAATATGTACTTCCAATTTTCTATAAATTTATAAAAAATAAGCGGTAATAGTAATACAAGCATTGCTGCCTGTTGATTTGCATATGTAAAAAATCCTTTACTAGCTGTTTCCAGGTAGTTTAGGTTGTTGTTCCATTCGAATATACTATAGCTTATTGTATTGGAATTATATGAGCACAAACTCAATTTTAATATGTTTGTAAAAATTATGTTGCTTGTTATAAAAATTGTCCATATATTTATTATCAAAAAGTATTGTTTTAAATTGAAATTTATGTAGTATAAAAAGTAAAGTAACATTACCGGCGTTATTAATTTAATTATTGTTAATGATTCATCAATTACATTATAGTTAAAATTACCGGGCACTAGCGAAGTAAAGTTATAACTCCTATAGTAATTTATAAATAAGTAAATAAGTACTATACATAAATAACTTATTGGTATATATATTTTGCTTCTTGCTTCTTTGATATAAATAATTGTGAGTATTGCTAGAGCAATAGCTATTAATAATTCTATTAGTGTAGCTATTCTATTGTGCATAAAATACAAACTAAAAATTGGCAATATAGAAAAATATACAATAAATAGATTTTGCAATTGTTTCTTTTTCATAATTCTTACCTATTTTTCTATTAAAAATTTTAACATTTCTTCTTTATCTTTTCCATTATATATTATGTCGTAAATTAAATCGATAATTGGAATGCATGCTCCTGTGTCTTGTAGTAATTTTTGTATGGATTTTAATGTGTATAATCCTTCTACTGTTGTAGTTTCTCTATATTTTTGTGCTTCTTCTGTTTTTCCAGAGCCTAGTATTTTACCAAATGTGAAATTCCTTGAGTTTTGACTTGTACATGTCATTAATATATCTCCAAACCCAGCAAAAGAAAGAATTGTTTTTTTGTTTCCGCCTAATACGTCAATTATTTCTTTTATATCATTTAATGCTTCAGTTAGAAATAATGCTTTTGTTGAATCTGCTACATTCATTCCTTCTAACATTCCTGAAGCTATTGCCATGACATTTTTTATTGCTCCACACACTTCTATCCCAACTATATCTAGTGTTGCTCTTAATTTTGTTTTTGGATTTGTAAATGCTTGAGTGATTGTTTTCTTTGTTAGTTCATTTGTAGTCCCAAGCGACAACCCAATAGGAACGTCTTTTATAATATCAACTGCAAAGGTCGGTCCAGATATAACTGCAAGTCTGTTTGTATTTATATAATCTAATACTACATCTGTTAAAAATTTGCATGTGTCTTGTTCTATTCCTTTAGTTGCTATCAAGATGTGTTGTGTTTGCTTTATGTATTTTGAAAGTTGTTTTGATATGT
>CALYAQ010000136.1 GCA_944393615.1 uncultured Clostridia bacterium
AGTTGGAGCTTGTATAATAACCCAGTAACAATAAGTGAAGAAAGTGGAATACAAATACGATTAATAAATGAAGATGGACAAGTGGTAAGTAATACGTTAAAAATAACTGGAGGAGTAATAGGAGAAGTAGATAATATAAGCCCAATAATAACAATAGAACCAAATGGAATAGGACTAGCAAAAAATACACAAGTAACAATAACAGTAACAGACAATAACGAATTAGCAAACAATAATACCTATGAATATTATTTATCAACAAGTCAAGATAGCCAAACAGGAGGAAGTTGGATAACATATCCAAATGGAACAGCCTTTACAATAGGAACAAATTTAACCGGAACATACTATCTACATGTAAAAGAAGTATATGATACATCAGGAAATACAAGTGGAAATGTAGTATCACAAAGTTATACATTTGATAATACAGCCCCATATAGCTTTACTCCAACAATAGGAAAGGTAACACAAACGAGTATAACAATAAATGCAAGTACAAGTGATAATAACGGACAGGCAGTAACATATAAATATAGTATAGATAATGGAAAAACGTGGCAAGAAAGTAATATATTTGAGAACTTAACATCTGGGACAACATATAGTGAAATAAAAGTAATAGCAATAGATAGCGTAGGCAATGAAATGCCAGGGAGTGAAACATTATCAGCAACACCAATTAAGCAGACAATGAATGTGGAGTTTACATTTGACTCTAATTCAAACTTTACTTTGAAAGGAACGTGTAATGAATATACAGTAACCGGCGGGACATATTTATATGCGTTTGATGATAATATTGACGAAAACACAAATTGGAATACTGGTACAATAAATACCGCTATTGATTTAGGAACTGAAATTTCAACACTAACTACATATACGCCATTTCAGGGTAATATATATATAGATACTACATCTGTAATTGATACAACAGGAAATCAAGGAATAGTAAATGGCAATTATGATTATGTTGAGTATAACGGAAAAATATATTATGCAATACCGTGTGTATGGGCACAATGTGGATTCGAAAGAAATGGTTTTGGATATACAGAAGGTGCAGAAGCAAGTATCTTTACAATTAAATTGTTAGATACAATATATTTATGTTGGGGAGCAGAAAATTGGTTTAGTGGTAATAAAGATGTATTATATTATGGAATAAATGCTGAACAATCTTTTACAGTTACAACTTATGGTTTATCAGAGGGAATAAAGACGTATGATGTAAACGATTATGTTTCTTTTAAAGTAAAATGTTCTTCTACAGGAAGTAACGGTATAGTAGCGACTACGCCAATTTACCAATTGTATTAAACAAATAAAAAACAGTTTTGAACTGTTTTTTGATTTTTAGTATAGCTAATTAGATTATTTTTTCTATACAAATTCTAACTGTAAAATAAAATGTGGTAAAAATATAATAAATGTTTATGGATATAATGTATAGATATATAAATGTTGGAGACATATATGGAAACATTATCAACTTTGGAATTTACATAAAATGTATTTTTTTTTTAAACTGTAACTGATTTTTTTACAAATATCGACAATATATATTGCTATTTTATTTTCTTTATGATAATATTTTTCATATAAGAAAGGATATATATGTATAATATATTCCTAAATAGAATAGGAGTGATACGAATGAAGAAGTGTGTGATTTACACAATGTTTTTAATCGTGCTATCTTTTAGCTGTGTATTTGGAGCAAGCAATTTTTCAGATGTAAGCAATAATTTTTGGGCAAAAGATAGTATTGATAAACTAGTTAAGATTGGAGTTGTTAATGGTTATCCAGACGGAACATTTAAGCCTAATAACAGTATTACAAGGGCAGAATTTGCAAAAATAATGGCTAATTCTTTAGGATTAACATATCAACAAACTTCACAGCAAACATTTAAGGATGTTACACCTACGGATTGGGAATATCCTTATGTCGAAGGAGTTAGAGAGTATTTAACAGGATATAAAGATGCATATAACAATATGTATTTTAGGTCTTATGATATGGCTGTAAGAGAGGACATGGCTGTAGCATTAGTAAAAGCACTAGATTATACAAAACCAATAGGAAGTATACCAGATTTATACAAAATATTTTCTGATGCAAGTGAGATATCAGATGAGTTAAAGATATATGTTTTAATAGCATACGAACAAGGATTAATAAAAGGCTATGAAGACGGTATACTAAGACCACAAGGACAATTAACTAGAGCAGAAGTTGCAACATTGATTAATAGAGTATTAGATGCACAAGAAGAAAAACCAAGTACTTTACCTGAATTTGTATATAACTCACAAAATCAAACAATTGACTTAGGAGTAAATTGGAATTCATATCAATATAGTTATTCGAATACTACAAATCCAAAAAGTTGGTACAGCCCAACAAAAAGATTACTAGATGTATCTAATATTGAAGCAAAATATGTATTTATACGATATAAATCAAATAATGATAATTACGCAATAGTAAATATAAGTGGAAAAACTACAATGTATACAATATCGTATGATGCAAACGGTGGAAGTGGAGAACCAAGTAACCAAACAAAAGTACAAGGAGAAACATTAACTATAAGTAATATAAAACCAACGAGAACAGGATATAAGTTCTTAGGTTGGAGCCTATATAAGACTTCAACTACGGCAACGTATGAACCGGGAGACAAGTATAACAATGATGCAACGGTAACACTTTATGCTATTTGGCAAAAAGCTGTTACATATAGAGTTACATATAATGCAACATGGGGAACAGGTGCACCTATGGTACAAAATAAAGTACAAGGAGAAACATTGATTTTAAGTACAGTAGAGCCAACTAGAGAGGGGTATGTATTTAAAGGTTGGAGTACAGGAATTAGTTCAACTGTTGTAGTATATGAACCAGGGGATAGGTATACAAATGATATGAGTATAACACTTTATGCAGTATGGGAACAAGAAACAGCAACGCCAGGACAAACAACATATACAATAACATATAATGCAAACGGTGGAAGTGGAGCACCAACTAGCCAAACCAAAATACATGATGAAGATTTAGTTTTAAGAACAAATAAACCAACAAAAAGTGGTTATACATTTTTAGGTTGGAATACTGACAAAACTTCACTATATGCAACTTATCAGCCAGGGTCAACATATAAGTTTAATCAATCTGCCACACTATATGCAGTATGGCAAGCAGTAGGAAATGTGCAAACATATACAATAACATATCATGCAAATGGTGGAAGCGGAGCACCAAGCAGTCAAACAAAACAGCAAGGAAAATCAATATATATAAGTAATACAAAACCAACAAAAAGTGGATACACATTTTTAGGTTGGAGTACAAATAGTAATGCAACAACTGCAATGTATTCTCTAGGTACGCTATATTCTAATGACGAAAATCTTAATCTATATGCAGTATGGCAACAACAAACAACAACTCAAACATATACAATAAAATATAATGCAAATAATGGAAATGGAGCACCAAGTAGTCAAACTGGAACATACGGACAAGTAATATATATAAGTAATACTATACCAACGAGAAGTGGATATACATTTTTAGGTTGGAGTTCAAGTAGTTATGCAACTAGCCCTTCATATACTGCAGGCAGTGCAATAACTGTTACAGGAAATGTAACGCTATATGCAGTATGGCAACAACAAGCATCAACTCAAACATATACAATAACATACGACTTCAATGGAGGACATAGTGGGCCAAGTAATCAAACGAAGAAATATAATCAAACAACATATATAAGTAGTACAGTACCTAAAAAGTCAGGATATGTATTTGACGGTTGGAAACAAATATCACCATATACAGGACAAATATATTTAGCAGGAACAGCTTTTACAGATAATCAATCGGTTACATTACAAGCTATTTGGAAATTAGACCAACAACAAACATATACAATAACATACGACTTCAATGGAGGACATAGTGGGCCAAGTAATCAAACAACATATATAAGTAGTACAGTACCTAAAAAGTTAGGATACGTATTTGATGGTTGGAAACAAATATCGCCATATACAGGACAAATATATTTAGCAGGAACTGCTTTTAAAGATAATCAATCAGTTACATTACAAGCTATTTGGAAATCTGCTGGCTCTTCTGGTAGTACAGGTGGATATCATTAAAAAATATGTTTTTTCACAGTGTAAATTCATAGAATTTATACTGTGTTTTTCTTTTTTTTTCTTGTAAATATCAAATATTTGTGATAGAATTTAGGCATAAATGTAAGGAGAATAATATGACAGACAAAAACATGATTAGAAATTTTTGCATAATAGCACACATAGACCATGGAAAATCAACACTAGCAGATAGATTAATAGAACTTACAGGAGTATTAACCAAAAGAGAAATGGAATCTCAAGTGTTAGATAATATGGATATAGAACGCGAAAGAGGTATAACAATAAAAGCACAAGCTGTAAGAATGGTATATAAGGCTAAAGACGGAAAAGAATATATATTAAACTTAATTGATACACCAGGGCATGTAGATTTTACCTATGAAGTATCAAGAAGCCTAGCGGCTTGCGAAGGTGCTGTATTAGTAGTAGATGCTACACAAGGAGTAGAAGCACAAACGTTAGCAAATGTTTATTTAGCACTAGAAAATGACTTGGAGATTTTTCCAGTTATAAACAAGGTGGATTTACCGAATGCAAGAGTAGAAGAAGTAAAGAGTGAAATTGAAGATATTGTAGGAATAGATACGTCTACATCGCCTTGTGTATCAGCAAAAACAGGCTTAAATGTAGAACAAGTATTAGAAAAAATAGTAACAGATATACCTGCACCAAAAGGTAATGAAAAAGCACCGTTAAAAGCACTTATATTTGATTCCTTTTATGACAACTATAAAGGAGCATTAGCCTATGTAAGAATTGTTGACGGTAGTGTTAACGTGGGGGATCAAATTAAGTTTATGAGTGCAAATCAAACTTATACGGTAACAGAACTTGGATACTTTAAACCAGGTGGCTATTTGGTTGCAAACCAATTGTCGGCAGGTGAAGTTGGATATATTGCAGCAAGTGTAAAAACAATATCTGATATTAGCGTAGGGGATACTGTAACTAATGCAATTGCTCCAGCAAAAGAAATGTTACCAGGATATAAAAAGGTAAAACCTATGGTATATTGCGGAATATACCCTGCAGATGGTAAAGATTATGAAGTGCTAAAAACTTCACTAGAAAAATTAAAATTAAATGATGCATCATTGGAATATGAACCTGAAACATCACAGGCACTAGGTTTTGGCTTTAGATGCGGTTTTTTGGGACTATTACACATGGAAATTATACAAGAAAGATTAGAAAGAGAATATGACTTAAATCTAGTAACAACAGCACCTAGCGTAATATATAAATTAACAAAAACGGATGGACAACAGCTTACTATTTATTCTCCAGTTGATATGCCTTCTGTACAGGAAATTAGTTATATGGAGGAACCAATAGTAGAGGCACATATATTATTACCAAAAGAGTATGTTGGTAATGTTATGGAGATATGTCAAAATCGTAGAGGTGTATATGTTGATATGAAATACCTTGATGCTAATAGAGTTACATTAATATATAACTTGCCTTTAAATGAGATAATATATGATTTCTTTGATGTGTTAAAATCAAAAACTAGGGGGTATGCTTCATTTGATTATGAGATAATTGGATATCAAAAATCTGATTTAGTAAAATTAGATATAATGTTAAATGGAGATGTTGTAGATGCTCTATCATTTATAGTTCATAAGGAAAAATCGTATACACGTGGAAGAAAAATGGCAGAAAAACTAAAAGATATTATACCAAGACAGCAATTTGAAGTTCCAATTCAAGCGTGTATTGGTGGAAAAATAATTGCAAGAGAAACTATATCTGCTATGAGAAAAGATGTGCTTGCTAAATGTTATGGTGGAGATATAACTAGAAAGAAGAAATTACTTGAAAAGCAAAAAGAGGGTAAAAAAAGAATGAGACAAGTTGGTAGTGTAGAGTTACCACACGATGCATTTATGAGTGTACTTAAACTAGACGAGTAATGTTAGGAGAAAAAGTAATGAATGAAAATGAATATATTGTAGAAGGTAGAAATGCTGTTTTGGAGGCATTGAGAAGTGATAGAGAAATAAACAAAGTGCTTGTACAAAAAGGCGAGAAAAATGGCTCTATAATTCAAATAATATCAATAGCTAAAGAAAAAAAGTTGGTTATTACTGAAGTGGAAAAAACAAAATTAGATACTATTTCGCAAACAGGGCATCATCAAGGTGTGATTATATATACTAGTCCACAAAAATATTGTGAGGTTGAAGATATTTTACAAATAGCAAAAATGAGAAAAGAGGATCCTTTTATTGTTATTCTAGACGAAATAGAAGATCCATACAATTTAGGCTCTATTATTAGAACTTGTGAAGTTTTAGGAGTACATGGTATAATTATACCTAAAAGAAGGTCGGCTTTAATTACTAGTGTTGTAGAAAAAGTTTCTGTTGGAGCCACTAATTATTTACCAATTGCTAGGGTAACTAATTTGGCTCAAACAATAGATACTTTAAAAAAAGAAAATGTATGGATTGTTGGAACTGATATGGATGCTCCAAATGTAGGGTATGACACAGATTTGACTGGTGGTGTTGCTCTAGTTATAGGTAGTGAAGGTAGAGGAATGGGTCGCCTAATAAAACAAAAGTGTGATGTATTAATTAAAATACCTATGAAGGGAAATGTTACTTCGTTAAATGCTGGTGTATCTGCAGGTATTTGTATATATGAAGTTATTAGACAAAGAGATATTAAAAATAGGGGGTAAGGTATATATGGTTAATAAGTATGATGTTGTAGTTGAAAAATTAAAGAAATATAATCAAGAGCATATATTAAACTGGTATAATGAACTAGATGAATATACTCAACAAACATTGTTAGATAAAATATTAGATATTGATTTTGAGTTGTTAAATAACATATATAGAAATAAAGATAAAAAAGTAGATATGGACAACAATGTTATTGAACCTATAAATGTAATAGATAGCCAAAATATATCTAGTGATGAGTTGGAAAAATATATACAAGTAGGAGAGGCTTCTATAAAATTAGGAGAGTATGCAGTAGTTACAATGGCAGGTGGTCAAGGAACAAGGCTTGGTCATAATGGTCCCAAAGGTACATTTTTACTAGATGTTATCCCACCAAAAAGTATATTTGAAATTTTATGTGATAAATTTAAAATTGCAAGACAAAAGTATGGAGTAATAATTCCTTGGTATATAATGACAAGTAATCAAAATAATAATGAGACTATTGAATTTTTTGAGAAAAATGAATATTTTGGTTACCCAAAAGAATATATCAAGTTTTTCAAGCAAGGAGAACTTCCTATGGTTGACGAAAGCGGAAAAATTTTAATGGAGGAAAAAGGAAAATTTAAAGAAGGACCAGATGGCAATGGTGGAATATTTGAGGCTTTAAATAGAAACGGAATAATAAATGAAATAAATGATAAAAATATAAAGTGGATATATGTAGGTGGAGTTGATAATGTGCTAGCCAATATGATTGATGTAGTGCTATTAGGTGCAACAATTGTAAATGGATATGATATATCTTCAAAATCAGTTCAAAAAAATGCTCCACAAGAAAAAGCAGGTGTATTTTGTAAAAAGAATGGTAAAGTAAGTGTAGTTAACTATACAGAAATATCAGAAGAAATGGCTAATCAAAAAGATAGTAGTGGTTCTTTAGTATATGGGGATATGAATATATTAAGCCATTTGTTTAGTATAAATGCATTAAATAAAATAAAGGACACTAAATTAGAGTATCATGTAGACCATAAAAAAGCAGACTATATAAATGAAAATGGACAAAAAGTAATTGCAAATGAACCTAATGCATACAAGTTTGAAACATATATGTTTGATTGTTTAGAGATGTTTAGTGATATGTTAGTGTTAAGAACAAAAAGAGAAAATGAGTTTGCACCTATAAAAAATAAAGAGGGGTTGGATAGTCCACAAACTGCAAAAGAACTATATCTAAAAAATATATAATTGGGAGGGGTTTTAATGAGTAAGTTTGAAGAAATAAAACAAGAGTTAGGACAATTTGGTCAAGAACATATACTACAATTCTATAACCAATTAGAACCAAATAAACAAAATAAGTTGTTAGAACAAATACCACAAATAGACTTAAATTTAGTAAATGGGTTATATGAAATAACTAAAAAGGATGATGCTAATTTGTACAACGGTTTATTGAAAAATGAGATACAAAATAATAATGAATTAAAATTAGATGTCATAAAACAAAAAGTGTTTTTTAAAACTTTTTTTGATATGAATGATGATACAAAAATGAAATTAGATAATATATTTTCTAATAGTAACAATGAACAAAAGGATAAGCAATTATTACATTTTTTTCGCAGTAAACAAGAAAATGAATGTATAGATAATATTACCCAAAATGATGTTGAGCTAGTACAAAAATTATACAATGCTATGAAACAAGAAAAAGAAGAAATAACTGATGATATAAAACCCATTGAGTATACTGATAAAAGCAAATTAACACAAGAACAAATACAAAAATATACCCAAATAGGTGAAGAGGTAATAAAAAATAACGAATATGCAGTAGTTACAATGGCAGGCGGACAAGGTACAAGACTAGGATATAATGGACCTAAAGGTTCATATATATTAGATATAGTACCTCAAAAATCACTATTTGAAATTATGTGTGATAATTTAAAAGTTATTAGACAAGAATATAACGTGGTAATTCCTTGGTATATTATGACAAGTAAAGAAAACAATGAAGACACTATTAGATTTTTTGAACAAAACAATTATTTTGATTACCCAAAAGAAGCCGTTACATTTTTTGTTCAAGGAGAACTACCAATGCTATTTACAGACGGAAAAATAGTAATGGAAAATAAATGGAAAATTAAAGAGGGCGCAGACGGCCATGGTGGAATTTTTGTTGCTATGAATAAGAATAAGATAAATGAAGATATGAAACAAAAAGGAATAAAATATTTCTTTGTATGTGGAATAGACAATATATTAGCAAAATTAGTTGATCTTGTGTTTATTGGAATGACAGTATCTGAAAATTATCTAATTGCTAGCAAATCGGTTGTTAAAGCTAATGCAAAAGAAAAAGTAGGAGTATTTTGTTTGAGAAATGGTAGACCTAGTGTTGTTGAATATAGCGAAATTTCAGAAGAAATGAGTAATCAAGTAGATGAAAATGGAGAACTTAAATTTGGCGAGGCTAACATATTAGCTCATATATTTAATATTGATATGTTAGATAAAATTGATAAGGAACAATTACCATATCATGTTGCTTTTAAGAAAACTGAATATATAGATGAAAAAGGACAATTAGTTATACCTGAAAAGGAAAATGCATATAAGTTTGAAACGTTCATATTTGATGCTTTCTATAAAGCGGATAAAATGTTAGTTTTACGAGTAAAAAGAGAAGAGGAATTTGCACCAATAAAAAATAAAGAAGGTGTCGATAGTCCACAAACAGCAAAAGAGCTATATACTAAATATTGGAATAAGTAAATAAAGAAAGGAAAAATAAAATGATAATAAACCATACAACCCTTGGGGCTCTATACACACACACACACAATTGGATATAATTTACAATTAAAGTTTGAAGAAAAATTCAAACTTGGTTTAGTATGTAAAAAAATAAATAGAAAAGAGAAAATAAAACTAGAGTAACATACAATAAAAAGTATGTACTTTAGTTTTTTGTATTGTAAAAAAATAACAAAAAATATAAAGAATTGAAAGTTATAAAAAAGTATAGACAAAAGAACAAATA
>CALYAQ010000137.1 GCA_944393615.1 uncultured Clostridia bacterium
TTGGTATCTACTTTAATTTTACACTATTTTCAAAAAAAAGCAATACTTTTTGTTAAAATATTGCTTTTTTTATTGCATTTTTTCTTACAACTTGCATTTACCTTACAGAATTGCATTTACTTTTTCAGTTGACCTTTTCTTAATGAAAATATGGTGCTGATTGTATCATTTCATACACCTTTTTGGCTAAATCATCATCAGTATAGTAAGATATTATATATCTAACAACTAAATTATCATAATCTAGTGAAAACTCCATTGTTTGTTTCTTATCTTCCCCTATTTCTTGCGATTTTACAATTCTTTTTCTTAATACATCTACACTAATATCATTTGCTAGAAAAATAGGGTTATGAATTGTATTTCTTTTTTCTTCTGTTACACTTTGAGCAAACGGAATTGTATATTTCGTTATATCATATTTTTCAACTTCGCTAACATTAACATATCTTTCATTATAGTCACTAATTTTGTCCTTTTGTGATACTATTATTGTAATATATCCATATCCCTTTGCATAAGAAAAAATCAATTCCTTTTTTCCGTCTTTTTGTTCATAAGAAGTACCACTTTCAAAATTATATCCATTTATATATTTAGTAGGTATTACATTTTGGGCAAATTCATTTGACATTACCTCTTGTAATGAATTATATTTTGTATAACTAGTTGTATCTCCTATATCTATATTAACCTTACTATTATTGTTATGTATATCTTGTATACTTGTGCCTATATTTTGTAAATATAGGTTATCAAAAACTATAAATGCTATTAAAATACTAACAACCAACGCTAATGGGAAAAAGTTATTCACATTATCACTCCTTTTTATATTTTCTATATTATCATTTATCAAAATTTCTTCTTTTATACCTAAAATTTTTAATATATCTCTTATAACCCAAGCTTTTTCGTATTCTTTGTCATTGTTAAAATTTGTTTTTTTATATATCTTAAAAAAACTCTTGCAGTACATCTTGAGCATCATATTTATTATTAGTTCTAGTTTATGCTAATTTGTATTTTCTCACTCCTCACTAATAACACCTAATATTTTGAAAAATACAATCATATTAAATTAACATGATTGCATTTTATTCTTTTTCTTCATAAATTCTATTATATGCGTTATATTCTCTCATTACTTTTTGCCAATAAGCTGTAGTTTCTGCATAAGGTAAATTATAATAACTATCTTCGTTTGTTACATTACCGTCCCTTATCCACTTATCCAAATTGCCTTGTCCGGCATTGTATGCTATTAAAGCTAAAGTAACATCATTGTATTTATTAAGTAATGTAGAAAAATACTTCGTACCTATTTCTATATTAACTTCTGGTTGATATAGCATACTAGGTTCAAAATTTATTATTCCAATTCTCCCACTAATTTCTTCAGCTGTACTATCAACCAATTGCATTAAGCCTTTGGCTTGAGCTTTAGATGTAGCCTCTTCTTTAAAATTACTTTCAACCTTTATAATTGCATATATTAAATTTTCATCTATATTATACCTTTGTGAAATTTCCTTAACAAAATCATTGTATGGTTTTTGATATATTTTCTCTTTTATAAATTTATCAGAACCAAAAACTATAATACATATTATTATAACTGTAATGCATAACTTAAATAAAAATTTCATGTTATCTCCTTATATAGCATATTATTTTGTATCATACCAACTTTTACCGACCTTGACGTCTACTTTAAGTGGTACATTTAATTGTACAGCATTTTGCATACCATTTACAAGTATCTCTTTGACTTTTTCTATTTCTTCATTATTTGTTTCAATGATTAACTCATCATGTATTTGTAATACTAATCTTGATTTAAGATTATTCTTTTTTAATTCCTCATGTATATTTATCATTGCAATTTTAATAATTTCCGCAGCTGTTCCTTGAACACAAGTATTCATTGCTACTCTTTGTCCAAATTTTTTCACATTAAAATTACTTGAATATATTTCTTGAATGTATCTTCTTCTGTGGAACATTGTTTCTACATATCCATGTTCCTTGGCAAACCTTACTACATCAGTTAAATATGCCTTTATATCTCTATATTTCCTAAAATACCTTTCTATATATTCCCTAGATTCTCTAACACCTTTGTTTATGCTTTTTGCTAGCCCATAATCACTTATCCCATAAACTATTCCAAAATTAACAGCCTTTGCTGCTGTTCTAAATTCAGATGTGACTTGATTTTCCTTAAGTCCAAAAACTTTCATTGCTGTTAATGTATGTACATCAATATCATTTTTAAAACCGTCTATCATAACAGTATCATTTGCCAAATGTGCTAGTACTCGTAATTCAATTTGCGAATAATCTGCATCTAATAGTACACAACCTTCTTTAGCTACAAATACTTTTCTAAAATTCTTTCCATATTCATCTCTTACTGGTATATTTTGCAAATTAGGTTCAATTGAACTTAATCTTCCTGTTGCTGTTGTAGTTTGTACTAGTTTTGTATGTATTCTATTTTCTTTTATATATTCTTTTAATCCGTCTATATATGTTGTCTTTAGCTTGACATACTGTCTATATTCCAATATCTTTCCTATTATTTCATGTTCTTCAATTAACTGTTCTAAAACTTCTCCATCAGTTGAATAACCCGTTTTATTTTTCTTTATAACAGGTAATTTCATTTTTTCAAATAGTACTTCTCCTAATTGTTTTGGCGAAGATATATTAAATTCTTCTCCTGCTAAATCGCATATTTCTTTTTCAAGTTCAGCTATTTTTACTTTTAATTCTTCATTTAAAATATCTAAAACATCTGTATCTACATACACTCCTTCTATTTCCATATCACCCAAAACTCTTACTAAAGGCATTTCTATATTTAAAAAAAGTGCATACTCATTCAATTGCTCTAATTTATCAGCTAACACTCGTTGTAATATCTTTAGGCCAAACATTAACTGACTATCATATTCATTTTTATCCTGTTTTTCTTCTTCAGCACTTCCAAAACCCAAATCAAATGTTATTTGTTCATTTTCAACAGAATTGTTTTCCACCTTTAGCCCTGTATATTCATGTATCAAATCTTCAAGCGAACATTTACTATTGTTAGGCTCTATTAAAAATGCTGCTATTAATATGTCAAAATACAAGTTGTTATATTCTATCCCCATTTTATTTAGCATTATATAGTCTCTTTTTAAATCATAACCTATCTTTTGTATATCAGCACTTTCAAAAATCTGCTTAAAATATTTATTAAAAATTTCTTTTGACATATACATATTAGTAATACTATACGTAGTATTACCTACATGAAAAAGGAATTTATTTATTTCTTCAAAAGTATATCTATCTTTTTTAGAAAAATAGTAAATAAATAATTTATTTTTTCTTATTTCATTTATTAATTCTTCTATTTGACTTTCACTATTAACAACAACTAGTTTGCTATCATTTTTTATTATATCCTTTTGTATTTCATTATCAATATTAATACTAATGTGATTTAATAAGTCAAATTTTTCTATATATGATTTTAACTCTAATCTTTTTAATATTTCGTATAATTCATTATATTTATATTCTTCTGTTTTTATATCTTCTTTTGTATATTCTATGGGAACATTCAACATTATTGTCCCTAATTGTTTACTCAGTATTGCCAAGTCTTTATTATTCACTATATTCTCTAGTTGTTTTCCTCTTATATCAATTTGGTCAGGATTATTTTCGATATATTCATATATTCCTTCAATAGTTTTATATTTCTTTATTAATGTTAATGCAGTTTTTTCGCCTATACCCGGCACGCCTGGTATATTGTCTGAATTATCTCCCATTAATGCTTTTACTTCTATCATTTGTTCCGGCTCTAAACCATATTTTTCTTTTATAGTTTCTTTAGTTATATGCTCCATGGTAGTTTGCCCTTTAACAGTATGTGGCAATAGTACATTTATATTATCTTCTACTAACTGAAAGCTATCTCTATCTCCTGTTAGTATAAGGACTTTCATATCATTTTTCATCTGTTTAGCCATTGTACCTATAATATCATCAGCTTCGTATCCTTCCTTATCAATTACATGTATATTCATGGCTGCCAATATTTCTTTCATATATGGTAATTGCATACCAAGTTCATCAGGCATACCTTTTCTATTAGCTTTATATTCTGAATACATTTCATGTCTAAATGTTGGTACCTGAACATCAAAAGTAACACAAATATATTCTGGTTTTTCTTCTTTTAATACTTTTTGCATTATCCCTAAAAAACCATATATTGCGTTTGTATAAATTCCTTCTTTAGTACGCAATAAATTATTACCAGAAAGCCCATAAAAGCCTCTATTTAACATACTATTTCCATCAACTATTAATAATTTGTCCATAAATTCTCCTTTGCTATATATTCTTTAATTTTAAAAACCTGTTTATTTTTCATTAATATTGAAAATCATCTATATAGTATTTCTTTATTTGCCCATCATATTCTATCGTTACATAAAAATCTGTAACAAACCATGAGTTTATCAAGCTATTAGGTTCAATATATGTAGATTCTCCATACGCTAAATCTATCAATTTATTAATTTGCTCATCGCTTAATTCCTTTACTTCTATACTATAATGATGTCCTTTTTCTCCTAATTTAGATGTTACTCCAAATACATAATAATCTTCTATTACATACATTTTTTTATTTTTAGTATTAATTCTATAATAAGAGTAATTTTCTGCATATCCGACCGCCTATAACTGAAGGTGATTGATAAGATATTTCCATATCATATTTAATACAATTCAAATATAAAAACCCCTTTATTTTTTCAATGTTAAATAGTCCTATTATCAAAAGTAATATAACTATACTTATTATTAAAACTTTATTTTTAAATCTAGTTTTCATATTTAAAATCTCCTTTAACAACTGATTTTGTAATTCCTTTCAAATTCAAGATACATTGTAATATCTCTGCACACTTACAACATATATATTCATAGCTGACAATATTTCTTTCATATATGATAATTACATACCAAGTTCCTCATACATACCTTTTCTATTAGCTTTATATTGTGAATACATTCTCTCATATAAAAATATCATTTTGAAACACTTTATTTAATTGGCTAATATTTTTCCATATAGCTATATCTCATTTTCTAGTTCTTCAGTCACATATATATTATATCCTTCATAATTATAGCTTACATCTATACCTTTTATATATACCTGTCTATCTTCAATTTTATTTGTTAATGCTTGTTCTAGTAAAAATTTTATTTCCACATTTTTTATTGGGCTACGTTCCATAGCTAATAAATAGTCTTCCTTATTAATTTTACTCCAATCTACAACCATATTGATTTGTTTTTTCAACATCAAATCTAACCATATTCTCATACTTCTACCATTACCTTCTCTAAAAGGATGTGCTACATTCATTTCTATATATTTTTGTACTATTTCATCAAAATTGGTATGTGGCATTTTGTCTATTTTTTTTAAAGCATCTTCAAGATATACAACTGAAGCAAATCTAAAATTACCTTTAGAAATATTTTCTTTTCTTATATCCCCTGCAAAATCATAAACATCTTCAAATAAATATTTATGTATCTGTGATAATCCCTTAAATGTTCCGACTTCAAACAAATCCATTTTTTTTTCTTCAAATAATCTAATTGCTTTTAACTTTGTTATTTTTTCTTCTATATTTGCAAGCTCAATTTGATTTTTAATTCCCAACTTATTTTTAAACATCATTTATTATCTCCTTTATTTTAATACATTCTTTTTAGAATAACGTTCATATTCTCAACTCTTCCTATTTAACTGTCAAAAATTGTGTACCCTGGCATTACTCCTTAAAACACTTTATATAACTCCATCTGGAGTCTATTTTAATTCGTCAAAGCCACAGATTTTAGCCTATTACAAAATTTTATGTTTTCCTCTATATTCAAAGGTTTGTCCGTTTTGGAGACTATAATATATAACCTCCTATTATTATTAATTAATTTTCAAATTTCTTGACTTATAAATTTTCATAAGTTAATTTTGAAAGCTTTTCTGACTTATATACTTAAAGTTTATTATATTCGTTATTTTCCAATCGCTTACTTTCTTCTATATGTATTCTTTTAATGTATTTGTTGCCAAATTCTAAAATCAGTAGCTTCTTTTGAATTTACTCTATATCCAACTGCTATTATTGCATCTAAACTATAAAAATTCGTATTATAGTTTTTACCATCATTTGCAGTTATTCGATTTTTTCGAATAACTGATTCTTCATTTAATTCTTCTGACTTGAAAATTTCTTTCAAATGATAATTTATAGTATTTACTTCAACATTAAATAACTTAGACATTGATTTTTGGGTTAACCAAAAATCTTCATTATCATATAAGACTTCTACAGATATATTCTCATTATTTTTACTTTGATATACTATTAAATCTTTTAAATTTTCTATATTGCTCATTTCCTCTTCCTAAGATAATAAAAATATATTTATTTTTATTTATTTAATTTTTCACTTTCCTTATATATGTAATTTGTTGTGCAACTATCATCATCTGTTTTTAAAATTTTAAACCACCACATAAAGTTATTATTTTCATTACAATTCCTCCAAATTTATTTTTCTAATTTTGTTCACATTTTTTTATAAACTCGTCAATAATTCTTGAGTAAATTTATCTTCTAACATTAACTCAGGATGCCATTTTATTCCTATTACAAATTTTTTATTAAAAACTTTCCACTAAACCATCATGTGAAATAGATGAAATTTTTGCATAATCTTCAACCTTTTCTTTAGGTGCTATCATGCTATGAATGTTATTTACATTATATTCATCTTTTTTTATTAAATCATACAACTTTGTACCTTTAATTATAGAAACTTTATGTCTGTAATTTATATCATGGCTTTTTGTTTTGTCTTCTACAACATCTGTTCCTATTGCTCTTAGAATATTATTAAATCCCTCACATATTCCTATAAGAGGTTTATTCATAATTATTTTACCCCTATAACTTACTATTTCTTTTTTAAATCTTTAGAATAATAATACATATCTGTACAATGTAAATCTCCCTCCCATATTTCTTCATCATAATTATCTACAAAGTAATTTTTAATTGTATTTTCATATTTATCAAATCCTTGTTTTACATAGAATGGAATATTATTCTCTGATGTTCCAACTAACATCTTATTATATTTCTGTTTGTAATTGCCACATAAAGACTTTAATAATTTTTTTGCATAACCTTTTCCCCTATGTTCTTCTTTGGTAACTAAATTTTTTAACTCTAATGTGCTTTTTGAAATAGTGCAAATTACAGCAACCGAAACTATTTCTTCATCTACTTGTAATCCATAAACATCAGAATCGTTCAAATACTTGTAAATACTAGTCTTTGATGGATCTGCATCTAATAAAAGGTCAATGTAGTCATCTTTGTTCTCTATCTTTTTTACACATACATTCCTCCTAATTGGGTACTCGCAACCTTTTGGTAATACTGGCTTTTGTGGATTGGGGGTATTATATCTACTCTCCTCGCTATATACACACCCACAATACTTTTGCATATATATACCTAAATCTCTTGCCTCTTGTTGTCCTTGCCTAAAGCCTGGTCTAAAATCAATATATATAAACTCTAAATCATATTCTTTAGCAAGTTTTTCACCAATTTGTTTTAGCAATTCATGATTTTGATATGGACTAATTAACAATGTAGTTGTAAAACCTGTAAAACCATTTGCCTTTGCATACTCAGCTGTTTTTCTCAAACGTGTTTCATAACAAAAACTACATCTTGCATTTTCTCTTTGCACAACATTTCTTGTAAACTCTATCAAACCATAATCATCAATTACATTTACTTTTATATCAGTATCTTTATACAAATTAATTAAAGTATCTCTTCTTGATACATACTCCATATATGGATGTATGTTTATGTTATACCATAATATTTCAAAATCTATATTCATTTGTTTTAATGTTTTAGTACAATAGATACTACAAGGTCCGCAACATGTATGTAGTAATATTTTTCCCATTGTTATTCCTCCTTAATATACGGTATCCCTAAATGTTCATATCCTTGCCTTGTTACAATTCTGCCTCTTGGAGTTCTACTTAAAAACCCTATTTGCATTAAATATGGCTCGTATACATCTTCAATTGTATCAATTTCCTCATTAATACTTGCCGCCAATGTTTCTATACCAACAGGTCCACCATTAAATTTAGTAATTATATTTTCTAACATTATTCTATCTATATTGTCTAGCCCCAAATCATCTATTTCTAATTTTTCCAAAGCTAGTTTTGCAATTTGTAAATCAATTGTTCCATTCCCCTTTATTTGAGCATAATCTCTAATTCTTTTAAGTAATCTATTTGCAATTCTTGGTGTTCCTCTTGACCTTTTTGCTACTTCTTTTGCTCCTTGTTCGTCAATAGCAATATTCAAAATACTAGCTGACCTCACCACGATTTTTTCTAGTTGACTATTATTATATAACTCTAATCTATGCATAACTCCAAATCTATCACGTAATGGAGATGTTAAGCTACCTGCTTTTGTTGTTGCACCTATTAATGTAAATTTAGGTAAATCTAACCTTATAGCTCTTGCACTTGGTCCTTTTCCAATTATTATATCAAATGCAAAATCTTCTAATGCTGGATATAATATTTCTTCTACAGAACGATTAAGCCTATGTATTTCATCAATGAACAATACATCTCCGTCTACTAAATTAGTAAGTAAAGCTGCCAAATCTCCAGGTTTTTCAATTGCAGGTCCTGACGTTATTCTAATATTACTTCCCATTTCATTAGCTATAATACTTGCTAATGTTGTTTTTCCTAATCCTGGAGGGCCATATAATAACACATGGTCTAAAGTCTCTCCTCTTTGTTTTGCTGCCTCTATAAAAACCTTCAAATTCTCTTTTACTTTATCTTGTCCTATGTATTCTTCTAAGTTTCTAGGTCTTAAGCTTACGTCTACATCAATATCATTTTCTTCTAAACCTGGACACACTATTCTTTCTTCTAACATTTTATCACCTTATTCATGTATATATTATATATTCTAATCAGAAAAAAAACAATAAATATTTGATAATATAAAAAAAATATGATATAATTTTAATATGTCTAGAACAGTTTTTCAATTTTCACATCGGAATTTTTCTGTTGGTAGCGCTTATGAACTAAGTGATGAAATGTCACATTATATTCCTAGGGAATATCAAGAACTTGTGCTAAATTGTTTGTCAAAAATCAATGCAAAGTATTTTAGAAACCCTAAAGTTAAATTCACTATTTCTAACGAAAAAATTGCACCAGACAAGCAGTTGATAAAGTTATACTCGAGTTGCCACAAAGAGCAACCTTGTACTACATACCCAATTGATAAATTAGGAAGTCAATTATATGTTTGGGCTTTTAATGAAAAAAATATAAACTATATTTTTGTTGTATTGTATTTGAATAAAGATGCATTAGGAATTATTTTCTAATACATCTTTTTCTATACCAAGTCTTTTACAACAACAAAAAAGCCTATATGAGTTAAATTTATTGGGGATAAAAAAATAAGAAAAGTAAAGACACTTATGATATAATTTTGTTGACAAAAACAAATTATGGAGGTGTCTTAACTTATGTCTAATATACCAAATTTAGAAATAAAATTCAATGATTTAGAAGAAAAAATGTGGAAAAAGAAAATGGAAGAAGGAATGAATGAGCTTGTAGCCCAGCTTAAAAGTATTGA
>CALYAQ010000138.1 GCA_944393615.1 uncultured Clostridia bacterium
AAATAATGAAGAATCACAAAATACAAATGTAATAGAAACTGGTATTGACTTATACGGAACTTATAATCAAAATGATTTAATAATAAAAGATCTGATAGAAACATTTAGTGGAGATGAAATAAAAATACCACAAATAGATGGATTAAAAAATAAAAGTATTCAAGAGAAAATAAATAAAGAGATATATGATAGCTGCTTTGAATTTTTGAATAACATAGAAATAATAGATGATGGAACACAAACTGATATAGAAAATTTTGACAGTGAGATTATAGAACAACCGACTTATCAAACATCTTACGAAGTAATGGCTAATTTTTCAAACGTTATTTCTATAAATTATATAGTAAATATGTCAAATAACTTTAAAAGAGTACATTTCAATTATAATCTTGTTACAGGAGAAAAATTAAAATTTGAAGATTTATTTGTAAAAGATGCAGATATTATTGGAATAGTTAGAAAATCATTTGCAGATAGAATATCTAGTGATAATTATTGGGAAAATGCTATGGAAGGAGATTACATTGCATCGTATGATGAAAATGAATTGTATAAAATCGTAAGAGGATTTATGGACAATGAAGATAAAGATTTTATGTTTTCTCCAACAATGATTTATATTTATTTTAATAATTCTGGTACTAATTTTAAAATGATTGATATAGCAGATAGTATTTCTATATATACAAAATATTTAACGGATGAAAATATATATGAAAACAGTAATATTGGTAGAAAAAATATATTTACATTAGTAGATGCAAGGTATGATATTTTTGATTTGATTGATTACGGATATTTAGAAGATAATTTCTGGTATGATGTAAGTTTTGGTGGAATGTATTTACCAGATAACACATTAGGTGGTGATAAATTAGCAAAGATTAGAGAATTAGAAGAAAGCATTATAAGTGAATCTTATTTAAAAATAGAGGAATATAGAGAAGAGGCAAAAAGTAATTCAGATAAATTTTATATGCTATTTTTATCTCCTAATGTTGGCATATATAATGATAGCTATTACACAGACGAAGGTTGGATTTATTCATATTCAAATATGGCAATAACGAGAATATATGAAAAGATATATGAGATGCCAATAGAAGTTTATGAAAATACATATAGGGATAAGTTAATAGATGCATATAGATATGAATATTTTGTACTTGCTGGTGGTGCACAGCTAATACCAGAATCTGGAGATGGAGCAACTTTCAAGGAAGAAACGAACGAAAGAGTTTATGACTATGTAAATAGCATACAATTAACAAAACTTTCAGAGATATTTTATGATGATAGTGACTATATGGAAGTGATAGAAATGAATGTTAAGGATTATCTAAAGTTTGAATATGAGTATAATGATGAAGAAATAACAAATCTAGTTAAAAATATGAAATGTGATTTAGTTGGTAATCATATCGAAGTTACAATACCAGAAATAGAAGAATTTAAAAGAGAAATAACATTTTATGAATTTCCAAAAGAAATGATAAAAGTATTTGATAAGGAGGAAAATATATGAAAAAAGCGTTAGTATGGATTATAGCAATACTTGTAATGATAGGAGTAGTTATGGGGTGTATTCATTGGTACAATTTGTCTGTAAATAATGTGATAGATAATCCTAATAACGATATAACCTCTGGCGATATGGAGAAAGATTCTGGAGATAAAACAAAAAATGAGCCTATCTTTACACTAGAAAATTATCCAAAAGTAGATGCATCACTTGCAATTCATCCATTAGTAGATAGTATTGCTTCTGATTTTTTAGGAATTGAACAAAATGATTTGAATTTTGAATATACAAAAACGAGAACAAGTGAAGTTTATAGAAATTTAATAGATGGAGAAGTTGATGTAATATTTGCAGCAGAAATTTCAAAGGAAGATGCAGAATATGCAAAAGGAAAAGGTGTAGAATTAGAAATAATTCCTGCAACAAGTAGTGGATTTGTATTTATAGTAAACACAGAAAATCCTGTTAATAATCTAACATTTGAACAAATACAAAAAATATATACAGGAGAAATTACAAACTGGGCAGAAGTTGGTGGAGAGAGTGGAGATATAATAGCTTATCAAAGACCAACTGGTTCTGGTAGTCAAACAGCAATGCTTTCACTAGTTATGAAAGATAAAGAAATAATGACACCACCTATAACACAAATAGAGCAAGAAATGGGAGCTTTAATAGATGCAATTGCAGAATATGATAATTCTAGAAATGCTATTGGATATTCATATTTTTACTATGTAAATACAATGTATAAAAGAGATACAATAAAAATGATTTCAGTAGATGGTATTATGCCTAATCTAGAAACAATAAGTAATGGAACATATCCAATATGCACAAACGGATTTATAGTAAAAAGAGCAAATGAAGAAAATGAGAATGTAGATAAATGGATAAATACTGTGTTATCAAAAAGAGGAAGCGAGATAATAAATGAAGAAGGATATGTGCCAGTAGATAGGAATGTGTAAAGGAGGTAATCGAATGAATTGGAGAAAAATAGGTAATATAATTTTGAAAATATTATTAACTGCAGGAATAGGATATATTTCATTGTATGTGCCACTACTTATTTATGCATTATTTCAATTTGATATAAATCCTATAATACTTGGTATGGCAAGTTTAACTATTCCTGCACTTGTGATTTTAATTTGGTTTAAAAAGAAAAGAAAGTTATTATTTATAATATGGTTGATATACACAATAATTTCATTTAGTGCATGTGGAATAAATCGATTAGTATATGATTATCAAGAAAGTTTAAGAATAGATACAAGTGTAAATATAAATGTTCATGAATATATGCCATTTAAAGAAAATTCAAAGATTGTTAAATTGGATAAAGATGCTAGTTTAAAGTTAGAAAGCGATTTGCCAATATTGGATGGTGCAGCTGCAGTATTTCCATTATATTCAGCTTTTGTAAATGCCGTATATCCAGAGAATACAGAGTATGGAGAAGATGTTTTTTTATATAATAATACAGTAGAGGGTTATAAGGCTTTAGCTGAAAAGAAAACAGATATATTTTTTGGAGCATATCCATCTGAAGAACAAATACAATATGCAAAAAGTCAAGGAACGGAATTTGAATATGTTGAAATAGGAAAAGAAGGTTTTGTATTTTTTGTAAATAAAGATAATCCGATAGATGGACTAACATCAGAACAAATAAGAGATATTTATTCGGGCAAAATAACTAATTGGAAAGAGCTAGGTGGAAACGATGAAGAAATTCTTGCGTTCCAAAGAAACGAAGGAAGTGGAAGTCAAAGTAGATTAAAAAGATTTATGGGCGATGTTCCAATAATGGAAGCAAGAACTGAAGAAATCAACACATTAATGGTTGGTATAATTGAGCAAGTAGCTGATTATAAAAATTATAGTAATTCAATTGGTTTTTCATTTAGATATTATTTAGATACATTAATTGCAAATCCAAATGTAAAAATGTTAAAAGTGGACGGTGTTGCACCAACAAAAGAAAATATTTCAAATGACAGTTATAGCTTAACAGGTTCTTTATATGCTGTAACTTATAAAGATAATGATAACAAAAATGTAGATATACTTATTGATTGGATTTTATCTGAAGAAGGACAAGAATTGGTGGAAAGAACAGGTTATGCAAGAGCAAATATTAATAATATTGATAATGAAATATATAAGAACGCATTAAAAGATTTATATGAAAATCATATCTTACCAGATGGTACAAAATTTGAAGATGCTATAAATACAGCTGACTATAATATGGATGAAAATAGTTTTGCTATATATGATGTCGATTTTGATGGCAAAGATGAATTGATTGTGTCGTTTACTCATCATCCAATGGCTGCAATGAGAGCAATTATATATGATTATGATAAAAATACAGGAAAATTTAGCGAACAACTTACAGAGTTTACATCTATAAATTTTTATAGTAATGGGGTTATAGAAGTTTTATGGTCGCACAATCAAGGAAGTGCAGGAGATTCTTTGTGGCCTTATACAATGTACAAATACAACAAAGAATCTGATTCGTATGATGTGATTGCTGGGGTTGATGCTTGGAATAAATCATTTAATACACAAAGTTATTTGGCAGAAGAATTTCCAAGCGAAGTTGATAAAGATGGCGATGGAATAGTTTATTATATTTTACCAGAGGGCAATTATAATAATTATGAAACCTACGATTTAAAAGAGTATAACGAATGGAGAAGTTTGTATATAAAAGACGAAACGACTAAAATAGATATTCCATACCTTAATTTGACTATGGAAAATATAAATAATATATAAATGTTAAGATTAGTTCATTTGAGAAAAGTGAGCTAATCTTTTTGTTTATAATTAACAAGTTTATAAGACTATATAAAATTGAAAGATAACTGTTTTTATGATAATATATATGTGTACTAAAAAGGAGATGAAAATTTAATGCAAAGTATTCAGCTAATAAGTAGAATAGATAATAATAAATGGTGGAAAGAGTTATTTCTTCATTATGCGAGTAAAGGAGAATCTTTTGAAATTAGATGCTGGGATGAAGAAACAGAAAGTATAGATTTATTAAGAAAATTTGGAAGAGTCGAAAAGAGTCAGACGACAAAAGAAATAATAATAACAGGATATATAACAAATCAGTTTATTGACCTAATAATTAAAGAGGAAATGCCAAAAGACCAGAGCATATATAATAAAATGACACAATTTTTTACGATAAATATTGATAAATCATTTGAGAGTGCTCATTATGGAACAGAAATCTATATAGATGAAGATGAAGAATATGCAAAGAAAATTTTAGATAAGATAAAGGAATATATTGTGTAAAGGTGGCAGATACAATGTTTATATCTGGAAAAGAGCGAAAAGGTGGTTGTTATTTAGAATTCCAATTTTGTAATATAGAAAATCCTTTAAAAGATAAAAAAGTTATATGTGATGAAATTGAACATTGGAAAGATGATTCACTTCTAATATATGATGAGGATTTTGATGTTTTCTATGAGAAATATGAAAATGTATTTGAATGTGCTATTTTTCCTAATGGCGAAAAAGGTTTTGATTACTGTGGAATAAATTATTATGATAAAGAAACTACCAAAGAAATAATAAACAAGTTAGATACAGTTATAGAAAAAGAATATGAAGAATTAATTAAATGGTTAAGAATAGCAGAAGAAAAGTATAATGGCTTTTATATCTTAGGACTATAAAAGGAGGTATTATTATGAAGAAAGAAAAACTAACTAGAAAAGCAAAGGCTTATTTTATACTATTAGTTATATTTACGATTTTTACTTTTGCAGGAGCGATTTATGTTATAAGCAATAATGGAGAACCTAATGCAGGATATGCTTGTATTCCTATGTTGTTTGCACTTGTTTTTGGTGGATTATTTCATAAGACTAGGAACGAAATAAATAAAAAGAAATAGTAATTGGAGAGGAAGATTACTGATGAAAAGAAATAAGGTATTTATAACTTCTATAACGATTTTTATAACATTTATAGTCATACTTTGCTTGAATGTTTTTATTCAACAAAAATTTATTAAGACTTATACTTATACAGAACTTGAATATAGAGGCTATACTGCACAAGATGTTAGTGAAATAAAAATAATGCACTCTTATTTAAATAAACTTCTTAGTTACAACGAGTGGAGAATATCAGTAGAATTTGAAAAAGAGCCAGAAATTTTATTTTGGTTCACATATCGAGATAATAAGATTGTTTTTCAAGGTGTAAGTTCTGAACCTATGCTTGATAAAGAATCAATTCTTGATTATTCAGAAAGATTCAAAAAAGGCACTTTGTTAGAAGAATAAATAGTGATTTATAGAGTGGTTACTTAAATTATTCTGAAACTTTTTTGGGATATAATTGTCTAATAAGTACATGGAGGCGATATTATGAATAAGAAAAAAATGATAGTAATAGGAATTGTTTGCTTTGTTGCATTATGGATAATTGCAGGTGTTACTGACTTTGCCTTAGTATATAATTTTAAAAGACCTATATGCAGTATTATTGTTGAGCCTACATATGATGATGGTGGTTCTGGTCATTATGTTGGATTAGGTTATTCTTTTGATATAGAAGGTAATTTTGTTACAGAAGATGGACATAGAGGAGTTACATCATATAGAGGGTATATTCTTGGGAAAGAAGTTTGCAGAGGTTTTTGGGAGGAAATGCTAACTGAAGATGATAAGAATAAACTTATATATGGTGATGATTTGTTAAATTTTGAAGATAATGAAATAAGTATAAATCAAGAAAATGGAGAAAAATTAGATAATACTGCCAATGATGATATAGTTATAAGTGAACCACCTACATTGACGGTTGCAAGTTGGAAAGAAAGTATAAAAGCATTAAAGGGTACTTCATCTTGGCAATATGATAATGGCGATGGAACTATTACTGCTATTAACAGTGATAGTGTGCATCCATTAGAAGTAAAAAAACGTATGCCTATATTAAACTTAGTACCCTCACCACTTTCTTCTGTTGATCCTCTTTTAGCAACTTTTCATTGGGATGTGATGCCAGATACTGTTTTAGTTCGTTGTTGGTCTGAAAAAAACTGGGAAAATATTGATGCAAAAAGTGAGGAAGTAGAAATAACAAAAGGAAATGAGAACTTTACAATTGAACTTAATTACGAAAACTATATTTATGAAGTTATTGCTAATTGGAATAGTTCAGACAAATATAGTGGAACGGTGCGATATAGTTTCTGTACAATAAAATGCGATGAACACTCTCAACCTATTGAATAGCAAATTACAATATATATTTGTTACTTAAATTATACTGAAACTTTTTTTGAATATAATTGTCTAATAAGTGTATGGAGGCGATAATTATGAATAAGAAAAAATTGATAATTATAGGGATTATACTAGCTATTTTAATATTATTAGTACCAATTCCAATGAGATTAAAAGATGGTGGTAGTGTCGAATACAAGGCATTATTATATTCTATTACAAAAGTTCATAGACTTAATCACAAATCAATAACAGGATATGAAGATGGAATAAGAATAGAAATATTAGGAATGAAAATATATGATAATACAAGTTATGCAGAAACATTAGAAATAACAACTGAAAGGACAAAAATAAGCGATTTAAAAATTTCTAATGCAGATAAAATAGACACAAAAGAATTGGTAAAGTTTAATGATATAGTATATGGTAGATCATATCTTCTAATTGACTATGCGGGTGATCTAAATAATTCAATAGGAACAATAGATTTTTTAATAGATGAGATTTATTTTCCAGAATTGAATGGTGAAACTAATAACAAAAAATTATTAAATGCAACTGTTCTTGAAGCTAATGAAAAAGATTTGATATTAAATGTTAATAATGTTGCCGTGCTATTTTCTGCTGTTGAAGGTAATGGAATAAATGAAATTAAAGAAGATTATATAAATGCTAATAACATTGTTACAGTGGCAAACAAATCAACATCTAATATTAACAGATTATTTGAATTTGTAGAAAATACAAAAGTAGATAGTTTAAATCGTAAAGAAGATGAAGTAAGGGTAATTACATATACAATTGAGGGAGATCCAATAATAAAAGATATAAAATTTGTAATGAATGAGGATGAGTCTTACTATGAAATAACTACTGATAATACACAAGATAAGTTTGGAATACCACAAGTAGTAACAAAAAAATATGATGCAAGCGTATATACAATAGTAGCAACAGACAATGAAGAATTTAGTGAGGTTTGTTTAACTGCGATAACTGAAAATGAAATGCTTGATAATATAAGTATATGCCCAGTATATTATATGATTGAAAAAAGAAGTTTCATTGCAACAATTATAGAAGAAGAACCTACATATTTAATAGTTGAGCCAAATAATGGAGAGTTAGAAAAATTACAATCAAATACAAGAAAAATTCTTATAGCAGGTGGCGAAAATAGAGATTATTTATATGGTGTTGCTAGAAAAGTTATAATAACTTACGATAGCAAAATACAAAATGATACAAATACAATTATTGGTGCAACAATAGATGTTGATGGATATGATAACTTTGAATTAAATGTTATTGAATCAGAAAAAGTAGAGGAAAGAAAAGTTTTAAGTGCAACAGATTTAGATAAATATAATAGTAATTTTGATTTATATTATTATGGATTAGAAGAAGTAAATGTAAAAGTAGCAGATAAAGAAATGACATTAGAAAATGCTTTAAAAGATGGATATTTAACATTGAGTGGAATATTAGCAAAGGCAAACAAAGATGTTAAGGCTGTTGAAGAAATGTATAATCAATACGAGGAACATCAGAGTGTACCTCTAATACTTCCAAGAGAAATCAGATATAGAGATGGTGGAAGTGTTGAATATGAATATGAAACTTTTACAATTATAAAATTTAATACAGTAGATGGAAATAGAGATATGTATATATGCAAAGCAGAAACAAAATTAAATGATTTAAAAAAATAATTTCCCTTACATAGAGGTTGGTTTCGATAGTGAAACTGACCTCTATTATTTTTTTATCAAAATTTAGAAAAAAACTATTGACTTTCTAAAACTACAAATGTAGTATATAAATATAAACTACAAATGTAGTTTTGAAATAAGAGGAGGGATTGATGTGAAAAATATTTCAGAATCAGAATTAGAGGTAATGCAAGTTTTATGGAAAAAAGGAGAATGTACATCTTTAGAAATTATTAGCGAAGTAACAAAGAAAAAAGAGTGGAAAAACAATACTATTATGACATTAGTATCGAGGCTTGCGAGTAAAGAGTTTATAGAAGTGATAAGGGATAAAGGTTCTTTATTACTATATAAACCAAAAATATCTGAGTACGATTACAAATCAAAAGAAACTAACAATTTTATTGAAAAATTATATGAAGGTTCAATAAACAATATGTTAGTAGCATTTGCAAAGTCTAAAAAATTAAACAAAAAGGATTTAGAAGATTTAATGAAATTAGTCGAAGATGAGGAGGATAAATAATGTTAGAATCTTTATTTATAAATATATTATCCATGTCGACAATAGCAAGTGTTGTGTTTTTAATAATTTTATGTGCGAGAAAGCTTATAAAAAATAAAGTGAATATAAAAAATTCAGCATTGCTATGGGTTATATTTATAATCGTCTTGATTATACCTTTAAATTTTCAAAGTAAACTAAGTATAAAAAATTTTTTGGATACAAAAGATAGTTTTATTTTAACAGAGTCAAAAGAGTTTAACGATAACGACACTGTTACAAAAGAAGATAATAGTATTGTAGTTACTAATGATACTCTCCAAAATAACACTACTGAAATATTTGCAAGTATATGGTTTGTAGTTGCAGGAATATTTATTGTAACAGATATTTTCATATACAGAAGTTTGAAAAATAAAAATTCTTGTGAAATACCAGAAAATATTTTGAAAATTTTTAATGAATGTAAAAATGAATTAAATATACAAAACAATATAAAACTTGTAGTACAAGAAAAAGTAAATATGCCTTCTCTTTATGGAATATTAAATAGTCAAATATTGCTTACAAAAGAAACTTTCAATCTTTCTGAAAATGAATTTAAATGTATCATATTACACGAATTAAATCATTATAAAAGCAAACATCATATTTTATATTTGTTATTTGGAATAATTGAAAAAATACATTGGTTTAATCCAGTTATAAAACTAGCTTTTAAAACAATAAAACAAGATTTAGAAATTATAACAGATAGAAATGTTTTAAATGCTAATGTTACAGTAAAGGAATATTGCAAAACTATCTTAAAAATTGCAGAGATGTGTAGTTTGCAAGAAGCAAAGATGCCAAGTATATGTAGTGATAAAAAAGAAATTGAAAGGAGAATAATTCAAATGAAAAATAATTATATTAAAAGTTCGATATTTATTATAGTAGCAACAATACTAATAGTTTCAGTCTTAACAATTTCACTCGCAAGCGACAAAGTATCAAATGCTACAACAGAAAATGATAAGATAATAAGTGAAATATTTTATGAAATTGAAAGTGAGGAAAATATAATACCAAAAGTTGAATATATAGTACCTGTTGAATATACCAGAGTAAGTAGTACATTTGGAACAAGAGTACATCCAATTACAAAAGAAGAAATTACTCATACAGGAATAGATCTTGTTGCTGAAGAAGGTACTAAAGTAAAAGCAGCTGCAGATGGTATTGTAGAAACTGCAGAATATGATGTTGATAAAGGAAATTATATAGAAGTAAGGCATATAGATGGAAGCATATCAGGTTATCATCACGGAGAAAAAATATTAGTTGAAGTTGGAGATAACGTTAAACAAGGCGATGAAATAATGACAGTTGGTAAAACAGGAAAAGCAACAGGAGCTCATCTTCATTTTGAAGTGAAAAATAATAGTGGAGAATATATGGATGTTAATGCATTGATTCAATAAATTAAATAATAAAGTATATTTGGGGTGGGTAAACAATTGCTGTTTACCCATTTTTATGATACTATAAGAATTGGAAAAATAAAAAATACATAAAAGGATGATATAAAATGAAAGCAAAAATCCTAAAAAGAATTATTTTGATATTATTAATTTTATTATTACTTGGAGTTAT
This sequence comes from uncultured Clostridia bacterium, assembly GCA_944393615.1. Classification (GTDB taxonomy): domain Bacteria; phylum Bacillota; class Clostridia; order TANB77; family SIG350; genus CALYAQ01. The sequence goes on from CALYAQ010000138.1 coordinate 10,657, forward strand.
AACGGTATTTAGTATAAATGTGTATGTGAAGTCATCTACAAAATCGCTGATTATTAAAAATAATGATTTCTCTAATATCAGTAATATAGATTGCATTGTTGTGCTAGGTGCTGGAGTTTGGGAGGACAAGCCTAGTCCAATGTTAGAAGATAGACTATTAGAGGGTATAAAGTTATATCAAAATGGTGTAGCACCTAAAATAATTATGACAGGCGATCATGGTAGAGCAGAATATGATGAAGTAAATGTAATGAAACAATTTGCAATAGATAATGGAGTTCCATCTGGAGATGTATTTATGGATCACGCAGGATTTTCTACCTACGAAAGTTTATATCGTGCTAAAGAGATATTTGAAGCTCAAAATATTATAATAGTAACACAAGAATATCATTTATATAGAGCTTTATATATAGCAAATGAATTAGGTTTTAATGCCTATGGAGTTCCGTCAGATCCAAGACAATATGTTGGAGCAACATATAGAGAAATAAGAGAAATACTTGCTAGAAATAAAGATTTTATGCAATGTATATTCAAACCGAAACCAACATATTTAGGAGATGTTATTCCTGTTTTTGGAGATGGCAATGCAACGAATGACAAATAATATAGTGCAAGTCTAAAAATATACGAATAAAAATATAAAATCCTACTTCAAGTGCGAAGTAGGATTAATTTATTTATGCAGTACAGTATCATACTGAATTTAATATAATTTCGATTCTTTCTTTTGTATATCCAATAGGAGTAAAGTGTTTGCGTAATTCATATACTGCTAGTGAAATGATGTATTTTGCACTAAGAAGCCTACCATCATATTCGGGAAAAATTAGATATAAGATTTCTTCGTCAGTATATCTTCGCATAGATTTAAGTGAATTATCAATACTCCATTTAACCTTTTGATACTTCATATTGTATTTTTGACTCAACATATTATAGACAATTTCTAACTGAAAAACATCAGTATTATTCTGATATAGATACAAGATGGCATCAATAAGTAATTTTGTTCCAATAGAGTTAACATTAAAGCCTAATTTTAATTTTAGAGCTGTCATTGAACACAGCTTTCTAAAATTAGGCTTTTCTCCTGTATCAATATTCATTTTTGATGAGTTGCCAAAAAGGTCAAGGATTGCGATGCCTTGATCTTTATGTTGAGTTTTCATTAGTAATTTGAATTTTGTATCAGCAATGTCAGTGGAAGATTTTCTGTTTTCAGCTTTTCCAGAGCGAAATACATCCTGTAATTTATCCTTAGTATCTAATTCAGTAGAAAAAGACTGAATCAACCTGTTCCTGCAAAGAACATCATTCATAAAAATCATCCCCCAATCTTTTGTGAAACTTGAAGTTTCAAATTTGTAACGCAGTATATCATAGAATTACCTATTTTTCTATAATTTGCGTCAAATTGGCTCAAAAATCGTTCGACAAAATACGACAGAATATGTCGAATATTAGTTGAGCAATATTATACACATATATAACCATAAAAGTTAAAGAAATGGGACAAAATTAAGCTTACTTTTTTTACCATTTTTACTTTTTTTACTTTATTTACTATTTTTACTACTTTTCTTGAGAGTGGATATATCGAAAATATATTATGCACCTATGGTTGATGATCAACTTATTTAGAGGTGCTACTAAAGAATTTGAAAGATACAAATGAAAAGTGCAAATAGAAAACTCTACTTCGTTGACCATTAAAAATGAAAGGAGGAAGAATTTAATATTTTTTACACCTTTAAATCAAGTTTGACTATTAGCCAAATTTGAAAAAATGAGGTGTAAATATGCTTTTTGAAGATTATAAGAAAAGTTATGTTGAATTTTGTAATGAGGAAATAATAAGAAGAATCATTTCTGCTAAAAGAAAATATTTAAGGGAGGAAAAACTTCGCAAAAAAGAATGTATATTAAATGAGGAAGATGAGCAAGGAGTTGAAAAATTCGAACTTCTTGTTGATGACTCATCTGATGAATTTGAAGAATCATTCTCTCTATTTGATAATGCAGAAAATCCTAATATTGTTGAATCAAGGAAACTACTTTCGCCTATTGAGCAGAAAGTAGTTTCTTTGCGTTTTAAAGACTTAATGAGCATTGAAGAAATTAAAATAGAAATTGGATGTAAAAGAAGTGCGACACCATCTGAAATATGCTGCAGAGCAGTTAAGAAAATAAAGAAAAATATTGATGATAAGAATTAGGAGGAATGTATATGTATAACAATAATTTGAATTTTAAAGATTTTCTTTCAGCAAATAAAGGTAATAAGGAAGCTAAATGGAAAATAATAGAAAGATATGAAAGATACATATCAAAGGTTTCAAGAAAAAATACTGATATGAAAAATACAATAATTTTATCTGTTTATGAACTGTTTGATGATTTAGAGGAAAAATTCGAAAAATATTTTAATAGTATAAATTAAGGAATTTGAATGAGGGGTGCATATTTTGCACCTCTTTTAAATTTTTTAAAATTTTTTTTATTCATCCGTAAATTTTTTAATAGTTGAATTGATGTACTTAATATAGAGGGGTAAATATAAGGTTTACAAAATTTGCCTTTCGTTTGAACATTGAAAAGTTAATAGTAGAAATTAAGGTACGTTACCAATATGCCTTGAGGAGAGGAAAGCCAAGAGAACTTCCGTATGAGTGACACATACAAAGGAATATATTAAATAGAAAACAACAAATTGCAATGTTGTAGGCGATGATCATATTGGGAAAATAATGATACTTCAAAAAATAAAGCCCGTCTGAATGGGGGGAGGCGAATGATAAAGATTCGACCTATGTGGTGTTTGCTACACCAGCTTTAATTTCGAGATTTTTTTAAAAGCTATGACTACAGATTTATGTCTTTTTTATTAAAAGGCATATATGTGTAGTCATAAGTAAGATTTCAATTTTAATTAGATAAATTCAAAAAGTCAAAGGTGTAAAGTTATATAAAATTTTGCACCTTTGTGTAATTTTTACGAAGTGAATATTATTTAGACATAGGATATCCACTTCGAGATGAAGGAGGTAAAAGAATGGATGAAAGATTATTTATATCAGTTGAGGAATGTGCCAAATTATTTAATGTAGGAAGAAATACAATGTTAAGAATAACCAAAATGCACAAGTTTCCTGCAATTTTCTTGAAGGGCAAAACTTTAATAATAAAATCTAAAATTCAATTCTGGATAGATACTCATACAGGATATGCCGAAAAATAGAAAAGTATTTTATTATGGAGGGATACAAATGAAACTTGATTTATTAGATGAAAATAGCAAACAGTTTAAAGTAACAGTTATACCATATAGAGATGGTTTTAGAGCATCTCTTAAATTAGTATATAAAGATGGAACAAAAGATAGAATCCAAAAGTATAGCTCTACATCTCCAGATAAGGCAATAGAAAAGGTATATAAGGAAGCAAATGAAAAATACTACAAGAAATTAAGAGGAGATGAAGACAAAATTGTTTTCTCACCAGAAACAAATAAAGAGCTGATGAAATTAGAAAAAAGTGTTTCAGCTGATATTGTAGCCGAAACAAAAAATAATTTGAATTTTACTTCTGTTTCAAAAGAATGGTTAAATCTTCTTTTGGCAAAGACTAATAAAAATGAAAACAACAGAGGTATAAGTATGAATACTTTTGAGTATTATCGAAGTATGACACACGGTTATTTAAATGTTTTCTTTGAAAAATACAAAGTTAATAAACTTACATTAGAAATTGTTCAAAAAATATTTGATTCTAAAGTTGATTTAGGATTTAAAACTTTGAAAGGATTAAGAAGTGCATTAGCTCAAATTTTAGATTATTCCAAAAAGAAAGGATATATTCAAGAAAACTTTGCAAGAGATATAGAATTGCCTGAAGCGAATAAAGTAGAAATTGATTTTTATAATGAAAAACAACAAGAACAATTTAGAAGTGCTTGTGAAAGAGATGGTAGAGTAATTGCTATGCTATTTTATATTAACTTGGCATTAGGTTTAAGACCAGAAGAAGGTTGTGGTTTAAAATGGAATAGAATTAAATTTGCTGAAAGCGAAGATGAGTTGACAATGATAAAAATTGATAATGCTGTAAAGGTAGTAAAAGTTTATGATGAAAACCATAAAATAATAGGTGGTAAAAAAATAGATGATGAACTTAAATCCAAAGAGGCATATAGAACATTACCACTTCGAAAGGAGTATGATAAAGTTCTTAGAGAATTTAAAGAGAAAGAAAAAAAGAGGTTAGGAAAATATTTTAGAGAAGATGGATATGTATTCTTAAATAGAAACAGAGAACCTTATACATCAGAAATATTAACTAATAAAATGCCAGAGTTTACTGCTAAATGGAAATTACCACACATAACACCTTATGGATTAAGGCATAGCTTTGCAAGTTTAATGGCAAAACTAGGGGTTAAAGAAAGTGTTCTAAAGGTACTAATGGGACATAAGGAAATAACAACAACTCATAAATATTACATACACTTAACAGATGAAGATATTATGAATGAAGTAATGTTTAAAACAAATGAGAAAAAAGAAAAGCCAAATGAACAACAAATAAATGAAACAAATGTAATGATGCTTGATAAAATAAATGAAATTATGAAATTGATGCAAATGAGTAATCAAATGGCTATGGGATCAAGTGTATAAGATATTGACAATATACTATTATAATGATAAATTAAATTCAGAACTAAAGAGATTGTAAATATACTTTAGGAAAAAATTATGAGATGTACGTTGATAAAATGTGGGATATAAAATAATGCTTGGGGATATTCTAAAAGCGGGGATATTTTCGGGGATATCGAAAAATCGAAAGCTTGGAAAGACACTTGTAGCAAGGGTTTAAAAAAAGGGTGGTTCACATCCACCCCTGCCCACCAATGAAAAGTAGCATTGAAAAATGCTGCTTTTTTTGTGCCTAAAGTCGGGGTTCTTTGTCAATAGGGCTCTTTGTCAATAGTTGGGGTGATGTGGCAGTAAAGTTGCTTCACACCAACTTTTTTTTGCGTATTTATTGATTTTTATCAAATAATCTGGTAATCTATATGCAACTTGATTGATACTTGTACCAGTCGTTATGAGAGCCAAAAGTTGTAAATAACTACTTTGTTGGTATCGATGAAAAGTAGCGTTAAAAAATGCTATTTTTTTATGCTTAAAAATGGAGGTTTTTATGGGAAAATTAAAATGGAAGCCAGGAACAATGCTATATCCGCTGCCAGCAGTAATGGTAAGCATTGGCGATTTTGAAAATTCTAATATAATAACAGTTGCATGGACTGGCACGATTTGTACGGATCCACCAATGCTTTATATATCTATTAGACCAGAGCGCTATTCATATCAAATAATAAAAAATAAGAAGGAGTTTGTTATAAACTTAACAACTAAAGATTTGGCATATGCAACAGATTTTTCGGGTGTAAAAAGTGGTCGAAATGTAGATAAATTTAAAACTTTAAAATTAACCAAAGAAAGGGCAAATGAAGTTGAATGCCCACTTATAAAAGAAAGTCCAGTAAATATTGAATGCAAGGTTGAAGAAATTAAAGAACTTGGGTCACATCATATGATAATAGCTAAAGTGTTATGCGTAGATGTTGATGAAAAATATATTGACAAAAATGGTAAATTTTGTTTGGAAAAAAGTGACTTAATTGCATATTCTCACGGACAATATTATACATTAGGAGATAGACTTGGAAAATTTGGATTTTCAGTTAAGAAAAAATAGAAAAAATGGTGTCAATTTTATCTGTTCCCATTGGCATAAAAATTTTTTAAAATCTATTTTTATATGTGCATTTTTTGCACAGCGCTTCAACTGCAACTCGATTTTTGAAATTTTTCAAAATTTTTATAGTTCTTTCTTTACTTAAAATATCTTCGAGCGATTCATTAAAAATATTCCCTAAATTAATATCTCCGTTGTTGTCTAAACAACATGGAATAACAGTACCATCAACTAATATTGCAATTTGGTCTTTTAGTGCATGGCAATATCCATCTGATGAGTTAGCATCATGGACTGTTGGCCACTTGAATTTAGAAGCTGTTGATAAAAATATATTCGGGCCTAAAGTATAATTAGATGAAGTATCGAAAGTTATATCTTCAGTGATTGAAAATTCTTTTTTTATTAATTTCAAAGCATCTGAGTTTTCGTTTAGATTCCAAATTCTATAATTAACAATACAATCTGTTATTTTTTTTGATAGTTTTAAAATTTCAACATCATTTGTTGCATGAAAAGAAATATTAATTTGCCTTAGATATTTTGTTATTTCTAAGTGCTCTGAAAGTAATGTTGCATTTGTAGTCAAATTAACTTTAAAGCCCTTCTCATAAGCGATTTTAATTAGTCGGTCAACTTCTGGATGTAGTAGAGGTTCTCCTTTCACATGAAGGTAAATATATGAAGTATATGAAGAAATTTTATTTAAGATTGTTTCAAATTCTTGTACTTCCATGAATCTATTTTTACGTGTATGTGGTTTACAAAATTTACAACTTAAATTACATACATTAGTTATTTCTATATAAATTCTTTTAAAACGCATATAAATCTCCTTGAATTATGTATTTCTATAATAATAACATAAATAAATGGTTTATACAAATAATAAAAACTTTATAATTTGCTAGATTTATGATATCATGCCTGTTAGTAAATATTGAAAGTCAGTATATCATGAGTAAAATTTTTATGAGAGAGAAAAATATGTGTCAATATGCTCTAATCTCATTGATAACAGTCGAGAAACGGAAAAGACGAATAAACATTAAACTATTGGAGTGAATTTTATGGGAAATTTTAGAATATTAAAAAAAGTACTGTTAATACTTGGAATAATTTTTTTAGCTATAATCACAATAATTTTTTTTGTAAATTGGCATGTAAAAGCTTCTACTAAAAATCAAATATTAATAAGCGAGCAATATTTAAATTTAGATAATATTGATTGCATAATTGTTTTAGGCGCGGGGATTTGGGGAGACAAGCCAAGTCCAATGCTTGAATATAGATTACAAGTTGGCATAGATTTGTATAAAAATAATGTCGCGCCAAAAATAATCATGACGGGTGATCATGGAAGAATAGAACATGATGAAGTTAATGTGATGAAAGACTATGCTATAAATCAAGGTGTGCCGTCAGAAGATGTATTTATGGATCATGCAGGTTTTTCTACATATGAGAGTATATATAGAGCTAAGGAAATTTTTAAGGCAGAAAGTGTAGTTATAGTTACTCAAGAATATCATTTGTATAGAGCTATATATATATAGCAAATGAATTGGGATTAAAAGCGTACGGAGTTTCATCAGACTCGAGACAATATGTTGGTGCTTTGTATAGAGAATTACGAGAAATATTAGCTAGAAATAAAGATTTTGTACAATGTATTTTTAAACCAAAACCTACTTACCTAGGAGAAACAATACCCGTGTTTGGCGATGGAAATGTGACAAATGACAAGACATAGTGGAACTTTTTTATTTTACGAGTGTCTAATATGTTAGATGAAAATGTATGAGGTTGCTATTTAGTGGTATTGCAGACTAGAGAGCTAACATGAAATTAAGCGAATTAGACATGTTTCTAATGACTAAAATTATTAGAAAAGATACTAACTAAGTATAAAGCAAAAATCATCTAAATAATAAAGTGAAGGGTGATTGCATGAAAAAGAAAAATTTAGTAATACTAATTATAATATTAGCAATGGTTTTATTAATTCCTATTCCATTACATTTAAAAGATGGAGGTAGTGTAGAGTATAAAGCATTGCTATATTCAATAACAAAATATCATCAATTAGATCATAATTCAGAAACTGGGTATAGAGATGGTATTGGAATTAAAATATTAGGAATGGAAATATATAATAATCTAGAGGATTATAATAGTGGACTTGCACAGACAACTTCAAAAGAAAAAGTATATATTAAAATGGAGAATATTCTTAATATAAATTTATTAGATGACTTCTTAGATAATACAAATAAATACAATAAAAATGCGATATCAGACAAAGTAGAAATCGTTACATATACAATCGAGGGAGATGAAATTTTAACAACAGTAGAATATAACAAAGAAACAAACGAATTTACTGTAATAAAAGATAATACAAAGGATGAATTTGCAAATGAAGAGAATAGAAAAATAACTACAAATATTTATTCTCGTTTTAATTATGATTTAATAAAGAAAATTAAAGATGATTATATATATGTAATGTTACAAGCAAATAACAACGAATATCCAGATATTAGTATTTGTGTATATAACAAAAATATAGAAAAGAATAAAGAAACAAATAGAACTAAATTAAAAGATGCTAATTTAACAGATAAACTTACATCTACAACAGAATTAGTTTCGTATAATGGAGTTTTATATGGTAAATCTTTTGCAGTTATAGATTATGCGTCAAGTGGTGAGCCTACAGCCGTTATAAATAGATTAATTGGAGAAGAATATGTGCCAAATTTAAATGGCGAAACAAATACAGAAAAATTATTAAATGCTGCAATAGACTATGTAGATGAAAAGACTATGGTTTTATTATGTGATGATGTATATATATTATTTAATGCAATAGAAACTAATACAAGTAGTTTTCTTGCAAAGGTAATAGAATCAAAGTCCGAATATATAATAGTAGAGCCAGCAAAAGGTTCACAAGAAAGAAAATCGTCAGATAAAATTTTGATAGGATTAGGGAAATATAATGATGCTATTTATATGGTAGGAACGATTGTAAAGGTAACGTATAATGGTAATATAATGGAAACATATCCTGCAAAAATAGATGCAATAAGTATTGAAGTTAAAGATTTTGAAATAGTATTTAATGAAAGAAAAGATTTAGAAATTAAAACTATAATTTCTGACGATGAAACAGATAAGTATTCATACAATATATTTTCTTTTGCAGGGGATGTTAAAATAAATATTAATGGCAAAGAATATGATTTAAGAGATGCGCTTTTAAATAATAAAATAACAATGGAAGAAATAATATCAAAAGCAAATTTTGATTTGCCAGATGCAGTTTCTTATGATGATGGTGGAAGTATTGAATACCATTATGAAGATTATACAATAATAAAATGTAATACTTTAGATGAAAATAGAGATGTATATATTGGCGTTCCAGAAATGACATTAAATGATATTAAAAAATAAATAAGCTTGATAATTATTATATAATAGCATAAACAAGCGGTAATTTAAGGGGGGAAAATATATGATAGGAATTTTTATTTTATTGATAATAGCGATGCTATTAGTAGCTAAATTTTGCAAGAAAACATTAAAGATAATCTTATCTATTTTAATTATTTTAGCGACATTATATTGTGTTATGCTTTCTATTGATATAAATAGAGTAGAAAGTTTTAAGGAACCTATATTTAATATTAGTTGGTATGAGGAAACAGGATTAATTGAATATAATGGACTTGGGTATAAGACTATTGTTAAATATGGTTATAATGATAATAATGAAAAGAAAATAACTAGCATAGAAATGTATATGTTTGATAAATTTATAGCAGGTTCTGTTGAGTAGATACGAGGATAGGCACGGGGATGGAGCTTTTGTTTATATAATTATAAGGCGAAAAATAGCATTAAAAATATATAGACAAAAACTCCGTTCCCGTGCATGCTATGTCTACCGTAGATATAGAGAGGAGATGAATGTATGGATAAAAAATCAAGAATAATAATAGAAAATTGCCCACAAAATCACAAATGTCCGGCTGTAAATGTTTGCCCTGTTGGAGCATTAACTCAAGAAGGCTTTGAAGCACCTAAAATAGATTATGATAAATGCATAAGCTGTGGTAAGTGTTCAAACTTTTGCCCTAAAAAAGCACTAGTATTAGAATAAATAGCAGGCATAAGTAAATAAATTTTAAAATAGAAAATATTACATATGGAAATCTATATGAGAGTACTAGAAAATTAATTGAAAAATATTATAGATTTAAGATATCAAAAGGAAAATATAATAAATAATAAAAATATCAGAATTATAATAAAGCTTAATAATAGTGTAGAGACGGTGAAAATATATGAGCTAATAGACAATAATTATGATTTATCATTAAAAAAGTAAAGGTGGGAATAGTAGTTATGCAAATAAGTGATTTAAATTCTGAGTATGATAAATTGCAAGTACAGTACGGAGCAAAGGAACTAAAATCTATATATAATGGGGGATGTACTTGTAATCCTGATTTTTTCTTTGTTTTTATGAATCCTACCGGAAAGAATATTGCATCAAATCCAAACTGGAAGGGGAGAAGGTCTCCGTGGATAGGGACTAAAAATATATGGAAATTGTTTTATAGAATTGGGTTATTAGATGAAAAAATATATGAAGAAATTCAAAGAAAAAAGTCACAAGATTGGAATGAAAAATTTGCTGATTTAGTATACGACGATGTAGAACGACATAAATATTTTATAACTAATCTTGGAAAATGTACGCAAGTGGATGCGAGAGTGCTACCCAATTCAGTTTATATTCAATATCTTGATTTATTATGTAAGGAAATTGAAATAATTAATCCTAAGATAATTATAACGCTTGGTAACCAAGTTAGTTCTATTGTATTAAATAAAAAGATATCAGTATCGCAATGTAGAAAGCAAAGTTTTTCAAGAGATATTGCAGGAAAAAGCTATAATGTATATCCTGTTTACTATCCTATTGGAAATGGAATGATGAATATAGATAAAGCAATAGAAGATTTAAAATATATTATAACAAAAATGAAAATCTAAAAATTAAAGGTTTTTGACTTTTATATATTGAGTCAGGCCGGCTTTAAATATGAAATCTTCATTGTTTTATACGGAAAATTTTAGTAACATAGTACGTGAATTTTTTGTTGTTTTTTATGAAATGAGAAAAATGAGTAATTAAAAAATTATCCGCATTTTAATCTGATAGTTATAGTAAATTATTTAGGCTAAAAAAGATAAAAATAGTTTACAAATTATGTAAAATATAATATAATACACACGACGGTGCAGTTAATTATATTATAAAAATGACAAGGAGTGGAATTATGAAATTTTATAATACACTATCAAAGAAAGAAGAAGAATTTAAACCAATAGATAAAAATGAGGTAAGAATGTATTCTTGTGGTCCCACAGTATATAATTATGCTCATATAGGAAACTTGAGAACGTATATATTTATGGATATATTAGCTAAGACAATTAGAAAAAATGGATATAATTTGAAACATGTTATGAATATAACTGATGTAGGGCACTTAGTCTCGGATGCTGATGATGGCGAGGATAAGATGCAAAAAGCATCAGAACGAGAGAAAAAATCACCATATGAAATTGCGGACTTTTATGCTAAAGCTTTTTTTAAGGATATAGAAAAATTAAATATAAGAAAACCCGATATTATTGCGAAAGCAACAGAGCATATACCTGAAATGATTGAATATGTTCAACAAATAGTCAACAACGGATATGCCTATGAAACTAGTAGCGGTTTATACTTTGATATTAGTAAGTTACCGTCATATGGGATTCTTTCAGGGAAAAATCTTGCAGGGGAAAAAGCTGGAGCAAGAATAACTGTAGATGAAGAAAAAAAGAATCCGTTTGACTTTGCGTTATGGAAGAAAGCTCCTGAAAATCATATAATGCAATGGGACAGTCCGTGGGGAAGATGTTATCCTGGATGGCACATTGAATGTTCTGCTATGAGCAAAAAATATTTGGGAGAACAATTTGATATACATACAGGAGGAGTTGATCATATTCCTATACATCATGAGAATGAAATAGCACAATCAATAGGAAATAATGGTAAGATTCCTGCAAATTATTGGATGCACGGAGAATTTCTATTAGTAGACAATGGTAAAATGTCAAAAAGTCTAGGAAATGTTTATACAATTTCGGAATTGGAAGAAAGGGGATTTGATGCATTAGATTATAGATATTTTTGCTTAAACTCAAATTACAGAAACACTTTGAATTTTACTTTTGTTGGATTAATTGGGGCAAAAAAAGGATTAGAGAGATTAAGAAATTTAGTTAAGGTTCATTCAACTTCAAATGAGGATGTAAGTGACAAAGAAATTGAGGATTATAGGAAGAGTTTTTTAGATGCTATGAGTAATGATTTGGATTCACCGAAAGCTTTAAGTATAATATGGGAAATAGCAAGAAAACAAAATAAATCAAAAAAGTATGCAGATTTAATTGGCGAAATGGATGAAATTATGGGACTTGATATTTCAATAGATAAGATATTAGAAAGAGAAAACAAAGAAGAAGACAAATTAGAACAAAGCTTAGATATAGAAATAAAACAATTGATATCTGAAAGAGAAATTGCTAGACAAAATAAGGAATGGGAGAAAGCAGATAAAATTAGAGAACAGTTAGAGCAAAAAGGAATCAGACTAAAAGATACCAAAGAGGGAATAAAAATTGAGAAGATCCTAGAATAAAAAAGTTCAAATAAATATGATGATGCAAGATATGAAAAATTATTGTAGTAAATAGCAAAAAAGCAAAGAACATTAAACATATGATTAAAAGAATAAAAAAATATTTTAAAGTTCCACTCCATATGGAAGAAAGTTATGCTTTTTATTATGACGATTAGTTTTTTAAAAAAATTGAATTAAAATACGCCTTGGAGTGTATGATTCCCGCAACGGAGTAGAATATATACTTTTATGATATTTTAATGTTATAAGTGGGTCAACATTTAGAATATATATCAGGCGTTACAGTAGGGAGCAAGTGAACTTTGAGTCAAAAAAGATTCAAAGTTTTTTTGTGCTTACCGGGGTAATAATTTGGAAATGTATGTTTTATGCTTATGAAAAATTTTCGGTTTAATAAACAGCAATTACATATATTATTGAATCGAGGTAGAAGGATAAGCAGAACGATTAGTTTATTTATGATATAATATAATAAATCAGAATTTAGTTAGAAAAATAATTATGTAAAAAATAGGTGAGGGTGAAGTAATGTGTCAGTAGAAAATATAAAAGAGTTATTTAAAAAGAACAATATTGAAGAACTAATTTTGCATAGTGAGGAAATTTCCGATACTGTTATCCATGCTGCAAAATTATTAGGATGTGAACCAAAGCAAATTGCAAAAACAATGTCATTTGTAGTATATGATAATCCAATAGTTATTGTTTCAAGTGGAGATTCTAAAATAGATAATAGCAAATATAAAGCATATTTTAAAACAAAAGCTAAGATGATTCCATTTAATGAGGTAGAAAGGATAACAGGTCATACACCGGGTGGTATTTGTCCATTTGCTCTTAATGAAGGAGTTAGAGTATATTTAGATATATCTTTAAAAAGGTTTGATATAATTTATACAGGTGGTGGTGACGAACATACTACTATTAAAGTAAATATTGAACAATTAGAGAGGTATTCTAACTACACAGAATGGATAGATATTTGTAATGGTTGGAATAATTAGTGTGTGGTTGAAAAGACTATATTTTAGTTGCATTATTTAGAGCATAGTTTTCTCAATTTACTTAGATTAAATTGGTAAATATTAATACATTCGTTCTAATTGCTTTCTTAATAGTGAAAACAAAAAATCTTTATTATATAATTTGTTTAAACTGTTAAACGGAAGGAAGTAATTGTATGAATTCAAGACATGATGAGCAAATAAATAGAATAAAAGAAGAACTCTTGGCATCTAGTAAAATTTTAAATGCAATTTGCGATGAGAATAGGCAAAAAATTTTGATTGTGCTTTTAGATAATTGCACAAAAGGAGGAATAAGGGTTGAGGACATTGCAAAGCAAGTAAACTTATCAAGGCCTGCTGTATCACATCATTTAAAGTTATTAAGAAATGAAAATTTAGTTTCTATTGAAAAAGCTGGAACAAAGAATTTTTATCACATAATTGGTGGTGCCGAGATTCTAAAATTAAAAACTCTGATTAACAGTATTGAGGAATTTATAAATGAGGAGTTGAAAAATATATGAAAAATTTAATTGTTTATTATTCTTATGAAGGAAATACAGAGGAATTAGTAAATGGTATGAAAAATGTTATTGAAGCAGATGTTTTAAAATTAGTTCCCAAAAAAGAAAAAATAACTAAAAATTTATTTAGATTTATATGGGGTGGAATGCAAGTATATATGACAAAAAAACCTGAGCTTGAAGAATATCATGTTGATTTATCTCAATACGATAACATTATAATTGGTTCTCCTTGTTGGTTTGGTACGTATGCACCTTCGATAAATACCTTTTTGTCAGAAAATAAAATAACAAACAAAAACATATATTTATTTGTTTGTAATGGTGGAAACTTGAGAAATACTTGGAGTGATTTTGAAAAAGCACTTGAAGGAAATAAAATAGTTTCAAAGATAGATTTAGTATATCCTATAAAAAATGGAATTGAAGTTTCAAAGAAGCAGATAAATGAATGGATACAAAAATCTTTATTGAAATAGTTATATAGATTACAAAACATAGAGCATATAGTTAGCTAATAATTACCTGTTTGTATGATATATATGTTAAAATAAAATAGTAAGTTGTTGAGGAGGTAAGTAATATCATGAATAGAGAAAAAATATTTAGAGTTTTAACATTCGTATTTATGATTGTAACTTTTATAGGTGCAGGATATGTATTATTTAATAAAGGACAAGTAAATGCGGGATATGCTGTAGTTCCAAGTTTGTTTTGCGCTATATTTTCACAGTTAGCTATCTACGAAAAATTTAAAAAAGATAAAAATAAATAATAATGTATAGAGGAGAAATAAAATTATGGAGTATGTTTTTTTATTGATTCTAGGTATCTATATTACTATTCTGGGTATTTTTAATTTAAAAGGCGATATCTCAACAATTCATTGGTATAATAGATTAAAAATCACAAAAGAAAATGCAAAAGAATATGGTAAAGTAATGGGAATAGGAACTTCAATAATTGGAATATGTGTGACTATAACTGCGATATTACAAATGATTTTTAATAATGAAGCTATATGGTATATTACAGTTATTGGCATCGTAATTGGTTTGATTTTTATGATTTATGGTCAATTAAGATATAACAAAGGCATTTTCTAAAATACTTTATGTAATAAAAGTAAAGAATTATGATATAAATAGACTAACTGTATGAATATCAAGAGTTTTTATAAAGGAGATTTTGTTTATTGGAATATTTGATAAGGTAAATAAAGATTTCTTGGCTAAAGCAAAAGAAAGAGCAAATCAATTTAAACCACAAGAATTAAACGAAAGGAATGTTTTAGAAGTATTTAATAGATGTATAGCTACAAAAGATTCGAAAGAAGTTATATGGACCAATTTTATTTTCAAAAAAGAATTGATTACTCTAAAGATTCTGAACCAGTTATGTTTGATAAAGCTCAACTTCTAGTCAATCAAAAAATCGATTATCTTTTTGATCAGTTAAAAGATGTTAGAGAAGTAACAGGAGAATTTACTCCTAGCTTTGTTGCAGTAAACTATAATGGAGAAATATGGACAAGCGATAAACAGGGAATTATATTTTCTTTTTTTACATTTAGGATATGCAAATTATTTATTTGATCCATTTGTAAGAATTTCAGCGGGCGATTTTGCGCATGTTCCTTTTATTAAATTTACTAGATCACTAAATGATACTCTTTTCCATTTATGGTGAAAAAAGCATAAATCAGAATGGGAAGAAACTAAAAATCTATAACGAAAATTACAAGCTATAGAGCAGATAATGATAAATTATCTGCTCTATAACATTCAAGGAATCTATACTAGGGGGATAATTTTATGATGTTAGTACCGTCAAAAGTTAATTGAATAAAGATGAGTTAAAAAATTAGAAAGATTGACAATTAGTTTTTTGATTATGCAGAAAATATGGTAGAATAACATTAGATAATGACAATGAATAATTGGGTAAAAGAAACGAGAGAAGTGTATGCTATCCATTGTGATACTGAAATGGAGAAGGTGTGTATCAAAATCTTGGCTTGATTATATTATGTCCCTGGACCTTTTTGTATAAGATCCTGATAAGTAGACAATTTTACAATTCATTTTTATCTAGAGATGTTTTTCAAAAAATATTGAATATTACTATAGAATATGCTAAATTTAAAATGAAGAGAGCAATAATATTATTAAATTGTATATAATATTATCATTAGAAATGGCAATAAAGCAGTAAAACTGGATATAAATTGGAACTAAAAAGGAAAATTTTATAAATAATTTATTTATTAAAATTAAAATTCTATTTTACATTATTGATATATATACACACTTTAAGTATTATTGAATTTGCTATAAGTTCAGATTATGAAGAAGTATATAATCATTCAATTTGCGAAGAATTATTTAAAAAGATAATATACAAATATGAAATATTATACGGAGTCGAAAGAACTCTAAGAATCATTAGAACAAAGGAGAAAAATATGGAAGAGAAGGGTTTAGTAAAAAAAGAATTAAATTTTCTGCAAAGAATGCGAAAATCACTTTATTTAAGAGGAATGAATCCAGGAAAAGCAAATAGATATTATTCATTACCAGATTATTTAAAACAAGATGAAGATGTAATAAATATTGTGGTTGGGGAAGATGAAGAACTTATAAATAGTATTCCAGTAGGATATGCAAAAAAAATATTAAAACAAGCTCCACAATTATTAAGTAGATTTTATGATATCATAGTTTTAAATCAAGTCTTTAATGAAAATCCAGAATTAATAACATATTATGAGAGTGGAGGGGACGTAAATGGTATATATAATTTAATATATAATGAAAAACTTGAAGGCAAAAAAGAATTTATAAAGTATTTAAGTAAAGAATTACAAATGAAATTACTAACTGACGATATTGAATATATGGATGTTGTTCCTGGCGGTATAAATTTTGGGTCTAGAGATTCAAAAAGATATGGTTCTTTTTATAAACTGAAAAAATATTTAGACCAATTTTCTGGAGATGTTATAGTTACTTTAGCAATGGAAGAAGATTTAAGAGTTCGAGAAGGGAAGATAAGACGAAATAAAGTTGCGAATTTTGATATTCAAAATTTATCAGCTGAAACACAACTCAAATTATTATTAATAAGTCATGACTTTGATTCAGAGGTTTCTGATGACGTAATGTTACGATTTGTTAATGGAAACCCATTACTATTCGATAGAATGCCAAACAAATTAAAACGACAAATCTTCCCTGAACTATTACCTAAAGGATTTAATATAAGAAATTTTGAAAAACCTGAAAAAGCGATTGAAAGAATTGTTTTTTTAGGAGGGACATCATATATAGAGAAAGAAAAAGTTACAGATATTAGGAATGATGATTATATCTGGGAAATGGGGCAATTCGATCCATCATTAGTTACATTAATTCCAGACACCATGCAAAATATAAGAAATAGTATAAGAAATGAATATTTAGTAAGAAATTTTTATAACCATACTGTTAGAACTACTGGGCAAAATGAACTTACAGAATATTTAGAAAGGTTAAGCTCAATGGATGGAATCAGGAGTTATGATTATTTATATAGACAACAAGGGATAGAAACAATAAATAGAGTTGTAAAGATGCTTCTAAATGATGATATAATGAGGGCTGTTCCGGGCAGTACTATTTTAGATTATGCTCAAAATCCATCTCAAAAAAAATTAGTTGAAATAATAAGAATAGCATATGGAGATACTTCAGCTAAAATTTTAGAAGATAGACCCCAAATAAGTATAGATTTAATACCAAATTTGTATATTTTCAAACCGGAAATTGTTAATGAGTTTGGGATAGGTGCTGTACATGCTAATTTATCGTACAATATGGAGCCTACATCTGGAATTTTATCAGAAATTGCTAGAAAACCAGAATTAATGCAACAATTTAAAATGTTTAATGAAACTATGCAGGGAAATTTTCCAGATACAGCTGTTGGGTTAAAAGATAAATTAACATCTTTTATTAAATGTAGAGAATTAATGAAAAATGTTGATTTTAGAAGTTTGACAGAAGAGCAAAAAGAAACTTTACAAATTGCTTTAATGGATTCTAATAAAAGAACGGAATCTGAATTAGTAGAATTTCCTAAAAATTTAGAAGATTTAGAAAACTATAATCAAAAAAGAAATGCTTTATATTATGAGGCAATAACAAAAGAAACAGATATTAAAAAGTTAAAACAATTAATAAGTAGAAGATTCTTTGGACTAGATTACAATCTTGACCCACATAATATAGAATTAAGTAATCCAAGTGTTTGGGGAATGGTTCATTTTTATAATTTATGTAAATTTGTTAATAATCCAATTACATTGCAAGGTGAAAAATTTTCTGAAGAAGAATTAGATGCCTTAGAGCTATTAGATATTTTTGCTCAAATAAATGAACCGGAGATATTGGTAGAATTGGCACAAGAATTATCTAAAAATGGAAATGTAGTAAACCCTATTACATATAGAACATTACAAGAAAAAGTCCCTATGCAATATAATTATGAAATGGTAAATGCTTTATTAACACCAGAAAAAGCAATGAAAATGGTTGAAGATGGTGTTCCAGGTATTGAAATGAAAGAAATTGATGGAGTAAAAGTTATATTTTTGAATGGTGTAGATTTTAAGTTATATGTATCAAATCCATTTATGAATAATTCTGGTGTAGGAACTATTACAAGCGAAAGTTTAGCAAAAGAGTGGAAGGAAAAAGAAGATGGGATAAGTACATTTTCAGGTTGTGTTATAGATCAAGGGGAAGCAACATCTTGTATTAAAAAAGGAGAATATGGTCTAGGCTTTTCTAATATAAGTCCATATCAAATTGTTGGAATGGGAATTACTGATATACACATCAGCCATAACAAAAGACAGCTGTCACCATATACTACAGAAGGTGTAGGTGTTTTATATGATTATCCTGAAGAATTTATGAAAAAATATGCAAGAAGATTACACATTAAAGATCCGTATTCTGACATGTGGCATCCATATGATGAAATGGCGATGCTAAGAGCTGAAAAATGTTTATCAAAAATAAAAGAAGGTACTTTCGGCGGAAAAATTTTAGCTGATTATATATTTATGAATGGAACTAAAGTAGATTGTGCAGTAGGTCAAGCGAAGGAATGTGGAATAAATTTTGTGTTTGCATATGATGAAGAAAAATATCGAGATGTAGACAGAAGTAGAATGATTAGAGAAGAAAAAGAGAATCCTTCAAGAGAAGAAACCGAGTTTATGGAAAAAATAAAAACTATTACAAGAGGTGACAATAGAGATGAAAGATAATAGAATAGATAATACAATCTCTGTGTTTGAAGAGCTTTTTGAAAAGCATAAAGATGATGAAAATCTAGGAGAATTATATGAACAATTAAAAAGGCTAAAAGAAAAAAGAAAAAATAGAAAATAAATAGTATAATTAAATTATATAAGAGCGTATAAAAATGAACTGAATCCAAAAAGTTAAAAGACACGTTTGATTAAACTTATATCAACTTTCATTGATAAAAGGAACTACCAAATTTATATTTGAAAACTTATATTGTTGGAAAATATCAGAAACACCATGTAAAATATATGAATTTAGGTTTGACAACAAACAGAAAGATAAACATAACTATATTTTCACAAATAAAATATAAACTGAAAGGAAATTAAAATATGAAAGTTATATTTAAGGATAACATTAAGTCATATTTGCTAATATTGGTATTGGGTATAATAGCAGGGTTATCTGTGGTATTCTTTTGCGAATTTCCTAACAATGATTTATGGGCATTTTCTTATTGGAGTTCAGAAACTTTTGGTTTTTGGATGTTTAGCACATCCCTTATTGTATTATTAAGTGAGAAAAGAAAAAGTGCGACCATAAACTCTATAATATATATTTTTATAATGTTCTTGATTACTACAATATATAAATCTTTTCGTTTATATTGGAAGGGGTATTCTCCTTTTGATTCATTGTTAGACTTGCCATTAAATAGTATAACTGGATGGTTTCGTTATAGTTTGATACCTGCTATTATATGTGGCATTTTAGGTGCTGTACTGTGGAATGGCAGAAAGAATAACTTTTATAGTAAAATTTTATGTGTTTTTCCAGCTTTATTTATTTTTGTAGAAACTATTGTATTATTTTATAGTGTTTTTACTAATCATACAAAATTATTTTCAGCAGTTACTGATTTAATATGGCTTATATCGTATATGATATTTTTGAAAAATGAAGTTTTTACAAAAAAGATAGTAGATAAATAGTGCATATTACAATATTATTTGAAGGAACAAAAATGAAAATCAAAAATCTTTGATTTTCATATGTCGAGCAAAGCTAGACTTTAAATATGGAATTTTTGTTGTTTCATACGGAAAGTATTTGGCAACATAGTTTGTTAATTTTTTATTACTTTCCTATGAAATAAAAAAAGATGACTATGCTAGTCATCTTTTTTTTCTGAAGTTAAATTACTATAATATTTAGTTTTTCCTGCTAATACATCATTATAAAAATTTTGTTTCCAATCAATATAATCAATACTTTTTTGAATTTCTTCTTTTTGTTTTTTTAAAGCTTGTTGTTTTAATTTTAAAATTTTTTGCCTTTTGGGTATTGAAGATTGACCTTGCAAGCATAGTTCTACATATTCTTTCATTTCTGAAATACTCATACCACAATTTTTAAGACAAGATAAACTCGTAATCCAAGCAATATCTTTATCATTAAAAACTCTATAATTATTATTATCTCGTTTTACATTTGGAACTAGACCTTTGTTACAGTAAAACTTTAAAGTGTCATATGTAAGACCAGTCTTTTCACAAACTTGTTTCATTGAATATAACATTTTATTTACTATCTCCTAAAAATTTTTAAAAATTATTTAAACCGCTTGACCGTGTGTTACACCCGAGTTATACAATCTGATTGTACAAAGAAAGATTAAATTTGTCAACGGGAGGAATAAATATGGAATATAGAATTAAGTATGGTTGAGTGGCTTGATAGTATGGTAAAATCTTGTACAGAAAATCAAGATTATGCAAAAAAAAGAATTGGTAATAAAAATTAAGAAAGGAAAATAAAAAATGAATAATAACTTTATATTAATTATTTTAGCAATAGCAATGATAGGAGGAGGTTTATTTTTAAATATTCCCAATGAAAAAGTAGAAGATGATAATGCTTTAAGTAATATAGAAAATAATAGTATAACAGATAATGACAAAGTAGATGAAAATTCTAATTCAGATAAGAAAGTTTTGGTTGTATATTATTCAGCAACAAATAATACAAAAAATGTGGCAGAGATAATTTCTCAAAATGTAGAAGCAACACTTTTTGAGATAGAACCAGTAGAAAAATATACAAATGATGATTTAGATTGGAATGATGATAACAGCCGTGTTTCAGTAGAACATAATGACGAGAGTAAAAGAAATGTTGAACTAAAAACAACAACAGTTGACAACTGGTCCGAGTATGATACAATACTAATTGGTTATCCGATATGGTGGGGTGTTGCAGCGTGGCCAGTAGATAATTTTGTAAAAAATAATGATTTTACAGGAAAAACTGTTATTCCATTTTGTACTTCAACCTCATCAAGCTTAGGAAATAGTGGTAAATTACTTGAAGAAATGGCCGGAACAGGAAATTGGCAAGAAGGCCATAGATTTAGAAGTGGAGCAGATGAAGAAGATATAAAAACTTGGTTAGAGGATATTGGATTAAAATAGAAAAATCAATTTAAATATAGAAGGAGAAAAATGTGTATGAATAATAGATTGATTGTATATTTTACATATACCAATAACACAAAAATAATAGCAGAGATGATTAGGAAAAAATTAAATTGTAACATTGTAGAAATAAAAACAGTAGTACCATATTCAATAGATTATGATACAGTAGTAAATGATGAACATAATAGCGAAGCGAGTAATTATTTACCAAAAATAGAAGAAATAAATGTTGATTTAAGCAAGTACGATGAAATAATTTTAGGTACTCCTGTGTGGTGGTATAGACCAGCGCCTGCTATAAGAACATTTTTAACACAATATGATTTAGCAGGAAAAATAATTAAACCATTTGCAACAAATGCAGGATGGCTTGGACGCACATTCAAGGAAATTAAAGAATTATGTCGAGAGTCAGTTGTTGAAAAGGAAATGAATATTGTATTTACAGAAGATCATAGAGAAAATAAACTGGTTACAGCTACCGATGAAATTGACAAATGGATTGAGACTTTATAAAATAAATTCCAATTCATATAGCAGACTATTCTAAAATAGTCTGCTATTTAATTATGAGCTCGAACGAAGACGTTCGAGCCATACAACCACGTGCTATGCACGTGAGACCATATAAGTTATACAGTTACACGACATGTTATGAAATAAAAAAATTCCA
>CALYAQ010000139.1 GCA_944393615.1 uncultured Clostridia bacterium
AGTTATTATTTGTTTAAAATTATCTGTACCTATTGGTAATGCTCTCATTTTTGATTACACTTCCTTTCATTTTAATTTTCTTTTATTTCCCCATGAATATATTATATACTATCAACCATTTTTTAGCAAGTTATTTTACTAAGTTTGTTTTATCGCTTACTATATAAACTCTCAAAGTACATTTTCAAGTATGACTTTCCTATTGTATAAAAAATATAACAACCATAAATTGAAGATAAAGGTCATCTTCAAATATGGTTGTTTTTCTAATTCATGTATGTTTTTTTAAAAACCTACTATAAATAAATTTAATATTACATTCATAACAAACATCAAACCTATTGCATATATTAAAAATTTCTGTGGTTTCATATTAACACCCCTTATTTTACGTATTCATTTAATGGTTTTATTCTATATTCTAATATTGGCATTTTCTCTGTTGTTGTATATCCTGCCTCTGCATTTAAAACATCTGGTATCCTATTTACAACAGTTGCACAAGTTAATTCTACTGTTGCTGGTTTTGATATAACTACAGTAGTATCAGGTTCTCCGTAAATAGTCCATTCATTCTTATCAAATTCTTCTGGTGCATATACCTTGCCAATACATTCTGTTTCTAATACAATACCTTCTTGGGTAGTTGTAGTAACTACTGCTGACATTCCTGTTGCATCTCCTGCTTTTACAGTAATTCCCAGTGTACTCGAATCTAGGTCTGTTTCATGAGTTTGAGGAATACATTTTTGTGTTTGATTAGTTACATGTAACCCTAACTTTGAACATAACCACCCATTAACATTCCACATATATGAAGGTAAAAATTCCTCTTTATTTATCAATTCTTGTCTTGCTTCATCAGAAATATTATCTGCTGATGCGACTTGCTTTTCAAATTCTGCTAATGTTAATCCTGCTCCATGAGCTTTTGCTAATGCAATTCCATAATCTTCTACGTTATAGCTAGAACTTCCTTTTATTTTAGTTATCTTATGTGTTGCTCCTCCTAAAACTGTAATTAAATTGCCCCAAAATATGTCTTGGTATCCACTACCGCATATTGTACAATTATTTTCTTTTGCAATTTTATCAATTTCTGAAGTTGTAGTAAATGTAGAGTTCCAAGGATATATAGCTTCTTCACATGTAGATATTGCGTTTATTCCTAATTTTGCACATATTAATAATATATCTTTTACATCTACCATTAAACTCATTGTTGTAACTATACAAATATCTGCATTTAAAGCCTTCATTTTTTCTTCTATGTTGTCTATACTTTGTACAATAATACCTTTATTTTCAGTTCCCATTATTTGTCCAATATCTTTTCCAATAATATCTTGGCTAATATCAAACGCTCCTACAATTTCAGCACCTTTTTCATATACATATCTCATAGTGTATACCGACATTTTTCCACATCCATATTGAATAACTTTAACTTTTCTATCCATTCTATCTACCCCCACTATATTATATTTTAACATAAACACTTAATATTTTCAATTGTTTTATTCTATCTTTTCTAACTTAAAATTCAAATAATCGCATGATGTAAGATAATATTCTATACCATTTATATTACCTATTTTTATATTTTCAAATATATTATCTGTATTATTTCCATGTAAATGACCATATATACATTTACTAACATTATATTTTTTCATTATTTCTATTTCATTTTCGTTTGGTGGATAATGTAATACCGCTATTATATTATTAGTTTTAGCTTGTTTTAAAGAATATTCCAATCTCATATATTCACGTGCAAATATTTTATCATTATCATATTGAGGATCTGTACTTTTCGCCCACCCTCGTGTTCCACAAATGCTAACATCTTTGTACTGTATACAGTTATTAAAAAGGAATTCAATATTTTTAAAATTATTTTCCTTTAAAAAATTATTCATCTTATTTACAGTTTCCCACCAATAATCATGATTACCCTTTAGAAGAATTTTTCTTCCTTTTAAGTTATTCAAATAATTAAAATCTTCAATTGTATTAGGCAAATATGTTGCCCATGAAAAATCTCCAGCTAAGATTACAATATCATTATCTGTTACTTTTTTATTCCAATCATCTGCTATTTTTATATAGTGGTTCTCCCAATTTACACCAAAGACATCCATTGGTTTATTATTTCCAAATGATAAGTGTAAATCTGATATTGCAAATATTGCCATTTTTCATACTACCTTTCTCCAATTTTTAAATTCGCTATTGCATTTAAGTCTAATGTATCTTGCTTGCCCGATATATATTTATAGTAACCTGCTGACGCAATCATTGCAGCGTTATCTGTACATAATACATTAGGAGGATAATATAGTTTATACCCTTTTTCATTTAATGCATTTTCTAATTTTTCTTTTATATAGGAATTCGCTGCTACTCCACCTGCCAAAACTAATTTATCACAATTATTTTGTTGTAGTGCCTTAATACTATTTGTAACCAAAACTTCGGATACCGCTTCTTCAAAAGACACGCATACATCTTCCACTTTTATATCTTTACTGTTATTTACAGTATTTAATACTGCTGTCTTTATTCCGCTAAAACTAAAATCTAAATTGTCAAAATATGTTCTAGGGAACTTATATGTTATATCTCCTTGCTTTGCCAATTTATCTACCTTTGGTCCACCTGGGTATTCAAGTCCAATTACTCTAGCAATTTTATCGAAAGCTTCTCCTACCGCGTCATCCCTAGTTTTACCTAATATTTCAAACTCATTATATCCTTTAACATTTACCAAGTGAGTATGTCCACCTGATATTACTAATGATATAAATGGCGGTTCTAATTGTGTATGTGCTATATAGTTTGCTGCAATATGACCATGTATGTGATGTACACCTACCAATGGTTTTTTTAAAGCATACGCTAACCCTTTTGCTACAGACACACCAACTAGCAACGCCCCGACCAAACCCGGACCATAAGTAACTGATATAACATCTATATCTTTAAAAGTTACATTTGCTTGTTCTAGAGCTTCTTGTATTACAACATTTATATTTTCAATATGATTACGTGAAGCTATTTCCGGTACTACGCCTCCATATTTTTTATGTATTTCTATTTGTGACGATATTATATTTGAAAAAACTTCTCTTCCGTTTTTAACAACAGAAACAGAAGTTTCATCACAACTAGTTTCAATTCCTAAACATAATATATCTTTCATTTTTTATTCCTCTTTATATCTATATTTATATGTTATATACCAATTAACTAAATATGCTAAATGGTATTGCAATTATATATTGCATTGCTGTTAAAATTGCATTTAATATTGGTGTTATTACATATTGTGGTATTGGAGTTATAACTATAATTAGAAAAATTATAAAGCCATATTTCTCAATACTTAATAAACGCATTTTCCACTTGTCGGGTACAAAATACATCAATATTTTTGAACCATCAAAATTTGGTAAAGGTAATAAGTTAAATATAAATAGCGAAATATTAATTATAACCATATATTGAAATATTATATTTATAGCAGTTGCGGCTGTATCCGAAAGCCCTGTTAGTACGCCAGTTACAGTTAATACGTTCCAAATAATTAATGAAACAAATGCAATTATTAAATTCATTACAGGCCCTGCTAATGATACTATCATTTGATCTTTTAATGGGTTCTTAAAATATCTTGGATCAATTTGTACAGGTTTTCCCCAACCAAAATGCGCAATTAATAAGCAGATAAACCCAATAGGGTCAATATGACTAAGTGGAGATAGTGTATCTCTTCCTTGCATTTTGGGGGTTGGGTCACCTAGTTTTATAGCAGTTCTTGCATGAGCATATTCATGGAAACTTATTCCAATAATTATTGCTGGCAATAATGCCAACATTTGTAAAAGCCAATCGTTCATATATTTACTTTTCCTCCTCTTTTTAACTTTAAAATAATATCTATATACCATATTCTACAATTCTTCTTGTATGCTATTATAAAAACTAATTTTATATTCTTCTACTTTTTCATAATCCACTGTACCAATTTTAAAAATTATTTGTTCATTTAATATTTTATATATAACATCAGTTTTTACTATACTATCCTTCTGTAAATTATTTAATTTATCTTTTTTCAAAAACTTATTTTCTTTAAATTTTAATTTTTCTAGATTAGATGAAATAAGCATTGCAAAATTTTCAATAGGAACAGCTGTATTGTCTTTATCTATTATTACAAAGAAATGATTTTTCCTTTTTGGCCATCAAAATAACTATATTCTTTTACAAAAACAATATCTCCAATTTCATAACTATTTTTGTATAATTCTTTTTCCTCTTTTAGTACATTTTCTAGTTTTCCTTTATGCCATTCTTCTTCTACCGGAAATTCTTCAAAAGCCTCCTTTAATTCTCTAACTCTATTGTATTTATATGCTATTTTTAAGAAATCACTCAAACTTTCCTTCATAAATCCTCCTTCACATTTATACAATATAATTTATTTAAATCTTAAGCCTGTATCTTATTTATTTGGCTATTGGTCTCATTGTTGGGAATAACAATACGTCCCTAATTGAAGCAGAATCTGTAAGTAACATTATTAATCTATCTACACCTATTCCTAGTCCACCTGTTGGAGGCATACCATATTCTAATGACATAACAAAATCATCATCCATCATATTTGCTTCTTCATTTCCGCTTTCTCTTTGTCTTACTTGGTCTAAAAATCTTTCCTTTTGGTCTATTGGGTCGTTTAATTCAGAATAAGCATTAGCATATTCTCTAGCACCTATAAACAATTCAAATCTTTCTGTAAGTCTAGGATCTGACACTTTTCTTTTTGTAAGTGGTGATACTTCTACTGGATAATCACATACAAAAGTTGGTTGTATTAAAGTTTGTTCTACTTTTTCCTCGAATACTAGATTTAGTATTGTACCCCAATTGGCATCTCCCTCAATTTCTATATGTAAATCATTTGCTACTTTTACAGCCTCTTCATCTGATTTTATATCGTTAAAGTCTATACCTGTTACTTCTTTAACAACATCTATCATTGTTACTCTTTTCCATGTAGGTGTTAAATCTATTTGTACTCCTTGATAAGAAATTTTAGTATCGCCACACACCTCTTTAGCAACAGTTGATATTATTTCTTCTGTCAAATCCATCATGTCATGATAATCTTCATAAGCTGAATATAGCTCAATATTAGTAAATTCAGGATTGTGCTTTATAGATATTCCTTCATTTCTAAACATTCTACCCATTTCATATACTTTTGGGAAACCACCAACGATTAACCTTTTTAAGTATAATTCGTTTGCAATTCTTAAGTATAAATCCATATCTAACGTATTATGATGTGTTATAAACGGTTTTGCTGTCGCTCCACCTGCTATAACATTTAGTATAGGAGTATCAACCTCTAAATACTCTTTATTATCTAATACCTTTCTTATCCCCTTTATTATTTTGCTTCTTTTTTCAAAAGTTTCCTTTACTTCAGGGTTCATAATTAAATCAACATATCTTTGTCTATATCTTAAATCCGTATCTTTTAAGCCATGGAATTTTTCCGGTAGTGGTCTTAATGATTTTGATAGTAATACTACTTTTTTAGCATGTACAGATATTTCTTCTGTTTTAGTTTTAAATACAAAACCTTCTATTCCAACAATATCCCCTATATCCATTGTTTTAAATTCTTTGTAAGCTTCTTCCCCTAAATCATTTGTACTTACATAACTTTGAATTTTGCCTTCTCCGTCTTGAATATGACAAAATGAAGCTTTACCCATTATTCTTTTTGCCATTATTCTACCTGCAATCACAACATCTTTACCTTCAAATTGTTCATAATTTTCTTTAATCTGTTTGCTTGTATTTTTAACATCGTATTTAGTTATATGAAAAGGATCCTTACCTGCATCCTGTAATTCTTTTAATTTTTCTCTTCTCACTCTCATCAATTCATTAATGTCTTGTTCCTCAACATTATTATTTAATTCTTCACTCATTTTTAAGTCCTCCGTTTCTATGCTATATATTATATGTTAAATGTACATTTTTTTCAAGTCAATTACAACATATTTGTGAAAATTTTAAAACAAACAATTATATTATTACCTAGATATAATCAAGGAAAAAAATAAAGGAGCTTTTTTCTTTATAACATTTTCAAAATTCAAGTTGACAAAAATCATAAAAAAGTATACAATAATTGCAAATATTTAGAAAGGAAGATAAAACATGACAGTATATGAAGATTTAAAATGGCGTGGTCTAATACAGGATATTAGTAGCCCTGAACTTGAAGAAAAACTAAATAAAGGAGGAATGACCTTCTATATTGGTACTGACCCAACAGCAGATAGTCTACATTTAGGTCATTACTCATCATTTTTAATAACTAGAAGATTAGCAAAAGCTGGACATACACCAATAATCTTAGTTGGTGGTGCTACTGGACTAATTGGAGATCCTAGGGGTTCAACAGAAAGGGAATTATCTAAAAAAGAAGTTGTACAAAGAAATTTTGAAAAATTAAAAGAACAAGTACAAAAAATATTTCCTTATGAAGTTGTTAATAACTATGATTGGGTAAAAGATTTAACAGTTATAGATTTTTTAAGAGATTACGGAAAATACATAAACGTATCATATATGTTAAATAAAGATTTAGTTAAAAGACAAATGGATAGTGGTATTTCTTATGCTGAATTTTCATATATGTTATTACAAGCATTAGACTTTAAATATTTACATGAAACAAGAGGAGTTGACCTTCAAGTTGCAGGTTCTGACCAATGGGGAAATATAACTACTGGTATAGAATTAACAAGAAAAACTACGGGAGATGAAATATATGCTTTTACAATGCCACTAATTACTGATTCTAGAGGTAATAAATTTGGTAAAAGTGAAGGTAATGCAGTTTGGATTGATAAAGAAAAAACTAGTTCTTATGAATTATACCAATTCCTATTAAACGCTGAAGACGAAATGGTAATAGAATATTTAAAACGTTTGACTTTCTTATCAAAAGAAGAAATAGAAGATATAGAAAAACAACATAATGAAGCACCACATTTAAGATTAGCACAAAAAACATTAGCAAAAGAAATTATAACTGACTTGCATGGTGTTGAAGAATTTGAAAATGCTGTTAAAACTAGCGAAAGTCTATTTAAAGGAAATATTAAGGATATTTCAGTTAAAGACTTACTAATAGGTCTAAAAGGTGTACCTAGTTTCGAAATAACACCTGGCAATATCGTAAATATCTTAGTAGATAATAAAATATGTTCTTCTAAAAGAGAAGCAAGAGAATTTATTAACTCTGGAGCAATATCAATAAATGGTGATGTTGTTAACGATGAAGGTATGATAATTGATAAAACTATCGCATTAGAAGAAAAGATTATTGTTATTAGAAAAGGAAAGAAAAACTATTTTATATGCAATATATAACGAAAAAAGCATTAAAGTATATTTAAACTTTAACGCTTTTATTTTATTCTTCTGTTGGTGTTTGCTCTAATTCAAACTTTTCTAATTGCTTTATAAGATTATCTAACTTTTGCATATATATTCCATACATTTCCCAATTAGAATTTTGTGCAGATTGTTTTAAATTAGCATTAGCTTGAATAATTGCTGCCACAATATCTTCTATCTTATCAGTATTCTCAACATTTATTTCAATACTTTCATCACTTAATAGTTTTTCTAACGCTTGATTAAAAGTATCAGCCATTGCTAAATCTTTACCATTAGAAACTATTATCTTCTTTATAGCCGGTATCTGTGATTCATTCATTGCTGCTAAATATATTGGTTCAATATATAGTAACGAGTTATTAATAGGCACTATTGTCATGCTTCTAATTATACTCGAACCTCCAGAACTCCATAGACTTAAATCTTTAGAGATTTCTGCATTTTGGTCAATTTGGTTATCAAACTGTATTGTACCTAATATATTTGTATCTGTATTAAATTTATACAATTGCATTTTTCCATATTCGTCTTTGCTTGATTTAGTTGCAGCCCAAGCTATTAAATTACTTCTATTATTAGGTGTAAATTGTTGCATTAAAGCAAATTCCAATTTACCATCTAAAACAGTTAAGCCATAATATGGTTCCATTATCTCTTCTTTTGTACCATTATTATGGGTTGCAATCTCCCAAACATCTTCATTTCTATAAAAGATTTCCACATTATTAACATGATAACTTAATAATTGTTCAACCTGTACTTTATATAAATATTCTGGATAAGGCATGTGTTCCCATATTTGGTCTGGTATACCTGCATCTAAATCTTCAAATAACCCTGGATACATTTTATAATATGACATTACAATTGGGTCGTCCCTATCAACCACGTAAAATTTAGTAGTCCCATCGTAAGCATCAATTAATACCTTTACAGAATTTCTAATATAGTTGTATGAATATTTTCCAGTTGCACCATTTGAATATTTTTTAGTAACTTGTGTTACTTGTGAATATGGATAGTACGATGTTGTTGTATACGCATCTATTACCCATACTAATTTTCCTTCATCTGTTATTACTAAATATGGATCGTTATCATATTCTAAGAAAGGTGCTACCTTTTGTGCTCTTTGTATAATATTTCTATTTATTAATAAACTACTGTCATTATCAATATATTGTGAATATATTAATTTAGGATCAGCATATTTTATTGCCATTAAAATTCTATTTCCTAGTGACATTTTAATTCCACTGTCGCCTTCGTATTCATACTCTTTTACATCTGTTTCGCCAGTTGGATAATCAAATTCTTTTATAGTATTTGCATTTACAACAACAGGTTCATTAATTAATTCTCCATAATATATTCTTGGTTGCAATATATTTAACCCTTTATTAGATAAATCAGCAGTTATATCTTTAACAATATAGTTTGGATACCCATTGTCATCTATGCTATTAACAGATGTAACTACTATTCCATAACCATGTGTATATTGAAATCTTTTTAATGCATAGCTTTTATCTTTTAATTGATTTTCATTTAATTCTCTTGCCGCTATAAATACTGCCGTAGGCTTTCCTTCAATATCATAAACAGCAATATCGACATCATTAAATGTGTAATATCCCTTTATAGTTTGATATTGATTTAGCACTTTTAATGTAGCTTTATAGTCTAATATTCTTGCGTTATCAACTAATTGTGAATTTTCTTTTACATCATTTAATGTAAAATCAGTTGAAACATCATAAGTTTTTTCATCAACATTTAGGTTATATCCTTGTTTTGTATAATCCATATTGTACGCTATGTATTGTTTTTCCATTTCTAATTCATTAGGCGATACAACAAAAGTATCAACTACAAATACCGTAATACCATGTAGTATTAATACTGCTGGAATAATTGCTAATGTTATAATTGTCTTTTTTAATTGTTTTCTACGCAAGAATATTGCCGCAATTAAAGAACATGCAATAGTTATATATGGTAACGCCATATAAACATATCTAGATATATTTACATCAATAAACCCTGCACCAATTAGTGAGGTAGTTGTATCATTAACTGTCCTATCTAGAAAACTAGAAAACACTAACCCTTCAACATTTAAAGAAAACCCCCATGCAGTAACTAATAAAAATAATACTATATTCACAAAGTTGTGACCAATAAACGATGATTCTTTAAATGTTTCTTTTGATATGCCTCTTGTTGCTAACATACTAATTGAAATAATATAATACGCTAAAGTATATATAATTACTAATATTAGTAATGAGCTTAATGATTCAACCAACATCATTAGTAGCGGTCTTTGGAATATAAAATACGAAACATTCTTTCCAAAAATAGGATCTGATATATTAAACCATGTCGCATTTAAAAATGATAATACAGTTGCTGTTACTTTATTTGCAAACACATAGCTTCCTATTGTAGCTATAATAACAGCCAATGATTTATTAGGTGTTTTTACATACATAACATGTTCTTTATCACAAATCTTTTTTAAACCTTTTCTAATAAATATGTTTGTAATGTATATTGCAAAAAATATAAATACAAACGCTACCGCCATAACCACTGCTTTTGTTTTTAAATCTGTCCAAAATACATTTACAAAATTATCGCCAATCTCTTTATATTGCATATATTCAGTTTTCAGTCCAATATATCCACATATTGCAAATATCGTAACTAATATTGCAAATATTATCATAACTATTGTACGTAACTTTATATGCTTTTTAAATAACACAACATCCATAACTCCAAACCTCCTATAATATTGCCTTAACAAATTCTTGAGCATTAAATGGTTGCATATCATCTATTTGCTCACCAATTCCAATATATTTTACTGGTATTTTTAATTCAGATACTATACCCACAACAAATCCACCTTTTGCTGTACCATCCATTTTAGTAAGTACTATTCCTGTAACATGTGCTGTATCAGAAAACAGTTTTGTTTGATTTATTGCATTTTGTCCGGTTGTTCCGTCTAATACTAGTAACGTTTCTTTTGTAACACCTTCTAGCTCTCTATCAATAATTTTATTTATTTTATAAAGCTCGTCCATTAATTCCTTTTTATTATGCAATCTTCCAGCTGTATCCACTATTATTACATCATAGCCTTCTGATTTTGCTTTTTCTATTCCGTCATAAACAACAGAAGCCGGGTCAGAACCTTCAGGCTTTTTAATTATATCCACATTAGCTCTAGTAGCCCACACTTCTAGCTGTTCAACCGCAGCGGCTCTAAAAGTATCTGCAGCAACAACTAATACTTTTTTACCTTGCTTATGCAAATTATTTGCAATTTTACCTATTGACGTTGTTTTACCTGCTCCATTTACTCCAATTACAAGTATAACTGATAAACTATTTGATATATTTAATTTTGAATCTACATCATTAAATATTTTTGCAATTTCCTCTTTTAATATTTCTTTTACTCTATCAGCATCTTGCACATTTTCAAGTTTTACCCTATCCCTTAAGTTGTTTATAATTCTAACACTTGTATCAACACCAATATCTGACATTATTAATATTTCTTCTAATTCATCTAGTAAGTTTTCGTCAACCTTACGAAAATTTTTCATAACATGATTTATTTTATCGTCAAACATTTCCTTGGTTTTGTTTAATTTTTCCTTTAGTTTATCAAAAAACATAGCAGCCCCCTTTATACATTAAATTGCAAAAATGATACAAAAGGGAATCCTTTCATATCATTTGTTACATATACTATTTTTTATCAATACCATATTTTTTCATAAATGCTTCTGCTCTGCTTCCCTTAGCTCCGCCCATATCATGTTTTCCATTATAGAATGGGTGACATTTTGAACAAGTTTCAACTTTTAATTCTTTTTTTGTTGAACGTGTTTTAAATGTATTACCACAAGCACATTTTACTTCAGCCTCAACATATTCTGGATGTATTCCTTCTTTCACTACCTTCACCTACTTTCAAATTTTTACGTTAATATATCTAAAGTTTTTAACTTTTTTAATTATGCCATACTATATTACCATAAAAATACACACTTTTCAATAGTTTTTAGAAAAAAAAACAAAAAACGAATTTTTTCTATTTTACATATTCTAGTACATCTGTTACTTTACATTCTAAAACATAACAAATTCTTGCTAGCACATCTAAATCAACTCTTGCAATTTCCGAAGTATAATATCTTTCAATCACATTATACGTACAACCAGTTAATTTTGCTAATTTGTTTCTAGTTATGTTTTTCTTTTTCATTACATCTTGTATATTTAATTTAATCTCTCCATAATTTTTTAATTCATATATCCCAGTATTCATGCTCTCATCTCCTTAAAGTTATTCTAGTAGAAAAACGCCATATTGACAATTGGTCTATTTAGGTATATTCTATATAGAACGATTATGCTTGAAAGGAGTTTTTATGCATTATATTTGTAAAAAAAAGAAAAAAAAACAAAAAAATATCTATTTAAAAATATGGTTAACTAAATTATTTTTAAAATATACAAAAGAATATTATATAAAAAGAGAAAATAATTTGTCTGCATATCAATATTCATATAACAAAATTAATATTTTTCTTAATAAAATGTACGTATATATTAAAAAGATATAAAAATACAGTTGATAAATTTAGCTATTTAGTATATAATATTATTGTATGGAAACAAATTATTCACACCAAATCAACTTTGTGATTGGTGAAAGTATGCCATTAATAGGGCAAGAATACAATTGTAATGTCTTAACCCTTACAAACGATTCAATTATTTTTGAACCATTTACGATTAATACAGTTACAACTGTATTAAAGTTAACAAGCCAAATTATACGAATTAGTTCAAACGGAATTAACTATATACTTCTCTTACCTAAATCAGCTAAGTGTAGCGCTATTAAGATTTTGAAGTGTAATTTATTCCCCTCAGAAGGTAACAGAATAAACGGAGAACTTCTTACTGATATTAGCATCATAGAAAACGGTATTATTACCAAGTGGGAACCTCTTGAAACTAGTAGAGTTGTACGAATGAGCAGTATTGATAATATTCCAATTGCAGTTACCAATAATGCATTGTATTATTGTATAACTGATTCGTGTAGTAACACTAATAATGTTTTTCCAATTAAACAAATTTGTTAACGAAATATAAAATCTTATAAAACACTTATGTTTTATAAGATTTTTGTTCAAGTACAAAAATAGTTATGCATTTTTATACATAACTATTGATAAAAGCTTCTTCTTCACTTTCTAATTCAACTTCATTCTCGTCAGGTTTAATTCCAACTTCTAGTGCCAGTAAAACCCCAAACTTTTCTGCTAAGTAAATGTTATCTGTTACATGTGTAACATTGTCAAACTCTTCAAAATTGAATTGACCTATTACAGGTGTTTCAGTATCATCTAATGCATACAAGAAAACATCTTGTCTAGTTTCTGTGTCAGGAACTTTTTCAATTGCCCCCACTCCCGCAAGACCTTCTAATCTAGCCTTTTTCTGGGTCATAAGATATAGATAAAAAGGGGTTTCTTTAATCATAAAACGATTTTTTAAATAATGAGTTTTTACAAGCTCATTATCAATAGTAACAAAACTCACTTTTCCCTCTTCATTAATA
>CALYAQ010000140.1 GCA_944393615.1 uncultured Clostridia bacterium
ATATTGTAATATGAATATAACAACATATACATATCCACTGCACTCTTGTATGTATAGTGTCAATTTTGCGTATTCTCATTTGTAAGCTGCCATTTATCACTGAAATACACATATTACAATGTATCAACACATGTTAAAAACATTGGGCGAATTTGCCTATAAGGCGGTTGTGTTCAAAAAAACAGAAGGTTTTTCGAGGCTGCTGAAAAAGTAACACAAAAAAATAGTGAATTGGAAAATAATATTTCTAATTCGCTATTTTTTCTATGTTTTAATTATTCTGTTTATTATTATAAAATAATTGCACTGTTATATAACCTATAACACTACCTATTAAGGCTGTTATTAGCTGATTTACTCCCATAGCTGTTGATAATACAGTTTGAACAGGAGCAGGCATTGAAACTAACATTGTTAATATATTAAAGCCAACAAATATAATAGCTACTTTTGCAAGAATACCAATTGAAACAGAAACCACATAATTAACCTTCCTATTTACATATAAATATTTCAATGCATATATAATAGCAAAATTTCCTATCCATATAGCTGGT
Source organism: uncultured Clostridia bacterium (assembly GCA_944393615.1). Taxonomy (GTDB): domain Bacteria; phylum Bacillota; class Clostridia; order TANB77; family SIG350; genus CALYAQ01. Next base: position 558 of record CALYAQ010000140.1, read on the forward strand.
ATCATATAAACCGTAAATATTGAAGAAATATTTAAAACCAAACCACTAGTTAATGCTGATATACTTGGCAATGTAACTAACCCAACTATATTTTTCCAACCTTTAACATTAAGAGCTGCTACGATTATTGCAGTATTTACAATTGCACCTACTACAAATTGTGAATTATTTGCAATTACACTTTCTGCTCCAAATACTGCATCTAACATAGCAGGTACAGTTAAAGGAACTAAAAACATACAAAGTGATATTATTATTAACTGCAATATATTACCTACCTTTGTAACATCAAACATAACCTTATTTAAACAATTCTCATTTTCCATAATGCGCCTCCAAATTAATATATTTTACTTTTTAATTATATACCTTTGCATTTTAGAAATCAAGAAAAAAATAAAAAAGCCAAATTATTTTGGCAATTTTATTATACTATATATAGCAAGCCTAAAACATATGTTATTATCATAAACAATATTCCACATGTTAATGTTGCTCTTCTTAATCTCGCATCACGTGATCTATCTTTGTTATGGCTTAAATAACCTTCGCTACTATCGCTACTGCTCTCTCCACCCATAATTGAACTTCCAGCTCCTTTACCGGCTTGTAATAACATTAAAGCAATAATAACTAAGCATAATATTCCATCTATTCCTAACAATATATATCTTATTATCTCCATATTATTATTCCTCCTAATCTCAAAACAGCTTATACTAATTGTAATATAGCCATTTGAGCATTATCTCCTTTACGTGAGCCTAGTTTTATTATTCTTGTATATCCTCCAACTCTACCTTCATATTTTGGTGCAATTACATCGAATAATTTTTGTGTTAAATCAATGTTGTTTCCGTCTTTATCACTTATTTTATCCATCTTTGTCATCATTCTTCTTCTTGCTGCTAATCTAGATGGCATATCTTTTTGTCTTTCTTCAACAACTTCTTCTTTAACAACTTTGTAATATGTATTACCATTTTTACTTGTTGCTTTTTCTGTTACTTTTTTACCGTCTTTATCAAGTTTTACTTTACTTACTTTAACTTTAGCCATTTCGTAGTTTTTACTTTCCTTAATAGCTAATGATATTAAACTGTCAATAATAGATTTTAATTCTTTTGCTCTTGCCTCTGTTGTTGTTATTTTTTCATTTAATATAACTTGTGAAGTTAAAGTTCTAAGCATTGCAATTCTATGATCTGTTGGTTTGCCTAATTTTCTTTGTGCCACTTTTTCTCCCTCCTTAGCCTATTCTTCTTCTCTCTTGAAAGTTAATTCTCTATCTTCAAGTTTTTGTTTTATTTCATCAAAAGATTTTCTTCCTAAATTTCTAACCTTAAGCATTTCTTGCTCAGTTTTGTTTATTAAATCTTCAATAGTAAGTATATTTGCTCTTTTCAAGCAGTTATATGACCTTACTGTTAAACTTAAATCATCTATAGATGTTTCAAGCAATTTCTCTTTTTCATTTTCTTTTCTTTCTAGCATTACTTCCATTTTTTGTGTTGTTTCTGATAAATCAATGAATAGCATTAAATGTTCATGCATGATTTTTGCAGCTAAACTTAACGCATCTTCTGGACTAATACTTCCGTCAGTCCATAATTCAATAAATAATTTATCATAATCTTCTGAAGAACCAACTCTTGTTGTTTCAACTCTATAATTTACTTTTTTAACAGGAGTAAATATTGAATCGATAGCCAAAGTTCCTATTGGATCGTCATCGCTTTTATTCCTATCTGCTGGTGTATATCCTCTACCAGTTTCTGCTTTAATTTCTATATGTAAACTTCCACCTTCACTAACAGTCGCTATATGCAAATCTGGATTTAATATTGTTACATCTCCAGGTACAATTATATCTCCTGCAGTTACTTCACATGGCCCTGTTACATTTATTAATAATTCTCTTTCCTCTTCATCAGGAAGTTGCAATCTTACTTCCTTAAAGTTTAAAATTATTTCTAATACATCTTCTACTACGTTTGGTATTGTAGCAAATTCATGCATTACACCATCAATTTTAATTTTTGAAATTGCTGCTCCTGGTAATGAGGATAACAATATTCTTCTAAATGAATTACCTAATGTTAGTCCATATCCCCTTTCTAATGGTTCGCATGAAAACATTGCGTAATTATTTTCCAAATCAATTTCTTTGCATTCGATGATTGGCTTTTCGAATTTTCTCATAAATATTAACCTCCTAAATAACTTAAAATTTATTATTACTTAGAGTAAAGCTCAACAATCAAGTGTTCTTCTACTGGTAAGTCTATTTCTTCTCTAGGTGATAATTTAACAACTTTACCTGTATAATTTTCTAAGTCAGCCTCTAGCCATGATGGCATAGCTTTTTTTGCATTTACTGCTATTATTTCTTTAAATAATGGATCTTGTCTGCTTGCTTCTTTTAATGTAATTACATCACCAGCTTTTACTAAATATGATGGAATATTTACTTTCTTTCCATTTACAAGAAAATGTCCATGTCTAACTAATTGTCTTGACTGTCTTCTTGAATTAGCAAAACCTAATCTAAATACTACATTATCAAATCTACTTTCTAATATTTGTAATAGATTTTCACCTGTTACACCTTTCTTTTCTGATGCCATTTCAAAATATTTTCTAAATTGAGATTCTAAAACACCATAAAATGCTTTAGCTTTTTGTTTTTCTCTTAATTGCATACCATACTCTGATAATTTTTTTCTTCTTTTACCATGTTGTCCTGGACCATACGCTCTTCTTTGAATAGCACATTTATCTGTATAACATCTATGTCCTTTTAAGAATAGCTTTTGGTTCTCTCTACGACAAACACGGCATGAGTTATCAATATATCTTGCCATTTATCTTTTACACCTCCACTTATATTCTTCTTCTTTTTGGTGGTCTACAACCATTATGTGGTATAGGAGTAACATCTTTAATCATTGTTATTTCTAAACCAATCGCTTGTAGGGCCCTAATTGCTGCTTCTCTACCAGAACCAGGTCCTTTTACAAACACTTCTATTGTTTTTACACCGTGTTCCATTGCTGCCTTACCAGCTGTTTCAGCTGCCATTTGTGAAGCAAATGGAGTACTTTTTCTTGAACCTTTAAAACCTAAACCGCCTGCACTTGCCCAAGATATAACATTACCTTGAACATCTGATATAGTAACTATAGTATTATTAAAGGTAGATTGAATATGTGCACAACCACGGTCAATATTTTTACGTACTTTTCTTTTTGTACTTTTCTTAACTGCTTTATTAACTGCCATTTTTTATTCTCCCCTCCTACTTAGCTGCCTTGCTTTTACTTACTACTTTTCTAGGACCTTTACGTGTTCTTGCATTAGTTTTTGTTCTTTGTCCTCTTACAGGTAGATTTTTTCTATGTCTTATACCTCTGTAACATCCTATCTCAGTTAATCTTTTGATATTTAATGCTACTTCTCTTTTTAAATCACTTTCAACTTTGTGATTTTTTTCAATTTCTTCTCTGATTTTATTTACTTCGTCATCAGATAAGTCTTTTGCTCTTTTATCTGGATCAATTCCAGTGTTTTTTAAAATTTGATTTGACTTTGATCTTCCAATACCAAAAATATATGTTAATGCTATTTCAATTCTTTTTTCTCTTGGTATGTCAACACCTGCTATACGAGCCATTTACTAAATACACCTCCATAAAATAAAATAAATATATATATAAACAAAATAAGAATTAAGAATATATTCTTACAGCCGCTCCTTATTTTGTTTAAAACAAAATTGTTATTTGCGGTTATTCTTAACCTTGTCTTTGCTTATGTTTAGGATTTTCACATATAACCCTAACCACATTATTTCTTCTGATAACTTTACATTTATCACATATCTTTTTAACTGATGGTCTAACCTTCATCTAAAACACCTCCCTAAACCAAAAACTCTTACCATATAATTTATTTACCACGCCATACAATTCTACCACGAGTTAAATCATATGGTGAAAGCTCTAATTTAACTTTATCGCCAGGCAATATCTTGATATAATTCATTCTCAACTTACCAGAAATATGGGCAAGCAATTTATGACCATTTTCCAATTCAACATTGAACATTGTATTAGGCAATGCTTCTATTACAGTACCTTCAACTTCGATAATATCTTCTTTTGACATTACTTAACTTCCCCCTTACCAACACACTTGATAATTTCTTTTTGCACTTCTTTATTTGTTAATGTTTTGTTTTCTTTAATAGATTTATTTATATACTCTGAAAACTTTTTGGTTAATTGTATATGCTTAATTTTCTTTTTTTTGGGCTTTTCAACTTTTCTCATAGCACCATCAGATAAATAAACATAATTATCTAAAATTTGCATAACAACAAAATGCTTGTTTTTATCTCTTCCAGATTTTGATATAACAAGGCTCCCCTCCTGTATTTCCAAAGTTTTCACCTCTTACAAATAAATATATTAACTATATATCCAATATATATAGCTAATATATTATATACTTTCAAATTCGATTTGTCAAGAGTTTTGGCTCATTATTTGTAATTAAAATTGTATGCTCATAATGTGAAGATAATTTTCCGTCTTTTGTCACTACTTTCCAACCGTCATCCATTATTATAATTTCGTCTGTTCCTTGATTAACCATAGGCTCAATAGCTAGAGTCATGCCAACTTCAAGCCTATTACCTCTTCCTGGATGTCCATAGTTCGGTATACCTGGGTCTTCATGTAACTGCCTACCAACACCATGACCCTGAAATTCTTTAATTACATTAAAACCGTTCTTTTCTACATATTCCTGTATTGCATGAGAAATATCCGAAATTCTATTTCCTACTTTAGCATATTTGATTCCTTCATAAAAACTATCTCTAGTAACCTTGACCAACCTTCTAGCCTCTTGGCTAATATTGCCTACCATATATGTTTTTGCACTATCTCCGTGGAATCCATTTTTATATGCTCCAATATCAACACTTACAATATCTCCATCTTGTATAATTCTATTTTTATCAGGCATACCATGAATTATTTCATCATTTATTGATATGCAACTAGCATAAGGATATGGCATTGAACCTTCAAATCCCAACTGTCCTTTAAATGAAGGTTTTGCATTATTTTTTTTCAAAACTTCCATTACAATATTTTCTAAGTCCATTGTAGACATTCCTACTTTAATATTTTCGCCTATAGCTATATGGCATAAAGCAACAATATGGCAAGCTTCCTCCATTTGTTTTATTTCTTTTTCATTTTTTATATATATCATATTATTTTCCTTTCATATATATATTACAACTTATATAATATTTTTACAAGTTTTTTTAGAAAAAAAAATAGCAAATACTAAAGTATTTGCAAAAAACATACTAATTTTGTTCAAACATTATCTGATTAATTAACACATTTTTCTTAAGTGTATCTTTACTAAAGCCCACTCCTTTTCCACAGCCATTTTCAAATGTATTATCTACAAAACCAATACATACTTTTTCATAGTTTGTCCACTTAGGAACAATTCTGAAGCTTTCAATTATATCATTTACAATTGCTTTTAAATTCTTAGTAACACTCAGTCCAAAAAAGATCTTATCTACTTCTACTTTTAAATAGCCACTTCCCGCTAAAGCTTTTTTTTTGCAATTGAGATAATTCATTTTCACAATACACTTGTCCATACAAAGTTGCTCTACTTAAAACATCGTTTAATGTAATAGCATACACTATAAGGCTATGTTCTTGATTTGCAAATAGTCTTGCTTTTAAATTAGATAATTCATGCACATTTGTGCACAGCACTTGTTCAAAATTTAATTGCTTTAACAATTTTGAAAATGCTGAATACGGCATTTTCTCATAAGAATCAATAATATGAACTTCCGTCATTTTTAATTTTCTCTTTTAATCAAAACACTATACAATTTTATCATTGAGAAAAACTCAATGTTTGTTCAATTAAAATATATTTAAAATTATATATCTTTTAAAAGTATAATGTCAATCGAGTAGAGAATAAATAATAATTTTATTTATTCCCTCTCACACCACCGTACGTGCCGTTCGGCATACGGCGGTTCAATTTATAAGTTCATTTCAAGCTAAATAATAATCTAGGGCAAAGACT
>CALYAQ010000141.1 GCA_944393615.1 uncultured Clostridia bacterium
ATTTGCATTATCTCATATAGCCATATTTCTATCCCCTTTGTTGTTGTTAACTTTAATATATTATTATTAAATGTTCCATGTTCTTGTATTATCGGTATTATTTCTTCCATGGTTATTTTGCTTATACATTGTATTTCATTTTTTAATTTTGCCTTTTTTATTTTTATATTTATATCTTCTATTATTGCTTTTTTACCATATTGATTTATTACTTGTGTATCATTATTATTCCAATTTGTCGTATTTAATATTGTAACGGTTAATATTATTAACACCACTACTGTTATTACTAATGCTACCAAACTAATTCCTTTTTTCATTTTATACATTCCCCCTTGATTTTTTTTAGGCAACAAAAAACCAAGAGAACATATTTTTATATATGTTTTCTTGGTTATATTTTTTATTGCATACTAAAACTAGGTTATTCTTTGTTAACCCATGTTGGTAAACATATCCAATTGTGTGTGTGTGTGTGTGTGTACAGCCTCAATCGTTTTAGCGTTTTTATTCATTTCGTTTTCTCCTTTTTCAGTATTTATTGTATTACTAAAATTTCAATTTGTCAATTTATTTTTCTTCCAAAGCCATTTCATATGCCTTTATATTATCATATACCATTTTTTCAATTGAATAATACTTATTTACAATATCCCTATTATATCTTCCCATTTGTTTTCTTTTTTCTATATCAGTATCTAATAATATTTCTATATCTCTTTTTAATAATTCTATTGTTGAATTCTCTGTATCTCTACAACAAAAATTTGTATTTATACCTACATCTAATTTTGTATTATCAAATATTCCTATATATCCTTCATTTCCTGCAATTATAGCTGGTTTCTCACAAGCCATAGCTTCTAGTGCCGATCTACTTACACCTATAAATATATCTGACATATTTGCAAATTTATATATATCAGCCCTAGGTCCCACCATTGTAATTAGATTTATACCTAATTCTTCATTTACTTCAATTGCTTTATTTTTTAATTCATCAAAAACATCTCCACCACCAACAATTATAATTTGAATGTTTTTATTTTTTTCATATAAGGTTTTCGAAATATCAATTAACTGTCCGTGCTACTAATGCTCTCGACGCATCCAACCTACTTATATATACTATTTTTTCTTTGTTATTATCAATATTAAATTCTTGTAATATACTAGAATAATCAGCATTATTCGAAAATTTTTCTGTATCAATTCCATTAACAGTAACAATTATATTTTCTTTTTTGACCTTGCTATAATTGTCTAATAAATATTTCTTTATATCCTCACTAACAGCAACTGTTTTATCTCCCCATTTAGTTATGTACTTTAGCCCATGTGTAGTATCAAATGTCCAATGCGCTGTAGTTACAAAAGGAAAGTTCATTTTTCTTTTCAAAAGGCTACATATAAATGAAGGAATTCTAGCATGTCCGTGAACGACATTAACTTTTTCTTTTAAAATTATTTCTTTTAAAAGTTTATACGATTTTATAACATTTGATATTTTTTTATTATGCATAGGAACATTATAGTGTACAATATTTGCTTGTTCTAATTCTTTAGTATATGCCCCACCATTTGATGCTACAATAACATCAATTCCTTTTTTCTTTAAACCTTTGGCTAGCTCTACAATATGTGTTTCAGCACCACCAATACCTAATCCCATCGTTGCTAAAAGTACCTTCATAATACTCTCCTCCATTACTTATCTAATTTTCTTATATCTAAAATTGTTCCTGCAACATCAACATATTTTGTCTTTATTTCTATATTCTTTCCTATTAATATACGAATCAAGTCATTTGCCATATATTCACTATTTTTTATACTTCCCTTAGTTTTAACAGTTATTAGTATATCTGCTTTGCTATCAATTTCTTTTTGAGTTATTGTACCGTCTAGACTGTTAAATTGTTGCATTGAATTAGTTGCTACTACTGATGTAATTTCTCCAATTTCTGTTCCTGATACCTTATCAAAAACAGCATCTCCTACTTGTAATATTTCTCCAGTAGTAGGGCGTACATATTCAAACTTTATATCATATTCAAATGTAATACTCGAGGTATTACCTACATTTCCATTTTCTTTATTGACCTTAGTATATGTTGTAATAACATTAGCAACAACAACTACTAATATTAATACAACTACAATATCTACTATGCTTATTTTTCCAAACAATTTATCATTTTCTAATATTTTCATTGTAATTCCTACCTTTCAATATATACAATATATCCACTTCCTGCATATAGTCCGCCCCTTAAATATACTCTTTTGCCAACCTTAACAACATAATCATCAACTGTCTTTAGGTCAGTCCCTGTGTCAATCAAGTTATTTTGTATTGTTATTAAAGCAGTATATTTATTTGGTACATCTACAGTCACAAACTCATCTGTTTCATAATTTTGTATCACTTGTTTAAAGTTTGTAATCTTTACTTCTTTTACCTCTCCTATATATGCATTAGTTTCATTATCATACACTTTATCTCCAACCTTAATACTATCAGCTGTTTGTTTTACTATATTTTGAATTTCATATTGGAATGTATACTTTTCCCCAGTTGATACGCCACCTGTATTTCTACCAAAATATAGGTATGCAAAAACTAGTATTAATAATATAAGTAGCAATATTAATATATCAATAACATTAATCTTTCCAAACAACTTTTTATTTTCAATTATTTTCATTCTTTTTCACCATACTTTCATAAACTTTTTCAAAATTTTGTGCATATATTTTTGAAGTATATTCTTTATTAAATATCTCAATAGACTTTTGTTTTATTTGATTTAATCTATCCTTATTTTCTAATAGCCATATTATTCCATTAGCAATTTCTTCCGCACTATTTTTTTCTACCAAAACCCCATTTTGTCCTGTCCTTATAACCATAGGGGTACCACCACAATTAGTTGCAACAGCAGGTATTCCTAGGCTCATACCTTCTAATAAAGATAAACAAGTTGTTTCCGATACAAAAGATGCATTAACCTGAATATCTACAATATTTAAAATTTCCTCTACATTTTGTATAAACCCTGTAAATATTATTTCATGCTCTAAATTCAGCATATTAACTTTTTTCTTTAATTCTTGTTCATAACTTCCAGTTCCTATAACTAAATATTTAAAATTATTATATCCTTTATCTTTTAATATTTTAGCCGCTTCTACAAAATATTCATGTCCTTTTATTTTTTCTATTCTTGCCAATATTCCAATTACTATATCATTACTGTTAAGGTTATATTTTTTCTTAATCTTTATATTTTTTTCCTCAGACAATCTATTAAACCCATCTACACCATTTAATATAACGTCTATTTTATTAGCATCATTGCCTTGCTTTATAAGGTCTGATTTTGCAATTTGAGCAGATGCAATAATTCTATCTGCCAAAAAGTTATTTATTCCTTTATTTATTTTTCTTACCACCTTATATTCATATTTTTTACCTGGTGGAAATACGCAATGCTTAGTATAAACAATTTTTACATTTTTACAAAACTTTGAAGCAATTCGCGCCGAAAGACTTGCGTGTGTATGTACAATATCCGGCCTTTGCTCCTTTATAATCTTTATTAACTTAGGAATAGCCTGTATATCTAGTGATTTATCTTTTAGACCGTCTAATTCTATTATTTTCGCAGTTGTCTTCTCAATTTCAGGTTTTAACATACTTCCTGTTGGTAATACAACAACTAAATCAATTTTAGATTTATCATAATTATTACAATATGTAATCACATCTTTACCTGCACCGCCAATATTGGTATCACTAATTATGTTCAATACTTTTATCATCTAGCAACCTCTCTTCCTCATCAATAAATTTTTTAGTTCTAACCGCTAGTGCAATAAATATCCAAAATATTAATACCACCCTGTAATTATACCAAGTATTATCAAATATACTTTGTACTAAAAAGCCAAAGATTCCTGACACAAACCCTATAAGTATAATCTTGTCTGCAAATTCTTTTGCCTTTTTTATTCCATTAAAAATATATTGTATAGCTCTAAAAACACATATTAAAATACTTAATATACCTATCAAACCTGTTTCTATTGTTGTTTGTAAAAACCAATTATGTGCATGTTGAGTACCAACACCACTTTGAGCATATAGCGGATAAACTTTATTAAATGCCTCTGCACCTTGTCCAATAGGTTTATACCAATAATCTTTTATTACTTCCCAACTACTTTGCCATATTGATAATCTGTATTTAGTTGAGCTATCCTGCATATTACCAATACTAGTAAACCTATTTATTATCGTTTGTGGTAATACAAAAGGCAATGCTATTATTCCTGCTATTAATGCTAAAATAAATCTAATATTTAGTAATAGTGCAAATACCACAGCTGCAACCAAAATTCCTAAATAGCAACCTCTTGAATATGTTAAGGCTAAAACCACCACCATTACACAAGCCATACCAGCCATACATATTTTTATAAACCAATTTTTATTTGAAAAAAACAAACTTATACATATAGGAATAACAAGTAATAAATATTCTCCTAATACATTTGGGTTTTCAAACGTAGAATAAATTCTTGCTTGTATCTCTTGAAACATATTAGCATCTACCCATGAAGTAGTAAATATTGTTCCGGCTATAAATTGATATATTCCATATAGAGATACAAAAAAACCTGCGAAGACGAATATATACAGCATACTATTTAATTGTTCTCTAGTTTCAATACAATTTACCATTGCAAAATACATTAGTATAAATACTCCTACAACTGCCACAATTTTTATACTAGATATAGGAGCAAGAGAAGTTATACCACAAGCAACATATATTAGTAAAAATATCCCCACCCAAAAATTAACAGGTGTATACCTAAATCTAAAATTTGGTGTTAAACATATTTTTAGTAAAAACGATACCAATACTGATATTACTGCCCCTACCATTATCATAGTTGGCATAAATGGAGATATTGCTATTACTATACCTATCCATATATGTGTTTTTGCAAAAATACTATCTTTAAACACTTTATCTAGTTTCAAAAACACAAATATTTTTCTTAAAATTTCTATACAAGAATATATAAATTTCATAAGTATGCTATTATCTAGTTTTTTACTATTATCTATTTCTTTGGTTAAGAAACTATATATCCAGCTATTTTTGATACCATTTTCTAATAAAAGTATAAAGCCCTCTATCAATTTATACACGTAACTATTTTTTATCGCGTTCACTTTTTCCCCCTACTTAAATTTAATTATATGTGTATATATTATCAAAAAAAGCTCATATATACAAGTATTTTATTTAATATTCCACTTTTTATATATTATAATAAAAAGTAGAATTTCAAATTCAGAAAAAATGTGTAGAATAAATATTCCACACATTTTAATTCAAAGATATTCTTTTAATACATGCTCGACTGCACCTGCAAAACCTCTTATGCCTCCCTCATGATAAACATTAAAATTTGCATCCTCTACTTTTTTAGCATATATCACATAATCATGACAATCCAAAAGAATTGTTACCCCACTTTTACCCGTAATTTCTACGTTATATTCTTCTGGATAGCAATAAAAGATTTTTGCAATCTTGTTTTCAAAACTCTTTACAGGTTTTGTATAAACTTTTAAAGCTTTTACACTTCTTTCATGCTCACGAATCACAGAATTGAGGCGCTTATTTAAAGCTTCCTCGTTTACAACTTCAATTGCTTTCACGTTAGATATTATATCATACATTTTTTGTTTAGTCAAATTTCATACATAATATGTATTGTATAACAAAGAATCTTTTAATTTCCCAATACAATTGTATCTCCACTTCTGCTAGCTAGGATATCAGAGTTTAGACATATTACTGGGCGAACACCACACATAGTATATACATTTGTATCATATTTTATAGCCCCTTCACTATTACTGTACATGATGCCTGTTTGTGGTAAAACAGTACAAGTATGATAAATTGTCCAATGTTTCTCATCAGTATAACCAGTTCCATTATACCAATTACCACATATTCCACATCCTTGACTTGGGTTCGAGCTACCAAGTACAACATAATCAGCCACTACATAACCGCTACAATATGGACATGTATAATTTGTAGTTGAAGAGCATCCTCCTACTTCTTCACATTTTTTATATGTATACAGAAAACTAGAAAACAATTTTCCATATGTATTATTCCTATATACACAATTTGAAGGACTGGCTAACAAATAATTTGTTTCTGTATTATTATATTTTGGAAAATATAGTGTATCACTTGTGTTTAGGCTAGATGCTGTATTACTGTATCCATACGTTGTGGTTGTTAATGTTGGTATCCTTGTTGTATATGCTTTTGCATTGTAGCTTTCTCTCCACATTTCTAATGTTGGACTTCCTATTGCTCCTACTATATAGCTACTATAATTACTATCTACAAAATTTGTCAAATTGCTTGTATTCAATATTGCTGATACTGCCTTTCCATTATTGTAACTTCCGTAATCGCCCCAATTTGCCATAAAATATGTGCTTGCTGTTGTTACTTCTTGTACATCTGGTACTGAATTCCAATA
>CALYAQ010000142.1 GCA_944393615.1 uncultured Clostridia bacterium
GTCTTTGCCCTAGATTATTATTTAGCTTGAAATGAACTTATAAATTGAACCGCCGTATGCCGAACGGCACGTACGGTGGTGTGAGAGGGAATAAATAAAATTATTATTTATTCTCTACTCGATTGTACAAGTCAAGTAATTAAGGGGTACTTGACACTTTGAAAGTGAAATTGCAATTATTGTATTACTGTTTTAATTTTTATGCATACATCATATAATCTATATCAGGAAAAATATTATCTTTTTTATTAACATCTTTCAAAAATTCTTTATCTATACTATCGGTTTTAATCATATCATATAATAAGTTAAATCTACCAGTATGGTCTTTTATTCTTTTAATTGCATAATCAACCATTGTCCCAGTAGTAATTATAAATGCCCAGTCACTACTTTGGAGTAGTAATAATTCCCTAGCGCATTGATTTAGAGCTTGTTTTTTTATACCTTTAGCATTAGGATAAGCATTTGCCAATTCAACCATTTTTTCTCCACATTTTGTCATGTGCCTAATTGACCAGTCGTTTTTATCATTTACCCATACTTCACTGTAACCATTTGCACCCCAACTAGAAATTGCTATATTCGATTGTTGAATATTAGGAAATTTATCTAGATATTCGCTAGGGGTTATAAGTTTAAAATTGGTTTGGTCAAAATGTATTTTTTTAAATAATATGTATAACCAATATGGACCTTCATACCACCAATGACCAAAGAGTTCTGCATCGTATGGACTAACAACTATAGGTGGAACTTTCATAAATGATGATAAATGCTCAATTTGTTTTGTTCTACAATCAAAAAAATGTCCAGCCTGCTTTTCTGCAGAATCTTTTGCCCACTGTGGTATATATATATCCTTGTTTTCTGTTCTACCAGTTATCCTATAATATTTTATGCCTGTATGCACTCTATGACCATTTGAAGCTATATATGGTTTGATATATTCATAATCTTGAATATCCCACCCAATATCTCTATAATATTCTCTATAGTTTACATCTCCTGGATATCCTACTTCAGAACTCCATACTTGTTTTGAAGTTTCTAAATCTCTAGCAAAAGCACATATTCCATTAGGGGAAACTATTGGAGCAAAAGTTCCGTATACAGGAGTAGGATTTGCATATAGTACACCGTGAGATTCTGTAATTATATATTTAATACCAAATTCTTTTAAATATTTTTCTGATTCGGGTACATATCCGCATTCCGGTAACCAAATACCATTAGGCTTTTTACCAAAATGTTTTTCGTACAATTCTACGCCCACCTTGATTTGAGCTCTAACAGTTTTTTCATTTAAAGCAAGTATTGGAAAGTATCCATGTGTAGCTCCACAAGTTATAATTTCTATAACACCTAAATCTTGAAATTTTTTAAAGCCATTTATCAAATTGTTTTCGTATTTTTCTTTAAAAACTTTTAAATCATTTGTATATTTTTCAAAATACATATATGATAAATCTTGTATTCTCCTATCTTCAGTTTTTGTTCTCTTAATTTCCTTTTTACTAAGTTCAATATGTTTTTTTAAATATTGTATATATCTTCTTTGCAATAGTTTATTTGTTAGCATAGAAAGAAGAGAAGGAGTAATTGTCATAGTTACTCTAAAATCAACTTTTTCATTCACTAATTTTTCAAAATTTTCAAGCAAAGGAATATATACTTCTGACATTGCTTCAAAAAGCCATTTTTCTTCTAGGTAATCAGAACTTTCGGGATGATGCACAAAAGGAAGATGTGCATGCAATATAAATGATACGTAACCTTTTGTATTATCCATTGCTATCCTCCTTATTTATATATCTACTACCTGAACTAACTGTTTGCATTGATGACGGATTTTTTAGAATATATGATATTGACTTTTTATCATTCGTTGCTTTTTCAATATCAATATTATATGTTCTTGTCATATTAATTGCATTAATAGCTTGCTTTTGTGTTAATGTAAATGCAATTTCCATATTTTTTATATTTATGAATTCAAAGTAATTATCTCTAGGAAAGTGTGGTGCATCAGTAGGAACTTGCAAAGTATTAGAGCTTGTAATATTAATAACCTCATTATTAACTTTTCTACATAACTTAGCTTGATACTTACAATTTGGTTCATCAATATGTATATACCATGTTTTAGCAAATGGATTTACATCGATTTGAAAAGTTTTTCCATTGCTTTGGTTAGTTATTTCTAAATATATTCTTGAGTTATAGTATGACTGTTTACCATATTTTTCTATTAATTTTTTTTCATCTTCGTCTGATACGTCCCAGTATGCAAAAAGCGTATAGGGATTTTGAAATAGTAACTTGATGCATGTTTCATTATATCTATATGGAACATCAAAATATTCAAAAGCCATTATTTAATGTCTCCTCCTTTTCATAGTACGTTTTTGTACATTTTTTAACATATATAACATATCATCTTTTAATTAAAAAAACAATAGAATAATATAAAAAAGATAAAAAATGTTAAAAGTATTGAAAATATAGGAGGATACATATATAATAAATACATATAGCAAAAAGGAGAAAAATTATGAGTCAAAATAAAAAGATGTATAAAATGATAGACTTCTATAATGAAAAAAGAGAACAACAAAGTGATGATGATAAAATTACAGCAATGACAAGGTTAGATAGTTTTAAAATTGACAAAAAAGTTGATATTGATATGGGGGAAGTATATTTTGTAACACGTGAGAAAAAATTTGAAAATTCTGACGATTCTTTTATGTATTATGAAATATATAGTACAAAAAAACCTAATAAACCGATTGCAAAAACAAATGAAAATTTTGAAATTGAAATTTTAGATAAAAAAATAAATGACGAATTTTTAAAAAATAAATTAGACTTGGAAAAAGATAAAAAAGTTATTCGTGAAATGATTAGGGAAGATAAAGACGGCAACTTAATTCCAACTTGTGCTGTTATGGATAATTTTGACCCAGATAATCAAAAAAATAAAGGTAAACAATTAAAACAAGTCAATAAAGTTAAAAAAGGAACTGTATATAACGATAAAGAGGAGAGCTTAAATAATGAAGAAAAAGAACCTTTAACTGAAGAAAAAATTAAAGAAAAGTCAGAAGAAGAAGGTAAGAAAATTCAAACAATGAGTAGGATAGAAGATCCAATGTTTTATCAATTAGTACCAGATGCTACTGTTAATACATATTTTGTAACTTATGATGATGGTACTTTAGGGATAGTTAACTCAAGAGGTGTAGATATTGCTGGTGTTGATGAAAGAGGTATAAAAAATGGTTCTTTAAGCCTAAGAAAAATGGATAGAAATCAAATTCAAACAGATAGTGTAGATGCTACTAATTTGGATATGGCTATATATATTGAGGGTTCAAGCAATACGCATGGTATTGTGTTCCCTATTGTTAATACAAGAGGAAATTATACAATGGAAATGAAGGATATATATGATAAGGATCAACAATCAATGCCACTTAGTATGCAAGATAATGGTAATACAAAAGATAATAGAAGATATTTAGGTTTAGATGAGAAAATAGTTGATATATTAGAAAAAAATGGTATAGAAGAAACGAGTGATAAAGATGTTGAAAGTATGGCGAGATACTTTTATGATAAAGGCAATAATGATCCAGACGAGATTTCCGTATTAAAACAATATGGTAGACAAATTGATAAAGACGAAGTTGGTAATGAACAAAATGAAGAAGAAATGGATGAAAGAGAGGAAAGAAAGCCTAGGGGTATGTAACAATAATAATACAGTAATGTTACAAAAATGTTACAAATGCAAAAAAAGTAATAAAATTTAAAGTTTACTATTGCATATTTGCGTAAGAAAATATATACTTTTTTTGAATGGATAAAAATTTATTGGAAATAATAAACAAAGGATGAAAGGGGGAAGTATTTAGCTTTTGCTAAATACCTTGTAAAATGTCAAATAATGTTGAAGAAACAAAAATAATTTCAAAAATCGATAAAATTTCTAAACAGATTGACCCTAATAGTAAAAAACAAATAACAGAATTATCGGAGAATACAGAATTTAGGAAAAACGTAGAAGCCATAAAGGAATACCTAAAATCATATATTGGTAATGCTGGACTTTCAAAAGAGGTATATGATAGAGCTAAGGAATTAACATTGTTTTGTAATGAAGAATACAAAAATTTAGTTGATAAAAAAGTAGAACTAGAACAACAGGCAAAGAAAAACATAGAATTATCAAAAACTCTTAATGAAGTATACTTATTTGCCGTAACAAGAGAAGATTTTTCAATTTATGAAAATGCGTTAATAGAAAATGGACTAGAAACATATATAGATAAATTAAGAACCATAGCAAAATCAGATAGAAATAGTCCTGAATATATAGAATCTGAAAAAACGATAAAAAGCAAAATAAGCAATTTAGAAGGTAATTTGCATATTGATATAGATTTAGAAAGAATAAACGATAAAGAAAAAGCATTAAGCTATATATCAATAGAATTAGATAATGTTTTATCTAAGTTAACAAATGCAGTAGAATTAATAGTGGAAGTGGAATCAGTAGATCCAATATTGCCAAAAGAATTAGTAGAGGTTTATGTTCCTGATTACAATGTATATGGTGAATATGTTGACAATTCGTTAGTGTTAATTAAAAAAGATATATGGAGTAAGTTTGTTAATAGCAAACTAGTATTAAGAATTAAGGAAATGTTTGCTGGTTCAAATGTTAAAGCACTTAATCCAGGAGTAACTGGTGCAAAAACAGAGTAACATTAATTGGTTGAGATAACTTAACCAATTTTTAAAGCTAAGACACTTAAAATTTAATATGTGTATAATTATAAATAGTTTTATTTATAATAACTAAGAGGAGGAATTATTATGGTAAATGATTCAGAAGTTAAAGCCCAAAAATCGCCTTTTGCGATGAGGAATAATGAGAGAAAAGTCTTTGACGGTAAAGACGGATATGTAAGTATAAACCAAGTAATGTTTAATGTAGATATGGGGTATATAACTGATATTCATTTTGAAATACTTGAAATAATAAATAAATATGAGTTTGTAACTGCAAGACAAATATTCCAATTGCTATTATTAAAAGGAATAGATGTAAAGTCACAAAGTAAAGTGGATGACAAGTTACAAAAATTAATAAAAACAAAGGTAATTACTAGATACTATTTTACTAGTGAAGAGGGAAAAGGAATATTTAGAGTTTACTGTTTAGAAAAAATGGGAAAATATTTACTTGCATCACGCGAAATTAAATCTGATTGGCAACAAACTAATAATGCGAAGCCGGTTCATTTAATAAAAAAAAGGTTGGCAGCTAATCAAATAATAATTGCATATATAGAAAAGGTAAAAGCTTATGAATCATGTGATATAAATGCTGTACTATATTCTAAAAAGCAAAATATTAAATTTAAACCTACTGGTGGAATTATAAAATTAAATAATGGAAAAGATGTACAAGAGTTAGTGTTTGAGGTTATTAGAAGGAATGAACAATGGGAAGAAAAATTAATTGAAAAAATGCAACTATATGCAGATTTCTATAACTTCTTCTTAGCAAAAGATTGTGACTTTGAAAAAGCTCCTCAATTAGTTATTGTAGCAGAAGATAATCAACATATTAGTGAAATTTTTAAGATAATTAAGAAGGCAGCTATTCCACTTAAAGATACGGAAATGCTATTTACAACAGAATTAAAACATTTAGCTGATAATTTGGAAAGTTCATTGATTGAATTCCAGTATAATCAAGAAAATAACACATATAAGGGTGTTGCTGTAAATAATTCGTTACTTCTATTAAGAGAAGATAGAATTGAAATGCCTAAAATAGAGAAAAAAGAAAAGGCAGAAAAGAAGGAAGAAGAAATTACTGAAGTTGTAGAGAAAAAGGAGAAAGAAGAAAAGCCTAAGAAATCTACGAAGGCTAAAAAAGAAGAAATAAAAGAAGACATAGAAGAAGAGCCAAAGAAAAAGACAACTAAAAAGAAAACCACTAAAGAGGTTTCAGAAGATGTTAAAGAAAATGAGAATATAGAACAAAAGCCTAAGCGAGGTAGAAAACCAAAAGCAAAAGAGGCAGAAGTAGTAGAAGAACAAAAAGAAGAAAAACCTAAAAAGAAAACAACTACTAAAAAGACTAAGAAATAATAATAATAATATATAAATATAAATTACAAATGTTTGTAGTTTATATTTTTTGTTGTTTCTTTTTCTTTTTATTTTTTCTATATACTTGTTTTAGAGTATTAGCAAATGATATAATATATATGATAAAAGGAGAAAAATATGGAAATAGAAAAGAACAAAGAATATATTGTAGATATAGTTGACATGGGAATAAATTCGGAAGGTGTTGCTAAAATCGGTAATTACCCTATATTTATAAAAAACGGCATAAAAGGCGAAAAGGTAAAAATATTACTTATTAAAAAGGGGAGAGATTTTGGAATTGGTAAAGTTATGGAAATAATAAAACCTAGTCAATATAGAGTTACACCTTTTTGTAATGTTTTTAATAGATGTGGTGGTTGCGATTTACAACATATAAAATATGAGAAACAATTAGAGTATAAAATGGAACAAGTAAGAAATAATTTTAGAAAGTTTGGACTTGAAGAAGATAAGGTGGTAGGAATTATTGGAATGGATAGTCCGTATTCCTATAGAAATAAAGCCCAATATCCTTTTGGAATTAATAAAGAAGGAAATATAGTAACAGGATTTTATGCACAAAGAAGTCATAATATTATTGAAAATGAGTTATGCAAAATTGAAAATGAAAGCAATGAAAAGATAATAAAGTATATATTAGATTATGTTAGGGATAATAATATTTCAGTATATAGTGAACAAGAAAATAAAGGATATTTAAGGCATGTAGTTATAAAAATAGGTTTTGCTACCAATGAGGTCATGGTTGTGTTTGTAACTAATGGAAATAGTAATAAATTGAAAGGAATTGAAAAAAATCTAGCAAGTAAATTTAGTAATATTAAAACGATAGTACAAAATATTAATACATCTAATAGTAATGTTATTATGGGAAACGATAATATAGTGTTATATGGAAATGGTGTTATACATGATGAGTTGGGGAAATACGTATTTAATATATCTGCGTTATCGTTTTATCAGGTAAACCCAGTTCAAGCAAAAAAGCTGTATGACAAGGCAAAAGAATATATAGGTTGTTGTAATATATTATTTGATTTGTATTGTGGAATAGGCACTATTGGAATATATTGTAGTGATATAGCCAAGAAAGTGTATGGTATAGAAGTTGTTAGTCAAGCTATTGATAATGCAATGGAAAATGCTAAATTAAATAGTGTTGACAATATTGAATTTTTGAAAGGTACAGCAGAAGATACAATAGATGAATTGTATAAGGAAAATATTTTTGCTGATTGTATATTGGT
>CALYAQ010000143.1 GCA_944393615.1 uncultured Clostridia bacterium
ACAGGGTTCGAACCTGCGACCTCATGGTCCCAAACCACGCGCTCTACCAACTGAGCCACACCTCGATATACTAAGTAAAGTAAATTATCTTATTAATGGTGAGCCAGGAGGGATTCGAACCCCCGACCCACGGCTTAGAAGGCCGTTGCTCTATCCAACTGAGCTACTGACCCAATTGAATAACATACTCTACTTAGAACACTCATTATCATACCATATACACGGCGTATTTGTCAAGAGAAAAAAATAAAAAAATAATATAAAAATGTAATATAAATGTAACAAAAATTTAATATAATAA
The DNA here is from genome assembly GCA_944393615.1 of uncultured Clostridia bacterium. GTDB lineage: Bacteria > Bacillota > Clostridia > TANB77 > SIG350 > CALYAQ01. The sequence goes on from CALYAQ010000143.1 coordinate 302, forward strand.
AATCTAAAAATCTATTTTTAGATATTGCAATTACAAAAACTTATTTGTATAATATAAGTATTAAATGATAATAATGTAAATAAAGTTATTCTACATTTAATAATTTTATTCAAAGGAGGTTACTATGAAGAAGAAGGAAAAAAAGGGTATACTCATTTTAATAGTTGTTGCTGTAATAATTATTATAGCCTTAGTTGTAATGAGATATGTAAAAAATAATAACAATGAAGGTCAACAACCATCAGGTGATGCAACAGTCCAAACAGATGGTGAAAGATATACGGCAGTTTATTCAGATGGCAGTAAAATGAATACAAGTTCAAAGCTACAAGAAACAAAAACATATGGTGATTTTACAATATCTGATATTCAGCTAACAACAAAAGATGGAATAAGTACAATTATTGCAAATGTAAAAAATAACGGAAATCAAACAACTGAAGAAACAGATATAACAATGACCTTTGTAGATGAGGCAGGAAATACAATAGCAACTGTTCCTGGATTTATACAACCAATGAACCAAGGTGCTACATCACAACTTAATGCTTCAATTACACAAGATATTTCAAATGCATATGACTTTAGAATAGAATAATATTAAAAAAAGCCTCATAAATTTATAAGTTCATGAGGCTTTTTTTTCTTGTATAGGAAAAATTAAGTTTTTCCTATACAAGAAAAGCATTGTGTATAAAAAACTAAAAATATATAGTGGATTTTGTATGTGAGGCAGGCTAGACAATTAACTAAAAAATGAAAATACAAAAATTGTGATGCTTATTTTAATTTCCTCTAGCAATAATTTGATTATGAGGACTATACCTGTCTTTAGAAAGAAGTGTACGAGAAACTTCTTTACCATTTAATTTCAATATTTTATAAGCTACCGATGTTGCACCATTAGAGCCTGATTGCACAACTTTAGTTTTACCTTTTCCTAATGATGAATCAGTTGTATAAACTGTAGAATAAGGAACAGTGCCAGTTTTATACGAAACTAGTTCAACTTCATATTCCACATCTTCCTTTAATCCATATACACTAATAGTTAATCTTTTGTTAGAAGTAGTAGCAACTATTTTTATTGGGTAACTTCTACTATTTTTAAATTTAAAATCAGGTGATCCCCAAGAAACAGTAGCATCTAATCCTATTGGAACATAACCAACTGTAAAAGTATGATTTACTCTATTAGTTATTTCTAAATTAGCTCTAAGCACGGAATTGTAAAGTGTACTAGATACTTGACAGATACCACCACCATAATCGGTTGTTACCTGACCATTTGAATATACAGTAGCTGTTTTAAAACCAGCACTAGCGGTACGCTTGCCAACAGTTCCATTAAATGAAAATTCTTCACCAGGCATTAAAACAGTTCCATTTATTTTTGATGCTGCTAAAGCAATATTAGTTGAACGATTTGCATTACTTGAAGCATAACTTGTTGAGTATGTTGCAAGCATATCAGGAAAAGCTTCTGTACCAATTTCGTTTGTTGTTACATCAGGATACAATGTTTTTAATGGAATTGTATATGTTTCATTTGGTGTAGAAATCATTTGCTTAGCTTCATCTACAGATATGCTAAAATCTAAACCATTAGATGAAGGATAAACAGCATATGGATCTTTTGTGTAATATGCATCTTTAGCTTCTTTATAAATTTCACTGTGTATTTTATCAATGTCTATTGAATCAGGTTTAGCTTCTTCTACAGGTACTTCTATAGGGTCTGTATTGTAATTTGCAGATGTAAGTTTATCTACTATTAAATCTTTAAATTCTTCAGATTTAATAACATTTCCTGCTTTACCAGATGTTATTATTAAATTATTACCATCAATAGAGTATGAAGATTGTTTAAGTCCATCTTCAAAATTAGCATTCATTTGTGTTACAACTGATTCATATAAGTCGTTATTATATGAAAAATCTACATTTATATCTACCTTATTTATTAGAGTATTTAATATATCAAAATTATTTTTAAAAATATTTCCGTTCCTGCCACAAGAATAAGCCTCACTTACAGCTTTAGATATATCATAACTGCTCTCAAGCTGACTAGGAAGTAAATTGTAAAGTGTACCATTATGGCTAAATACTAAATTAGTCTCTAATCTAGAATTTAAACTTTCAGATATTTTAGTATTTGCTTCATCTTGGGTAAGCCCAGATACGTCAATGCCAAGTATTGATATACCAGATATTATCTTGTCACTATTAATATTTAAAAGTGCAAAAATTGTGGATAACACACCTAGAATAATAAGTAAAATAAGTATACAAATAGTAATTACAATTCCTTTAGTATGCTTTTTCTTTGGTTTTCTAAATGTGGTATCACTATTATTTTCAATTATTTGCTTTGCCTCTTCAAAAACCTCTTCCGTGTCTGTAGAAGAGGTATCAGAATTATAAAGTATTGCATTCATAATAAAGTTTAACCCTTTCTAGAATTCATTTATTATATTTTAATATAAATTCAATAAAAAGTAAAATTTCATATCAAAAACAGTCCGAGCAAAACTCGTACCATTTGAAAAATATCTTTTCTTATAATATATTAAAC
>CALYAQ010000144.1 GCA_944393615.1 uncultured Clostridia bacterium
ACTTGGTGTTAGCATGCAACAATATCCAATTTTGTTTAAATGATTAAAAAATAGTTCACCTTCAATTGAGTGACAACTTCTATATTCTTCCATTTTCTATTAATTTATGTTTCAAATTACAACCTTACATCAATTCATTATACAATATTATATGTAGTTTTAGAAACATTTATAAGGATTAACATGAAATTAAAAGAATCAGAAGCTTTAACATCGTTCAAATATGGTTGGCTATTAAAAAGAATTTTCCCATACATAAAACCTTTTTTAGGGAAAGTAATTTTAGGTTTTATAATAGCAATACCTGTAGGTTTATTAGATGGGGTAGTATCTTTTGCACTTAAACCATATATGGACTATGTAGTAGGACAACAAAATTTAATATTTTTTGGTGTAGAAATACCATATATCGCAATGGCTTACGGTATGCCATTTGCTATTATATTTTTTGCTGTTTTTCAAGGTATACTAAGATACCTAAATTCATACCTTACAGATTGGACAAGTTTAAAGATTACGAACTCTGTCAAAAATGATTTATTTGCAAGATTAGTTTTTATGGATACTTCATTTTTTGATGAAAATTCATCAGGGTTAATTATTAACAGATACCTTACTGATCCCGATTCTGCTTCAAAGGGCATCGTAGAACAAATTAAAACATTTATTATCAGCCTATTTGGAGCAATGTCTTTAATTACAGTTATGTTGTATAGTTCCTGGAAACTCGCAATTGTGGGTGTTTTAGTTTTAGCTATAGCTTTCGTTCCTGTATTTTTTATAAGAAAAAAAATCAAATCTGTTTCGAATAAGAATACAGTTATTACAGGCGATATTATGACTACAATTAATGAAACTTATTCCGGAAACAAAGTTGTAACTGCATATAATTTACAAGAAAGACAAAAAAAATTGTTTACTAATGGTATAAACAAAAGCTTTGATGTTTCAATATCTCTTACAAAAAGAGTTGGCTGGATGTCGCCAATAATGTATTTGATTGCTTCTTTTGGAATAGCTTTTGTACTATTCTATGGTACAAAACTAATATATTCAGGACAAATGACGGCTGGCTCTTTTGCTTCATTTGTAACATCTTTATTACTTTTATATAAGCCTATAAAAACATTAGGTAATACAATGACAAGCATACAGAATATATTCGTCGCTATGGGACGTGTCTTTGAACTTTTTGATTATGTACCATTAATTAAAGATAAAGAAACAACAATTGATATTCCTAAATTAACAAATGGTGTTACTTTTGAAAATGTCTATTTTGAATATGTAGAAAATAAGCCTGTACTAAAAAATATTAATTTACATGTAAAAAAAGGAGAAACTCTTGCTATAGTTGGAAATTCAGGAGGAGGCAAATCTACATTTGTTAATTTAATACCCAGATTTTATGACGTAACATCAGGTTCAATTAAATTCGATGGAATTGATATAAAAAACTTCAAATTAAATGAACTTAGAAAAAATATATCTTTTGTTTTTCAAGATAATTTTTTATTTACAGGGACAATTAGAGAAAATATTTTACTTGCAAATCCAAATGCAACGCAGGAAGACTTAAATACGGTACTTTCAGCATCACATCTTGATGATGTTATAGCTGCACTTCCTAACGGTTTAGAGACAATTTTAGGAGAAAGAGGATTAACACTTTCAGGCGGACAAAGACAAAGAGTTGCAATTGCAAGAGCAATGATAAGAAATACTCCAATAATTATTTTAGATGAAGCAACTTCAGCTCTAGATAATGAGTCAGAAGCAGTAGTTCAAAAAGCATTGGATAATTTAATCAAAAATAAAACCGTTTTTGTAATAGCTCACAGACTTTCTACAATAAAAAATGCAGATAGAATTGCAGTAATAAATGATGGTGAGTTAGTTGAGCTTGGAACGCACAAAGAACTACTTTCAATTGAAAATGGACAATACAAACATCTTTATGAAATGCAATTTAAGAATTCAGAGGAATTTGCTTTATGAAAAGGATTTTAATAACAGGTGGTGCGGGTTTTATTGGATCACATTTATCAGAAAGGTTATTAAAAGAAGGAAATGATATAATTTGTCTTGATAACTTTTTTACCGGTTCAAAGGACAATATAAGACATTTAATAGGAAATAATAAGTTTGAATTAGTAAGGCATGATATAATTAATGAATATCTTGCAGAGGTTGATGAAATTTATAATTTAGCTTGTCCTGCTTCACCTGTTCATTATCAATACAATCCCATAAAAACAATGAAAACATCCGTTATGGGAATTATAAATATGCTTGGTCTGGCTAAAAGATGCAAAGCGAAGATATTACAAGCAAGTACAAGTGAGGTATATGGAGATCCTAAAATTCATCCGCAAATAGAGTCTTATTGGGGAAATGTTAACCCTATTGGAATTAGAAGCTGCTATGATGAAGGTAAAAGGTGTGCAGAAACTCTTATGATGGACTACCATAGACAAAACAATATTGATATAAGAATCGCTCGTATATTTAACACTTATGGTCCAAGAATGGCTTTAAATGATGGTAGGGTTGTATCTAATTTTATAGTTCAAGCACTAAAGAATGAACCGATAACTGTTTATGGAAACGGATCTCAAACCAGAGCTTTTTGTTACGTTTCAGATTTAATTGATGCCCTAATAAAATTAATGGACAGTAACTATAATAAGCCTGTAAACTTGGGGAATCCTGATGAACACACTATTTTAGACTTTGCTAAATTAATTATCGAACTTACAAATTCAAAGTCGGAGATTATTTTTAAAGAATTACCATCAGATGATCCAGTTCAAAGAGAACCTGATATTAATCTTGCTAAAGAAATTTTAAATTGGGAACCAAAAATTCAAATAAAAGAAGGACTTTTAAAAACAATAGAATATTTTGATAAAATAATTTCTACAAAAAAATATAGGGAATCTATTTGAAAAGTGTTTTTATTATATTTTTTCTTATATTATTAATTCCTTGCATAAAATCCTATGCAATAGAAGAAATTGAATTAGAAAGAGAAAATATAAAACTAAATTATCTTTCT
>CALYAQ010000145.1 GCA_944393615.1 uncultured Clostridia bacterium
ATTTTTCATTTTCTCTACCTCTTTCTTGATTTTTTAGACAGCAAAAAACCAAGACAACATATTTTTATTTATGTTTTCTTGGTTACTTTTTTCTATATATTTTTTATTGCACGCTAAAACTAGGTTATTCTTTCTTAACCATATTTGTAAATTATATCCAATTGTGTGTGTGTGTGTGTGTGTACAGCCTCAACCGTTTTAGCACCAATTACCATTTTTTACTACTCCTCTATATATTATTTCCTACTTCTTGCTATCTATACTATCAAAAAAAGTTCAACTTGTATGTATTGCATTTGTATTACAAAAAATACAATGGGTAATCAATTTACTCATTGTATTTTGAGTTTTTAAATTTATTTTATTGCTTTAACACATTTCGCACAAACATTTTTTCCTTTAAATTTCTTTAGGTCTTTAGCTTGTCCACAGAAAGTACACACATCATTATATTTTGTTAATATAATTCTGTCCTCTTCAACATAAATTTCAAGAGGGTCTTTCTCATCAATTCCTAATGTTCTTCTAATCTCTTTTGGAAGAACTATTCTACCTAATTCATCAATTCTTCTTACTACACCTGTTGATTTCATAACACACTACCTCCTTATCTCAAAATTTTACAGTAATATATTATCACATTTTGTAGAAAATTGCAATATTTTTACAATTATTTTACAAATTTTTACATGATTTTTATTTTCATTTATATGATTATTATTCAACATATTGATATCCAGGTAAATATTGGGTTATTTTAGCACAACCGTTTCCTGCATGACCTGTTTCTGTTCCTCCGTCTAATGATGCAAACGATACATTTCCTTCTACTGTTTGTGCATTTTTTAGTATAGGGTTGATATATCCTATACCTCCGGCTCCTCCACCGTCTCCATTTGAAGCATAGCCACCATACCAACCAGAGCCTCCGCCTCCGCCATCTCCACTTCTTGCTTGTCCTCTACCAAAAGCGTAATCTCCTGCGTTAGCTCCTCCAGGTACTCCTCTTGTAGCTCCGCCTCCGTATCCTCCATTAATTGTTTGGTACGAATTTCCACCGCCACCTCCGGCTCCTGCTACAATTAACACTTCATTTTTATAATTTTCATATTCACTTAACACTCCTCTATTAGTTTGTATTGCTATATGGGTTGCACCTCCTCCGGCTCCTGAAGAACCACTATTTCCTGCGTTTCCTCCTCCGTTATATCCTCCTCCTGCTCCACTAGCTGAAGAAGTTCCTACTCCACCTACTCCTATATGCACATTATTTGCATTTGATAAAAATAGCATTCCTGAACTATATCCACCTTTTCCACCGGTTCCTGCTGTTCCGTCACTTCCGCCTGCTGCTCCCCACACCTCTAGTTTATATATTCCTGCACTCAAACTTACACTTTGTATACTGCCCGTGTAACTATATTTATCCTCACTTGCCAAACTTCCATATCCTGTATTAGTACCTTCTATTATATTTGATACATACGTATTGGTATTTCCTGCTATATCTGTTGCTATTACATGCAAATAATATTGTCCACATATTCCGGCTTGAATTTCTGAGTTTTCATTTAATAATACACCGTCTGTATAATTAGACCCTGTTGTTCCTAACGGTATATTGGTTTGTTTTAATACATATTTACATTTTTTTAAATTCACTCCCACATTATCACTTACATCTATTTGCATATTATGCATTCTATTAACTTCTGATATATTAACACTAATAATAGGTTTTTCGTTATCAAAGTTATATGCCTCACTCACATAATGCTCGCTTTGATTATTCGATTTATCTTTTACAGGTTTTACATGTATATAATATTTTCCGTTTAGTCCCGTGCCTATTGTTATTGGTTTTCCATTTTCATATTTTATCCATTCTCCATCCAATTGAGTCTCTTTACTCGTTGACAAATAATATTCATAAATATTGTTACTGTCTAAACCTCCACTATCCAATACTGTTATTGATATTTCCGCACTTTTCATAACCTCTTTTTCTATAGGAGGTATAACTATTATTGGTGCCCTTTGATCTACAATTGACATTGTACTGTTGCCGTTTATTTCCATTCTATCTGACATTTGATTTGCCTGCATATCAACCAACTGAATAATTATTTTTTCTGCATTTATACTTTGACCTACAGTATATTCTATCCAATTAATACCATTATCAATTGAATATCTTACACTTCCTAATTGGCTTGATAATGTTGTTTCTATCGTTATTCCACCATTCACATTTTTCACTTCTACATATTCTTCTATTGGCAATAACATAATTTCATATAGCTTAATCTTAATATTGTCATTAGTTATTAATTCTAATGTACTCTCATTATATTCTCCATATTTACTTATTATTAAAACAATATCCTCTAAAGTGAATTTCTTATGCTCAATTGTTTGTTTCTCTATCTGTTTTAATACTACCTCTTCTTTTATTTTATCAATAATATTACCTTTATTAACTTGGTTTACAACCTCTTGACTTTCTTGTATTACACCTTCTTTATCCCCCGCATTTATTAATACTATTCCTGTTAATATTATTAATACAACAACCGTTACAACTAATGCAACTAAACTAATTCCCTTTCTACTCATTTTTCCTTCTCCTTTATATTTTTTAAACACCAAAAAACCAAGATAAACATATATTAAATATGTTTTCTTGGTTTTATATTTTTTTCTATTTTATTATTGCAAGCAAAAATAAGGTTATTTTTATTTAACCCAAATTGTAAATCATATCCAATTGTGTGTGTGTGTGTGTGTGTAGAGCCCCAAGGCTTACATCGTTTTTGTACATTTTCTTTCCCCTCTCTTTTATATCTTTATTGTATTTCAAATCACACAACTTGTCAATGATATTATATATATCTATAAATTACAAACAATTAAACCTGCAACAATTCCCATTAAACTACAAGCAGTTGCAAAGCCTCCCGAATATGCTTTTTTAGATTCCACTAACATATTACCCATTACAACATACGCCATAACACCACCTGCAAAACTTAAGCATATTCCTACAATGTCGCTTGAAATGTTACCTAATAAATATCCAATTAACGCACCTATTCCAGTTGGCACACCCGTTAAAAAAACATACGTAAGCATTCTTTTCTTAGATACTTTTTTATTCTTCTTCATTAGTAAAGTTATACTTGCCCCCTCAGGAACATCATGAAAAGCAATAGCTATAAATAGGCTTAAACCTAATGTTGCAGACACCTCATAACCGCTCCCAATTGCTAAGCCCTCAGGGAAATTATGTATTGCTATACTAATTGCAACTAGTATCCCTAGCATATAACCGCTATTACTAGAAATGTTAAACACATCTGTTTCTTTAACTGTTATAATTCTATCTAAAACAAACATTGCACCTATACCAATTAAATAACCAACCACACATATACCAATACTTGATATTTCCATAGCCTCCGGTATTAAGGTAAAGCACACAACTGCCATCATTAAACCTGCTGTAAATTCCAAAATAGATGCATATACTTTGTTCGAATTGCTGTTTATTACCAATCCAATTATTCCACCTATTAAAGTTCCAAGACATCCACTTATTAACCCCAAACACGTTGCTCCTAACATAAAAAAACCCCCTAACATAATATATGCTAGAAAGGTATTTGTATACTTTTTATTCCCCTGACTTCAATTTATTGGCCATATCTTGAGCATTTAAAACATCTATCATTTCGTCTAAATAACCATTTAGGAAATCTTCAATTTGATATATACTAAAATTAACTCTATGGTCTGTTATTCTTCCTTGTGGGAAGTTATATGTCCTTATTTTCTCGCTTCTATCGCCACTACCAACTTGATTTTTTCTATCCTGTGCAAGCTTTGAGTTCTGCTCTTGTTGCTTTATATCATACAATTTTGAACGCAACATCTTCAAGGCCGCTTCTTTATTTTGTAATTGTGATCTCTCATTTTGACACTCAACCACTATACCGCTAGGTATATGTGTAATTCTTATTGCTGATGAGGTTTTATTTACGTGCTGTCCACCTGCGCCTGATGCTCTAAACGTATCAATTCTTAAATCATCTTCGTTTATTTCCACTTCAACATCATCTAATTCAGGCAATACAGCAACAGTAACTGTTGATGTATGAATTCTTCCGCTTGATTCCGTATCAGGCACCCTTTGCACCCTATGAACACCACTTTCAAATTTCAATCTACTATATGCACCTTTTCCAGTAATTAAAAATGACACTTCCTTTATTCCACCAATACCAGTCTCGTTCATATTTAACACTTCTAATTTCCACTTCTTCTTTTCCGCATACATTGTATACATTCTAAAAAGGTCATAAGCAAATAGTGCTGCTTCTTCTCCACCTGCACCTCCACGTATTTCAATAATTACGTTTTTATCATCATTTGGATCTTTTGGTAACAACAATATTTTTAATTTTTCTTCCAATTGTACTATCTTTTCTTTGTTTTGGTCTAATTCCATTTGTGCTAACTCTGACATTTCAGGGTCATTTAACATTTCTTTCGCGTCCTCAATAGCCTGTTTTGCTCTTTTATATTCTCTATAAGTTTCTACTATTTCAGAAATATTGGCATGCTCCTTCATATATTTAGTCCACACCTCATTGTCTGCTATAACAGAAGGGTCACTTATTTGAATATTCAAATACTCATATCTTTTTTCTACTTCATCTAATTTTTGAAACATTTTTATTCCTCCATTTTATCTTTTTTATAACTAATTTTAGCATTAGTCATATCACTTGTTATAACTGTGCCTTGCTCTAATATATTACCATAAGGTAAATCTAAAACCATATTATATACAAACACTTTGTCACTTTCGGTTATGAACGTTATGTCAAAACCAACACTAAATTCTATTTGTTCTAAATCTACACCTGCTTTTTTCAATAACGTACCATCAAAAATTAGTTCACTTTCATTTTCATAAATATGATTTAATACATTATTATTTACAAACGAAATTGCTAGTTGTCCTGATGTATTATTAACCTCTAAATTATATATATTAGCACTATTAGGTAAAACTGTATATTTTATACTATCTTTTACTAAATATTCATCTACATATTCAAACATTTTTGTTTCATCTTCTGAAATTGTATATATTGATATACCATTACCTAAAGTAGGTTGTTTTATAATTTGTATGTTATCTATATATACATTTTTTAATAATTTATCATTATCGTCAAGAGTATATATATTATCAATATGTCCAAACTTTATAAATATATCATTTGTTTGATATATGTTTAAATTCCAACTTTTATTCATATTGTCATCTAAATGTATTGCATTAGCCGTTGATTTTATATATACATCCTTAATATCAAAAAGTGGTATATCTCTTCTTGCATAAATACCAATGAAATATACTAAAACAATAGTAACAATACAAATAACTATCTTACTTGCTAATACTAAACTATCTTTTATTTGAATATTCATACCCAAACCTCTCTTATACTTGGCGGAGAAGGAGGGATTCGAACCCTCGATAGATATTATCTATACATGTGTTCCAGACATGCCCCTTAAACCAGCTCGGACACTTCTCCAAAAATCTACACTATATATCTTACTATATTTTGAGGTTTTTTTCAATGTTATTAAGAAAAAAACTAAAAACGAATATAAAATTCGTTTTTTAATAAGAAAAACAGGCTTTTTGTACATATTGCTACATAATATCATTTGTTCCAATTTCTCTTATTGGCTTACAAGGAACTCCATAAGCAATAAAGTTATTAGGTATATCCTTCGTAACAACACTCCCAGAACCTATAACGCAATTATTACCTATTGTGACTCCTGCATTTATAGTCACATTGCCGGCTATCCATACATTATTTCCAATTGTAATAGATTTTGCATATTCAATTAATTCTACATTACCTTTTTGTTTAAACTTTATATTTCTTTGTGTAGCAACTAAAGGATGCAATGGTGTTAAAAAAGATACGTTAGGACCTACAAAAACATTATTGCCAATTTTTATTGGGGCACAGTCTAAAAACGTACAATTAAAATTAAAATATGAATTATCTCCAATGTATGTATTAAACCCATAGTCAAAATATACATTAGGAGATATATCTACATTTTCGCCTAATTCTCCAACTATTTTTTTTAGTAATTTTTCTCTTTTTGATATTTTACTAACATTTATTTTATTATATTTTTCCGTCATCTTTCTTACTTTACATCTTAATTCCACCAACTCTTTATCTGCCGAATTATATAATTGCCCCGAAATCATTTTTTCTTTTTCGTTCATTCCTAAATCTCCTCTAATTTAAAAAAATCTTCCAAATACATTTTTTAATATTTCATTTGAATTTACAATATCGCTTAACAATTCATTAAAATATGGTATTTTATATAGAGCATACATAACTCCGAATTAAAAGTATTATTGTTAATATAACTGTTATATATCTTTTGGCAACAGTTTTAAAATCTTCTTTTACATAACCGTTATAGTACAAATACTGTCTATACAATTCATCATAATATACTTGAGCTTGTCTCCTTATTTCCTCATCACTCACATTAAATGGACTTTGTTGTTGATTCTCGTATTGCTGTTGAATGTTCATATTTTGAGCTTTTACATTTTGATTTTGTTCTTGTTGTCTTGTTTGCTGTTGTGCTTTTTGTTGCTCTTGTTTTGCATTAGCCATTTGTTTTACTCTAATTTCCTCCATTATTTTTTGCATTCTATACTCTTTTAATTGTTCGTCATACTCTTTCTTTTTCGTTACATCAGTTAAAATTTCATAAGCTTCATTTATTTCCTTCATTTTTTCTTCATATTCCACTTTTTTTGAGTCTTGCTGTAAATCAGGATGATATCTTTTTACCAACAACTTATGCACTTTCTCAATAGTTTCCTTTGATGCATTTTCATTTATTTCTAATATAGCATAGTAGTCTTTCATACTCATTCTCCTTTTTTCTTTCTTAAATCTTTAAAAAAGTTTTTTAAAATCTCGCTACATTCTTCTTCTAAAATACCTTTTTCATATTCCACCTTATGATTTACGATATAATCGTCTAACCCTTTTATTTTTGAAATTACAGCTCCTGTTTTTTTATCTAGTGTACCTATATATATCTTTTTTATTCTAGAATGTATAATAGCTCCTACACACATTAAACAAGGCTCAAGTGTTACATACATTTCGCAATCTTCTAATCTCCATGAAGCTAGTTTTTTACAAGCCTTATTTATTGCTATTATTTCTGCATGTCCACAAGGGTTATTAGTTTTTTCTTTTAAATTATATCCTCTTGATATTACTGTACCATTTTTTACAATTACTGCACCCACAGGTATTTCTCCCAATTGATATGCTTTTTTAGCTTGGTTTAATGCCATTTTCATAAACTTTTCTTCCATACTGCATTCTCCTTGTACCTTTTATTAGATAATATCATAAATAGCTCAATTAGGCAACATATCATAAAAGATATTTTTATTAGGTAATTGATTTTTAAGTTTTAAAGATGTATAATATATATACAATTGATTCCATAGCTCAGTTGGATAGAGCGCTCCCCTCCTAAGGGAGAGGCCGGAGGTTCAATTCCTCTTGGGATCACCATCTCAAAATGTATTGATTTCAATATGTTTTGAGGTTTTTTCGCTATCTATACAAACTATATTGACAAATATTATGCTTTGTAGTAAAATATATATAGATAAAGGTTCCGCATAAGCGGTTAGCCAAAATTAGGTTTTTCGCCCTAAATTTTAACCAATGAACAGGGCGATTATTTTTTTGTATTATCATTTCTAATAACACTTACAATCAATATTCCAAACGCTATCATTATGGATAAACATTCATATATTGTCATATATACCACCTCCTACTGTCAATCTCCTAACCGTAAAATTAGGGGGCTATGTATTTAGTGGCTAACCGCTCTATCTTTCCCTTTATCTACATTAACATTATATATCATATTTTTATATTTGTCCACACTTCTTTTTCACAAAATGACAATTTTTATATGTATCAAATCCCCTTGATTTTATAACTAAAATGTATTATAATTATTAAAATGTGATTATTATGGAAAGGCAAGATAAAATCAATTACTATTTAGACATTGCCGAAACGGTTTCTCAACGTTCTACTTGTTTAAGGAAACATTATGGTACTGTTATTGTAAACAATGATGAAATAATTTCAAGTGGATATTCAGGTGCTCCACGAGGACGTATTAATTGTTGTGACTTGGGATACTGTACAAAAAAGAAACTGTATCCCAATGTACACCATGCAGGATACGATGCTTGTAGAAGTGTACATAGCGAACAAAACGCTATGTTGAGTGCTTCACGTGAACGCATGATAGGTAGCACTCTTTATTTGGTTGGAGTAAAAATAGGAAGGCCTATTATTTATGAAGAAGGTGCTAAACCCTGCTTAACTTGTCAAAAACTAATTATAAACTGTGGTATTGAAAAAGTAATCGTGCGCACATCTAAAACGCAATATATAGTTTATAACGTTAGTGAATGGGTTAAAGAAGACCCCATATTAAATGGTGAATTAACTTATTAAAAAACTTTACTTGTAATTAAATACAAATAAAGTTTTTGTTATATTATTGCTCTATTTTTTCCATTATATCTTTAGCTTTTTTAATTTCTCCCTTTAGCATAACACACTCTATAATATCAACAATTGAATATATTATTACAAAAACACCAATTATTTGTGTAATTGTTAATGTTGTTTCAAAAGGGTTAAATATTAATATTATTCCAAGTATAATTTCTACTATTGTTAATACAAACATCAAATTCCAATTAGAGCCGATTTGTCTTTTTAGTGTAAGTATATATTCTGTTTTTGAAGCTCCGTTTATTATTATTACTATTCCCAATATTAAAGGTATTATGGTTAACAATTCTTTATATTTGAATAATAACAAAAATGCTAATATTAACGATATTATTCCACCTGCAAAACCAAAACCTGTAAAATTGTATTTACTTTTATCAAACAAAAATTTAATTATTGATACAATACCTACAACCCCCATAATTACACCTAAACTTATAGATACAACTTCAATTGCTGTGTGTGGATTTATTATCATTATTATACCGAATATAATATAAACAATTGCTGATAATATAGATACTGTTATTGTCTTGTTTATTTCTTTAATCATTACAATGCATCCCCCTTCCAATATAATTATATATATATCAAGTGAAGAAATCAACTTTTCCTATGCTTGTTTTAAAAGTTGCTTTATATCTTCAATTGTAAACTCGTAATTATTATTGCAAAAATGACATTTAGTATTTACACTTTTATTTTCATCTATCATTTCTTGTAATTCTTTTTTTCCCAAACTAATTAACCCTTTTTCCATTCTATCTCTTGAGCAATCGCAGGTATATTCATTTTCGATTGTACCTAGCATCATCATTATATCGTTATCACCAGTTATAGTTTTAGCTATTTTAACCAAATCATATCCTTGTTCTATCATTTGTGTTATTGTCGGTGCACTTTGTACAGCTTTTTCTATTTTATCTATAACTTCTTTTGTTGCATCTGGCATTAATTGTATAATATATCCTCCACTACACTTAATATCTCCCTTTTCGTTAAATAGCATACCTGTAGATAAGACTGTCGGTATTTGCTCTGACTTGGCATAATATCCAACTAAAGAATTGACTATATCTCCATTTATCAATTCGGTAATACCTACATACGGTTCTTTTAAACCTATGTCCTTTATAATATATAGTGTTCCATGATCTCCAATTACTGCTTTTTCATCAATTTTTCCTTCTAGGGTTGGAGGAACTTCTATATCAGGAACTTGTATATATCCCTTAACTTTTGCTCCTTTTTTAATAACACATACAATTGTGCCCACCGGTCCACTAGGTTTAATTTGTATTGTTAAATTATCTATTTCATTCTTTAAATCTGCTCCTAAAATTGCTCCTATTGTCAAAACATTACTCATTATTTTGCTTGTTGTTTTGGATAATTTATGAATTTCTTTTGCTTTTTGAACTAATTTTAAAGTATCTACACAAGTTACCTTAACCATTCCCTCATAAGCCAAAAATTTCATTGTATTATTTTCCATGTCACAATCCTCCTCTATTTTAAAATTACCCAGCAATTTTCATTACCGAGTAATTAAAAAAAATATTATTTTATTCTTCTACAACTGTTACATTTGTAGCTTGTAATCCTTTTTCTGTTTCAACTGTGTCGAATGTAACTTTTGCACCTTCAGCAAGTGTTTTATAACCTTCAGCATTTATAGCACTATAGTGTACAAATACATCTTTACCTTCTTCTCTTTCAATAAAACCAATACCTTTTTCTGGGTTAAACCATTTAACTGTTCCTTTTTCCATCTAAAAAATCCTCCTTAAAAAATACTATGATAACTCTGCTATCATGTTCGTAGCTTTTAGCTACATATATATAAATATGTTTTTAACATATATTATATCAAAAAAATGAGGTTAAGCATTGAAGCCTCCACCTCAAAGTTTTACCACTAAATCAATATATATTGGTAGCGGCGATTGGAATCGAACCAACGACACTATGGGTATGAACCATATGCTCTAGCCAACTGAGCTACACCGCCACGTAATTGTGGTACATTAATATAATATCAAAAAAAATGTTTTTTGTCAATATATGTGACAGATAAATTTTAGAAACTTCAAACAGGTATATATAAAAAAATTACTATATATTTTAAATATACAGTAACCCTTTTTCCTTATACCTATAATTCTATTCCCAACTTATCTGTTACATCCGCTTTGAATTTATCAACATATTGTTTTACCTGTATATCCAATTCGTCAATAGAATATAACCTTTTAGTTGCAACATATTCTGTAACTGTTTCAAACTTTGTCTTGTTTTCTAACTTAATATATACAACATCTTTTTGTCCATTATTTAAGCTAATATTAAGCTGATTATTTACTTGTTTATCATCAGCCGACCTTTTCATTAAATATTTCCCTGTCAATTTCTTATCTTGTATATTTCCTGATACAATTATTTCTTTACTTACTAGATAATTATTAAAGCTAACATTTATATTACATTCATTATTTTGAATATTTATACTATATCCACCTTCTGTTTTTGTAACAACTATATTATATACTGTACTTGCGTTGTCTTGTATTTCAATATTAGCTGTTTGCCCATTTATTTGTACGTTAATACTCTTTAATATATTGTTGCTTTCTAATTCAAACATCTCTATTTTATTTATATTTTGGTTAAATATACCCGTAGTAGTTATAACCATTTCATAAATCTTGTTTTCGATTATTTCTTGTCCACTTACTTCCTCTATCCACCCATTTATCATGGTACGTACAGCACTTTTATCTATAGCACTATTTATATCCACTTGTTTTTGATATGCTATATACGTAGTTATAAATTCTTGGTCTTTACTTAAAGATTGTAATGTATTAATAATTATTTGTTTAAATCTTTCATCATCTATGCTAATTCCATATTTATGTACTGTTTCTAATCCATTGCCCACATCTTCTTCAACAGTTATTTTATAAAAATCCGAATCTTTAAATTGTTTTATTAACTGTTTATATATTCTTTTATACATAGTAACAATTTTATCTAATGTATTAGGTGTTGCATTACCAAACTTTAAAACATCATTGTTTAACTTTATAAACTGGTCATACTGTGATGCATCTAATGTTAATGTTCCACCTTGATAATATATATTATATATTGTACTTTCTTGATTTTCACTAGGTAGTGTTAATTTAACTATATCGTGTGAATTCTTTTTACTTCTGTTTAAGTATGCATTAAATTTATTTGATAAAACTTGTGTATATGGAACTTTATTTATAACTATAGTTTCTTCTCCTGTCTCTTCATTTACCACAACATTTTTTTCTTCTCTAATAGCATCTCTCTCTATGTAATATTCTAAATCTATATTAGAAATAAAATCTTGATTATATAACTCTATTGTAGATAAATTGTCCGTCACAAACTCTAACGTCGAATTATTTATTTTATTTACAGTGGATAAAAAAACTTGTTTGGGGTTATTAAACAAAAGTAAATATGCTCCTATTAATGCAACAACTATAGAACCTATAATAACTGCTACTAGTATTCTTTTATTTTTTTCCATTCCCAACATTTCTTGCATAATAGTCCTCCTATCATTGTATATAGAATATTACATATCCTTTTAATTGTCAAGAAAAACCAAAAGAAAAATATTGAAAAAGCTTATACTTTCCATTTAATTCCACAAAAAGAAAGTTCATATAGAACTTTCTAAAAAATATCTTTTCTATTTATTCCAAAGGACCACGCGCCAAGAATTGTAGACATGAGGCTCGCCGGTGTAAGGATCGAAGGCGAAGGCACCCGCACGCGTGCCACTACCGCAAAGGCCACCACGGTACAAGAACGGTAAAGACGAGTAAACGAAATCCGAGTAGTCGCCATACCAACCTGCATTATTTGTTCCACTTGCTATATATGCACTTGCTGATGTTTCATATATTGCGTGTCCATAAGCATATACTCCTCCTATTTTTCCGTAATTATCTGTAGTACTTCCACTACTTGTCCCTGCATCAAATACATCTTTATATTTACTTGCTGCATTTACTAATGTTGCTCCGTAACTGTTACTTGTACTTGTTCCATTCCAATATGCTGCTATATGTTCCCATGCTCCTCCTGATATATCATATATTCCATAACAGTTTCCGGTGGTACTTTGTAGCACGTTTGTATTGGCTGTCGCTCCACTACTACCTCCTGTGCAATAACTACTGTTACTATTTATCGTTATTTCTGTTTTGTTTCTTCCATACTTACTATGGGCTAAATATGCTACTGCTCCCCATTCACTATTTTTCATTAAGTGAGAGTCTAGGTTTGCATTACTTAAACTGTTTGTGTCATAATTTAGTGCATTGGTAAATATATTACTTCTATTTATACTTCTCCACGACGATACTCCTGGCTTTGATACAGCTTTTATACTACTTGTTGTTAGTACATTTCCCGGTTGTGATGCTGTTCCATTTGTTTCTCCACTCATTTCATATTTTGCTACCCAAAAACCTGATAACTGTGTTCC
>CALYAQ010000146.1 GCA_944393615.1 uncultured Clostridia bacterium
GCAATAACAATAGGAACAGGACTAAATGGCACATACTATATACATACAAAACAAATATATGATGTAGCAGGCAATTATAGTGAGGCTGTAACAAGTAACCCATTCATATTTGATAATACACAACCAACAGTAACATCAATAATATGTGATAAAGAAGATGTAACAAATGCAAGTAGTGTAATATATACAATAAAGTTTAGTGAAGAAGTAATAAACTTTACAGCTGAAAGTATAGAAGTAACAAGTGGAATAAAAGGAGAAGTATCAAAAATAAGTAATGCAGAATATTCAATACAAGTAGTAGAAATAGGAGAAGGTACACAAACAATAACAATACCAAATGGAGTATGTACAGATAATGCAGGCAATGAAAATATAGGAAGTAGTAAAAGTATAGAAGTGAGTAGAGAAAGACCAACAATAGAAATAGTACCGAATGGAACAACAGCAACACAACAAATGTCAATAACAATAAATGTAAATAGTGTAAATCAATTAAGTAATAGTAATACGTATCAATATTGTATAACACCAAACCAAGACCTACAAGGAAATGAAACATGGGTAGCATATACAAAAGGAACTCCATTTACAATAGGTACAGGACTAAATGGTACATACTATTTACACGTAAAAGCAGTATCAGATGTATTAGGAAATAAAAGTGAAAATGTAAGAAGTAATGCAATGATATTTGATAATACAAGACCAACAGTAACAATAACGGCAAATACAACAGATATAACAAATGCAGAAACAATAATATATACAATAGAATTTAGTGAGGGAGTAGTAGGCTTTGAGCAAACAGATGTAGAAGTAATAAATAGAACAAGTACAGCAAGTGAAAATGCAGAAATAACATTTACAAAAGTAAATGAAAGTACATATACAGTACAAAGTGCAAAACACCCTGATTGTATACAAACAATAACAATAAAAGAAGGAGTATGTACAGATAATGCAAATAATCAAAACACACAAGCAAGTAAGGAGATAAATATAAATAGGACAGTACCAGTAGTAACAATAGAACCAAATGGAAGTAGTGCGACAAAAGAAACAAATGTAACAATAACAGCAAGTGGAGCAGTAGGTTTAAGAGCAGATAACGAATATAAATATTGTTTAACACAAAACCAAACATTACAAGGAAATGAAACATGGCAAGATTATATAAGTGGACAACCAATAACAATAGGAACAGGACTAAATGGCACATACTATATACATACAAAGAAAATATATGATGTAGCAGGCAACTATAGTGAGGCAGTAACAAGTAACCCATTCATATTTGATAATATAGCACCAACAGTAGAATTTGTTCCTGGTTCGAATAATGTGCCTAATACAAAACAAAAAATAACAATACAAATAACAGAAACTAATGATGTAACATATAATTATGCATGGAGTACAAGCAATAAAACCGAACCAGTTTCAGGTTGGATAAAAGAAACAAATAAAAATCTACAAGTAACTAAGGATACAGTGACAGGTTCGTATTATTTGTGGATAAAAGATTTAAAAGATAATGCGGGAAATATAGCGGCATCTAAAGTAAGTGGAGAATTTGTAATAGATAATACAGCACCTAGTATAGTGTTTAGCCCAAATTCAAATACCAAACCATCAAACAGCCAAAGTACAACAATACAAATAACTGAAACGGACGACGTGACATATAGCTATGCATGGGGTACAAGCAATGAGACAGCTCCAACATCAGGTTGGATAAATTCAAGCAATAAAGAATTGCAGGTAAATAAAAACAGTGGAACGGGAATATATTATCTATGGATAAGAGATTTAAAAGATAGTTCTGGTAATATGGTAACAACTAAAGTGAGTGGTGCCTTTACATTGGATAATGAAGGACCAACAATAACTGTAACACCGTCAACTACTGAATATGCAAAAAATATTAATGTAGTAATAAATGTTCAGGATAATAATGGTTTGGGTAATAATACATATAAATACTACTTATCGGAAAGTAATACAGCATTATTAGGAGGAAGTTGGACAAACTTTAATCCGGGAATTGCATTTACGATAGGCAATGGTTTGACAGGCACATATTATTTATATGTTAGTGAAGTAGCAGATGCATTAGGAAATAAATCGGAAAGTGAAGTGAAAGCAACTTATTTATTTGATAATCAAGGACCAATAATAGAAGCATCTTTAACTGGTGTTTCTTGGGAAGGGGTATATGTATCTATATTATCTATAGAAGATAGCCAAAGTGGTTTACCAAGTAATGTGAATTATAAGTGCTATGCAGATGTTTACGATCTTAATAAAAATTTACGAGGTACTAATGTGTTGATTTATGAGGGAAATTTAAAAAACTTTAAAATAGAAGGTTGGTACTATAAAAATATTAAGGTATATGCTAGTGATATATTAGGCAATACCGGAGAATATATAGATAGCACAGGAAAAATTTATGTTTGCTTTACAGGTGATACGAAAGTAGCTACTCAAAATGGATTGGTTAACATAGAAGACATAAAAGTTGGAGATATGATATATTCTATGAATAACAAGACAAAAGTCGTTGAGTTAAAACAAGTTATAGATATTGCAACTTCGGTAGATGAAACATATAAAATATATACTAATGAAGGTAATAAAATAGAAGGATCAGGCTGGCATAAGGTTTATGTTGAAGGTTTTGGATATATGAAACTAATGGATATAAGAAAAGGAGATAAATTAGTATCTACAGGAGGAAAAAGCTTAGAAGTTATTGAAGTGGTTAAAAATGATGATAAGCAGAAATTATATAATATTGATGTTTCTGATAATGATAATTTCTTTGCAGGAGAAGATATGATATTAGTTGAAGATTTAAAACTATCAACACTGAATATTACAATGGATACATACTATAATGGATTAATATATAATATTAGCTATAAGATATACGACTTATTTAGATAAAGGTATGAAAAAATAGATTAAGGATGTATGGAATGATAAAATGAAAATATTTAAAACAATACTAATAGGGATAATAATATTATTAAGTTTAATATTTATATTAATAGTTTACATTGATGTTAAAATTCAAAAAATGGATTATGTTAAATTGGAAGAAAAAGTAATATCTTTAAGTGAAAATGATTATATTCAAGACTATATTAATATTGCTTTATTAGGAATTGATACAAGAATAGATAAAAAGCAAACAAAACAGTCGGATTGTATAATGATTATATCAATTAATCCTATGAATAAACAAATAAAGCTAGTATCTGTTTATAGGGACACTTGTTTAGAAGTAAATGGACGCGTTGAGAAAATCAATTATGCTTATGCTCTGGGTGGAGGAAATTTGATTGTTAAGAGCTTAAATGAAAATATGGATTTGAACGTATCAGAATTTATAGTTGTGGATTTTAAAGCATTGATTAATTTTATAGATACAATTGGAGGAATTGATGTTGATATTAAAAGTGAAGAAGTAAAGTATATAAATTTTAATTTAATTGATCTTAAATATATGAATGATAACGAATTTGAAAGTATAATGTTAAATAAAAAGGGCACTCAAACACTAAATGGTTTACAGGTATTGGCTTATTGTAGAGTAAGAACTATAGGAAATGGAGATTTTGATAGAACTCAAAGAATGCAGAATGTTTTTAAAAGTATTATAGATAAGCTAAAGACAAAAAATATTTTTGAATTAAATGATGTAATTGACAATATTTTGCCACAAATACAAACTAGTTTTACGACATTAGATTTAGTTAAATTGTTTCCTGAAATTCTACAATATAAGAAATACGATATAGTCAAAAGCTTAGGGTGGCCATATAGTATGAATGCATTTGTAAAAGATGAAAATATATACCCTATTTATTTGGAAGATAATGTACTAAAATTGCATAAAGAATTGTTTAATGATGATAATTATGTGGTACCAGAAAGAATAAAAAATATAGGCGAATTTTTATTAAAATAGTTATAATTGTTTATGAAAGGAATTTAAAAAATGGGTGAAGAAGTTGTGATTATAAATAATACAATAACATTAACAACTATTGTATCAAATGTATTAAAATATTCAATAGTAATATACTTACCAATTATAATGATAATTATAATGGTAATATATTGGAAAAAGAGTAATGATAATTGCAAAACTAAATTAATTAAATTAATAGTTGTGACAATAATATTTTTAGTTATTTACTGCTTAATATTGAGATTTTTTCAAATGTTTTATGCAACATATTATTCAAAATATATATTATAAATGATAAGTATAGTATTTAGCGATACTATATTTATTTATATTGTAAAAGGAGGAATACTGTATTTAGATTATACAGTTGGAAGATATGAAACAAGGTAAAAGAATATTAATATTATTAATTATATTATTTGCCATTATAGGTGTTATAATATGTATATTGTTAAATATTGATAAGATAAAAAGATATATAGGTGTTATTGAAACAATAAGTATAAGTGGTGATTATAAAACAGTTTATACTGTAGGAGATGTAATTGATACTAGCAAACTAAACGTAACAGCTATTTATAGTAATGGAAAAACTAAAGAAGTTACAAATTATAATACTAGTGGTTTTTCATCAGTAAAAGAAGGAAGTGGCAAGATTAGAGTAACTTACAAAAACTTTGAGGCTAGTTATGGTTATATAGTAAACAAAATTGCAGAAAATGAATATACAGAAGCAAAATATTTTCAATACATTGAAAACGAAGAAGGAAATATAGAAATACTTGGATTAAAATTTGATAATATAGATTTCAAAGCAATGTATAATTATGAATACAAAGATAATCCCTCTATAATTTGCTATGTAGAAAATAAAGAATTAGAAGTGATTAGGATACCACCTAAAATAAATGATAAAGAAGTAGTAAGTGTATCGCTTGTAAAAAATAGAGAAAATATACAATATTATATAGAAGATAAATTATCTAAAAGAGATATATTATCGACTGCTCAAATAGAAATATATGGTATAAAATCTATTGTGTATAGTGAAAACATAACTAGTGTATTAGGTAATAAAACTGTAGTGCTAGGTTCTTTAAAAAATGCAATTATTCCTAAAAATGTAGAAAATATAGGAGATTATGCATTTTACGGAACGAATGGAGTTATAAATGTTGAAGGAAAGAAAGGAGAAAAAGATTTTAAATCACTAGGATTATTGTGGCAAGGCTTTTCGGAGGTAATATATGAATAAAATATATAGGCTAATTGATACCATAGTATATATAGCTTTAATAATATTAGTTATACTAGAAATAATTATGGCTAGAAATAACTTGAACCAAGAATTAATACAGTATATAGTATATATCTTTTTTACAATATACGTATTAGTAAAAGTTTTTTTAAAAAAACCATTAAAAATTATTAGAACGAGATTGGATATATGTATAATAGTTTTAATTGTTTCTACAATATTACCTATTTTTTTTAATACATACATAAGCCTAAATGATACTGTAGAACATTTCTTAAAATACATTGAATTATTTATTATTTATGTATTGTTTAGAGAAATTTTATATAACAATTGCAAAAGAATTATTATTATTGAAAACACATTAATTATATTGACTATTATTTTAGGATTTATAGGAATAGACAATTTGACGTCCAATATAGTTCCCAGTCTTTTAAATATGCCAGACTTTATAAATGGTGAATCAAGGTTAGTATCACTATTTGGCAATCCAAATATTTTGGGTATATATATTGCAAGTATTCTATTTTTGAGTATAAGCTTGCTTATTAATGCTAAAAGCCTTAAGCTAAAAATAATATATTGTACATGTAATACGTTGCTTTTAATATTTATAATTTTAACATACTCGAAGGGTGTGTTTTTGATATTAGCTGTAATGTTATTATTATATATAATACTAAACTTAAAACAAAGTAATATACAATTATTACTACAAAATTTAATTATATCACTTGCTGTATCAATAGTTTACATCTTAATATTTAATAAATTAGTTACATATGAACTATTTATTTTAATATGGATAATTACATTTTTACTAATAATTATATTGCTTATTATAAATTATATAATAGTATTATTAAACAAAAACAAAAAGTTATCTAATTATATAACGATAGTAATGTTCATATTTATAATTGGTTATTTAATTGTTGGATTTAATTGGAGTACAAGTTGGAATGTATTTGAATATGACACGGTATATAATTATGAAACAAGAAAAATTTATAATATAAAAGGAAACGAAATTTATAATTTAAGTTTTGATATGGAATCAACTGGTAAGTCAGTAGATAAAGAAATATTTAGTATAGAGATTATACCAAGAGATAAAAGAAATAATCAATTGTGCAGTGAAATTATTGAATTTAGTGAATTTAAAGGAAAAAAGAATGTAGTAATTAATACTCAAAATGAAACTAATGAATTTAAGATTGTATTTAGGAAAGATAAAGAAACTATTAATAGTCAACTTATAATTAAGGCGCTATATATCAATGATACAAAGATACCTTTAAAATATAAATTATTACCTCAAATGTTAGTTGATAAAGTAAAAAATATAAATATTGAATATAAAACAGCTCAAGAAAGATTAGTAATTTTTTCAGATGTATTTGAATTATCTAAAAGTAATATGTTTTTAGGAATTGGTGGAAATGGTTGGTTCCATAGTTACGGACAAGTACAAGAATATAATTATGGTTCACTAGATACACATAGCTATTTTATGCAAATACTTTTGGAATACGGTTTTATAGGAATAATATCATATATAGGAATAATATTATTTATATTATATAGAGGTGCTTTATTAATTAAAAATAGAAATGATAAGTATCGTAATATAAACATAGGTGTAATTTTTTCTTTATTAATACTTATACTACATAGCACTATAGATTCAGAAATGTATTATATGTATATGCTTATATTCTTATTTATGCTATACTCAATGGTAGCATCGCAATGCAAAGATTTAGAGCTAAAAATTAATGTAAAAGTTCAAATAATACTATTATTAGCCATTGGTGTTATACCATTATTATTGTTACTAAATCCGTCAATATATGATAAAAAAGAAATAATAACTAAATATGAGAAGGAAATAAGTAGTTATAATGGTGATATGAATGAATATAGATTAATTAATGAAAAATTATATAATGCTTATCAAGAATTTGAAATGTATGAAAAAGATTCAATTAATATGAGATATTATTCCAATAGTATAAAAGCTTTAATAAATTCGAATTTATTAGATAAAGAGAAATGTATAGAAAAGTATTATGACATATTAAAACAATATAATAACAAGTTTAAATTTGATAGTGAAAGAATTATTGCTAAAAATGATGTGTGTATGCAAATTATAGAAACACTTTTACAACATGATAATGTAAAATATTATCTATGGGTTGTGAAATTTTCTAATTTAATAATTGAAGAATATCAACAAGTACATAACCAATTATTAGAATTGATATCTACACAGTATAATAATGTAAGACAATATGAAGTTGCTAAAAGAATAATCGAATATAATTATATTAAGGCTTTGGAGTATGTAAAAAATCCAACATATATATACGGTGTTAAAATTAATAATACAAGTAATAAAAGTATAAGTTTGAATAACGTGAATTCAAAAATGATAAACAAAAAAATGATATTATATAGTACACATACAACAGAAAGCTATAATAATAGGGAAAATGCATATAAAGAGATATCTTTTGCAAAAACGCTAAACGAAGAATATAATATGTTAAAAGTATCAAGATATATGAAAGAATTATTAATAAAAAAAGGTTATAATGTTTTACATTTAGATGAATATTATGATAAAATTAAAGAAGAAAATGCATATAAGATGTCATACGAGGGAGTAAGTCATGCTTTAGAAAAGAATAAAGATATAGAAGTGATATTTGATATACATAGAGATTCTTATGGAAAAGTTGAGAAAAATGGAAAGGTTATAGAAATAGGTGGAGAAAAAACAGCACAACTTATGTTTGTTATAGGAGCAGAAAATGAAAAGTGGGAAGATAATTTGAGTTGGGCAATATCTGTTCAAAAGGAAGCTGATAAACTATATCCAGGCTTGTTTAGGCCTATATTGATTAGAAATGATACATATAATCAAGAACTTGCAAAATATTCTACACTAATAGAAGTTGGAGAGAATAATAATACTTTAGAGGAAGCCTTAAATGCTATAGAATGTTTAGTGGATGTAATAGATAGAGTGATTAATAATTAATAGTGTATGCTATAAAAGTTTTACCCAAATTAGAAAAGAACAAAAAAATCTTATTTAAAATAAGATTTTTTTTGGTGCAAACGAAGTAGTTATCTACAGCTATTTGACTCTCATAGACGATTGATATAAAAAACAATCAATTTATTGTCTTTACTTTAACATAGAATCTTTAAATTTTTAAGTATTATTGATAAAAAAGTTTTGATTACTTTTTTGAATTTTTGTTCATTTAACATTATATAAACTTTTAAAATACATTTATTATGTATAAAAATATAGAGTTTATTGCAAAATCATATAGAGTTAAATAAGAGGAATTATTTAATGAATAAACAGCAAGGTTAACAAAAAATTACAAATTAGAATTTATATGTATAAAAGATAGATACACTATTACTGTATATTTATCTATCTTTTATGTAGTTTAACGCAATAATTTTTTATTATCAAAATTTTCAATCTTTTTTATTCCAGTTGTTTCGTGCAAAATATCTAATTGCTTTTTTGCAATTTGATTTAATCTCTCTAAACGTCGAGCTTGATTTTAACCTTGTTCTATCAATTCTGCGTTTATATTCTCTAAATTAACTAATATTACCAGTTGTAGTATATTAGCATAATCTCTCATATTTCCTTCTAAGTTTGGGTTTTCGTCCTTCCATTCTTTAGCTGTTTTACCAAAAAGAGCTACATTTAATATATCGGCTTCGTTTGCATATATGTATTGTTTCTGTTTATCTGTTAATGTTGGTATAATGTTTTCTTTTATGCTATCTGTATGTATTTTATAATTTGTTTTAGCAAGTTCTCTTCTTATAGACCATTCTATTTTGTTTTGATAATTTTCATTTTGTTTTAATCTTTCAAATTCTTTGATTAAATATAGTTTGAATTCAACATTTAACCAACTTGCAAATTCAAATGCTAAATCTGGATGTGCATATGTTCCAATACTATACTTTCCGCCTTTTGATATCATGCCAATAGCGTTTGTTCTTT
Organism: uncultured Clostridia bacterium; assembly: GCA_944393615.1. Lineage (GTDB taxonomy): Bacteria > Bacillota > Clostridia > TANB77 > SIG350 > CALYAQ01. The sequence goes on from CALYAQ010000146.1 coordinate 9,292, forward strand.
GTATCCATTGTTTTGGACTCATTGTATAAGAAGATGTTCCAATTTCATTTATTTTAATTTCACGATATTCCGTGAAATTAAAATTTTCGTTGTTTAATTCTTCCCATAATCCAACATATAGGGCAGTATCTTTATTACTTAACCAATGTATAATAACATTTGCAGGATGTTTATGGTTTTTAAACTTAGCCAAATCAGTTAATGAAATATAATCAATATTTCCAACCCTCATTACTCCAACAATGTTATTTTTAACTTTAACTTCAGTTTTTATTGTTTCTTTTCTCAATAATATCACTTCCTTCTTTGTTTTATATTATAGAACTTTTGTTTGTTGTTGTCGACTACATTGCTTGTATTTCTTTAAATAAAGTGAAAAGGAGTGTTGTATATATTAGTTAAAGAAAAAAATCTTATTTAAAATAAGATTTTTTGGTGCGGATGAAGGGACTTGAACCCCCACGTCAAAGACACTAGATCCTAAGTCTAGCGCGTCTGCCAATTCCGCCACATCCGCATGTTCTTGGAACAATATATATATTAGCACATTTAACAGATTTTTGTCAATACCATTTTAGAATTTTGTATAATTTGGTATGAAAAAATATACTAACAGAATATACTATATTCCAAAGACTTCGGAAACGTTATAATCTAACGCATCTGATATTTTTTTCATTGTGTTATATGAAGGGTTTTTTCTTGAACCTCTTTCTAAGTGGCATAAATAACCTAAAGACAAACCCGTTTTTTTTGCTAATTGCGTAAGATTAAGCTCTCTTTTAATTCTACAATCTTTCATATTATTCATATATTATCACCTACTACCTTCCTAATATTATAACATTACGATAGGGAATGTCAAGTACTATAATATATGATATTATAATTATAGGTGATAAATATGGAAAAAGGCAGAATTATTTTTAAACTTGATATTTTACTGAAGGAAAAAAGAATAGCAAAGTATAAATTACATACTCTTACTAATGTAAGTTATGATACTATAGTTAAATATTGCAGAGGAACGATACAAAGAATTCCAATTGAGCATTTAGTGCTATTTTGCAATGTACTTGATTGTAATATACAGGATATTATAGAGTATAAAAAATAAATTTAAGAACAAAAATACAAAATTTGATTAATGAATTTTGTATTTTTGTTAATGTAGTAGATAATACTATACAAATAAGTATTTTTTCTACAAAAAAGTTAAACATAATTTAATGCGTAAATATAAAAGTAGATTTCACAAAAAGAGGATACTTTTATTTTACTATTTTGCATCAGTTGAACCAAAGCCACCTGTTCTAATGCCAGTTGCTTGGTCATTATCAGCTTTTAGATATTTTTGGAAATATGCTTGTCCAACAACATCAAATTTTTTTAATGTTACATCAACTGGAAAAAAGTTATAATATGCAAATATTAAATTGCCGTCATTATCTTGATTGTTGTAATAGTCAGACTCTATAAGTCCAACACTGTTAGCAAGAACTAATCCTCGTTTTCCGGGGTTTGAACTTCTATTTAGCAAAAATAAAGCTTCATCTGTGCCAAAATATGCTTTTATACCTGTTTTAATCATTGTTGGCTTTATATTTTCAAATTCTTTTTCTCCCTTTAGCCATTTGCTAAAATTAGTAAAAACAGTTTTCCATATTGAAGGTATAGTTATATCTTCAGGTGTTTCTAAATCGTATGCAACTGAATGAGCAGTTTTTCTAATTGGTAGATGTACCTCCATATTTTCATATCCTTTGCATATTTCAAAGCCTCTAACTCGTTCCATAATATTTACCTCCTTAATATTTATACAAATATATTACAATAAATATTTTAAAAAAACAAGTTCATGTAAGAAAAAGAAAAAAGGAAAGAAAAACTTTCCTTTACGAATGTGTAAATACGCACCCCTTTATATCATAGCTTGGTAAGTACAATTCTACTACAAGTTCATTTGGTGTAGTAGATTGATTGTAATACAAGTTTAATATACTATCCATACAGTTTGCTGAACGAATTGTTGCGTTGTAAATAAGATTATCAGGAGTAGATAATTTACAATTAATGTTTTCTTTGTTATGTGCAATAATTGTAACATGGCTTTTGTCAAAAGAATAATCCAATTGTTTTCTCTCAATTTTTAGAAAAAACTTTTTAAAATGCTTTTCAATTCGTAATCTTAAAGTTTTAGGGGCAACAGCCAAACATTTAGATACGAATTCTTTTTTAGTTGAGTAAGTAAACTCAAATTTTGCAGTACATTCAAAATGTGTCATCTTCATAATTATATCACATTCTTATGCGTTATGTCAACATACAAAGGCTTTTTGTATGAGTTTTTGAAATTGGGGAAATCCCCATTTCATTATAATTTGAGACACTTTTTATATAATTTTATTTTTTATTTAATTTTTATACATTCTTATTCTATCATTTTTTATTGAAATTTACAATAA
>CALYAQ010000147.1 GCA_944393615.1 uncultured Clostridia bacterium
TACGTTTTCTCCGTGGGTACAAGTTACTTTCATATGTTTTATTGCCTTGTATCTCAAGTTCGATTATGTCATTCTCTCCTGCATCTTCTAAATATATCTCCGTTGTGCCTGACACTTCTCTTTTATACTCTACCGTATCCGACACTTGTTGTTTTATGCTGTCTACCTCTATCTCCTGTTGTGCAAGTTTTTCTTCAAACTGTGATTGTTCACTTACGATTGACTCTATTTGTCCATTTATTTTATCAACTCTATATTCAGTGTTTCTTTTCCATTGTGACAAAGTAACAACATTTTTATAAGCTTCTTGTGTTTTAGTTAATGCTGTAACTTCTAATGTGCCACTAAAACTTCCATTATAAATGAACTTATGATTTAAAATATAACTTACATGAGAAGTATCATTTGTATCCACTATATTTATTTTGTCGCCAATATCTAAATATGGAAAGCCATAATATGTAGTCTTAAATGCTAAATAACTTAATCCTTTTACTTCATTCCATATAGCGTCAATTACTTTTTCTCTCTCTTCTGCACTGTTTAGAAAATAATTATTGTTTATTTGAATTTCTGTCAGTCCATTTAGTTCAATACTTGCAGTGTCTTGCCTATATGTATTTTCGCCATCAACATTTTCTAAGCCTATTACCAAACTATTTACCTCTCCATACATATTGTTATTTTCAAAGTCTTCCATATAATAGTTTCCATCAATTGTTTCAACTGCGGTTTTTCCTAAATTAACAATGTATAGCTTATTATCTCTACCTATATGTGCAAATCCACCACATAACTGAGCAACATTGCTAAGAACAGTACGATAATCTTCTCCGTTTGTAAAAGGATTTCCTGTAATCATATAATTCTCATTAATTAAACTAGTCGAGCCCAATATTATTCCAAGTTGAGTACATATACTTTGTAAATATTGCTTTAATGTTATTGGGTATGTCATATTATCCTCATATACCTGGTTAAATTTAGACATATAATCATATCCCACAAAGCTAGAAGTTTGTTCAACTTCTTTATTGCTGGGCTCTTCAATTATATAATTACCTAATGGAACATATTCAATTGTTCCATTAATATTTATACCAACTGACACAGTTATTTCTTTGTTAGTTAAATCAAGTTCATTGTTAGGGTTTAAGATGTTAACAGTTATTTTTTTAGATACAGTAGTTCCAATAAAGGCATCATTTACATAGCAACTATCTTCTATTGTAAAATCAACTATATAATCATTTTCAGTAATATCTATGTTATCTTCTACAATATGAATTTTCCCATATCTATTAACTGACACATCATTTTTACATTCTTGTTTAAAGTCATTACTTACTTGATACCTCTTTGTCACCTACAATTCTATTAAACTAATATCAACTGAATTATACAAAATTCCTTTATCTGTTCTATTCCATTTCATTGTTATCTTTCTATCCCCTCTGTAACAATTTGCAGTCCTTGTTGTTCCAGTATAAGGATTAAAATATTCTACTGTCAATTTTTTTAAGACTTTAATAGTGGAAAAAAATTCTACTAATTCTTCCGAAGTTAAATGTTTAGTATGTAATGTAATTTTGTACTTTTCTGCTACTGGATTGTAGTGCATTGTTCCTTTAGCGTTTCTTCCACTATCGTAACTTAAGTCATACCACTCTACATCATAACCTTCATCTTTTAAAAATTTAGTTAAATCTTTTCCATCTACCTTTATAAGTGTTTCTGCATTCCTAATTTTCCTCCTATACAGGAATAGCAAATGGCAATTCTCCTGTTTGTATTACATAATCATTTATTCCTTTTATTGATTTTTTTACAATTACTCCATCATCTGTCTTTGCCTCAATTTCCACTTGAACTGTTGAGTTTCTCATACCTTCTATTACTGCCTCTCTAACTTCTTCTGTTAAATTACTACTTAATGTTACATTGCTTTGTGTAGATATTTCTCCATTAATTCTGCCATAATCTATAAATTGATTAGTATTTACTGAATAATCTTTTGGGTTTATTTTTATTCCATCATTTAATTCTTTCATTATATTAGGTATGTGTACGTTAGTTGAAAATGCTTCTGTTATACCACTTGCTATATTTTCTACTGGTTTTATTGTCTGATAAGCATTATCTTCAATACCTTTCGCTATACCTTCTGGAATATATTGAGATAATTCTGCCATTACTTTTGATGGAGAGTGAATACCTAACATATTTTTAAATAGCCCTGTAATACTTGATACTACCGAACTTATAGCCCCAGACAAACCTACGCTTTTACCTCCAACTCTTATTCCTGACGCTACTCCTGATATTATACTCTGACCTATTGATTTTCCATTAACAGTATTCAAACCACTTGAAACTTCTTTAGCTACATTTTTCCCTGCACTTTTAGCTGAAGATTTTTGACTGTTTATTGCTTTTACTGCTGATTGTATTTTTTTTCTCGTATCTTCAGGAAGTGTCGATAAAGCTATATTATATTCATTTCTTGAGTCTATAGCTAATTGAGCCCACGCATTTGCCGTTTTTGATGTAAGTCCATTTGTTTGTGTTATGCTATTCAAAATAGCACCTCTCGCATCTACAGGAATTTGATTTATAGCTTCTGTAAATTTTGTTTCTGATTGTTGTGCTAAATTACTCCAAGCAGTTTTCATATTTGGTGTTAAATTATTTACAGTTGTAATTGAAGCTAAAACTTGAGCTTGAACAGAAGGTTCTGCCTTTGCTATTCCATTCATAAATTCAGCAGATGAATTTTCGGCTAATTGCTTCCATTTTTCTATAACTTGTGGCGATGTTTGGTCTAATGTTTCTGTTTGAGCCATTAAGCTTGCTTGAACAGCAGGACTATACTTTTCTAATTCTTCCAAAAATTGTGAAGTAGAACTTTTGGCTATATTAACCATGTTTATTAAGACATCTTGTCCCATTCCAGTCAATTCAGCTGATATTTCTTCACTTGTATTTATTGTATTTAATGTTAATAATGACTCATATTTGGCAACTTCATTTGTAGTTTCTTCAGCCGTTTGCTTCATATTGTTCAATTGTTCTTCTGCATCTTTTAAAGCTTTCTCGTGCATAACAAACTCATAAGTACCTGTCATTAACGGATTTGAATTTTGCCTCCATTCTTCATATTCTTCAAGAGCCTTATTATAATTATCTTGTGCTTTTGTTAAATTTTCAGTATCTTCAATTTGCTTTTTCAAAGCTTCTTTGTATTTTTCTTCTAATGCTTCTAATTGAATTTTCTTCTTTTTTTCTTCAATTACTTTATCAATCTCGTTTTTCATTTCTTTGTAACTATCAATAACTTTTCCATTTCTTTTATACTCTGTTCCTAATGCTGTGTTCAATTCTCCTAATATATAATCTGCTCTTTCTTCATAACCTTTCTTTACGTTGCCATTTTCGTCAACTATCTTTTCTAGTTGTTCTTTCAATTTTTTTGCATATTCTAATTCAGTTATTTGAGAATTAACACTATCATCAATAGTTTCTATTCTTTCTTTATATGAATTGTTACTTTCTTCTATAGCACTGCTTAATTCTTTTGTATTTTCAATAACTTCATTTAAAGCATCATCTTTTAAAATTGCACCAGCTAATTCAATTGCAATTGTCGCTATAGTAATAACTAAGGCTACTTTTAAGCCAAATTTTAAGCCACCTATTGAATTACCTATTAAAAATCCACCAAATCCGCTTTGTAAAGCTCCTAAAATTTGTTTTGTTATGTCACCTTCTGATATTCCAGTAATAGCTACCTGCATACCTTGAATTAACATCATTACACCTAATCCAATTTGTAATTTTTGTCCTAGGTTTAATAACTTTCCATATCTAGTTGCATTGATAAGATTTACAATACCAAAAGTTCCACCTGCTGTTCCTAATAATGTTTGTAGTATTGTAAACAAATCCGCATCACCATTTAATAAATGTTCGGTTCCTTTATATTGAGCATATATGCCTGTTAGTAATAATGTCAATCCAAATGCTATTTTAAATGATTGGGTTTGATTTATAAGTCCTAAATTTTTCATTAAATCAGTTATTGTACTTGATACTTTCCAAGTTCCTATTGCTATTCCTATAGTTTTTACTACATCTAGTAATTTTTCCATATTTGTTAAGCCCTCATTTAGCTCCCAACCACCTTCATCTGTTCTATGAAAGCCTAACCATTCCAACATTTTATCTCTTATTTCTTGAGCTTTACCAGAAATACTAGACATTTTATTATCCCATTCTGTCAAAGCATTTAATAACTTATCATCAATCCCAGTAATAGTTCCTGAACTGTTACTATTACTAGATGTTTCAGGTGCTATGTTATTAATTTCATCAAATCCCATTAATTGCTTTTTTAATTCTTTAGCTTTATCAACTGCTGAGTCTAATCCATCATCAATATCATCTACAACCGACCCTACACTCGAATTTGAATTGCTAGTATCTAAATCATATCCAAACAAACTTGCTAAAGATTTTAATACTTCTTTTATTGTCATCACAACTGCATTTACATAAACAATAATATTACCAAATGTATTTACAATAAAGCTACCTGCAACCTGCTTTAATTCTAATAATTGATTTTTAAAAACTCTTATTTGATTTGCTGGGCTTTCAAATGTTTTTGCAAAGTCACCCTGAGCTTGTCCTGCTTGTTCCATTATTGCTATATATCTTGCTACTTCTTTCTCTGCATAAGACAATTGTTGAACGCTTCTATCAGTAATACCTACATCATTAAGTATTTTACTTAATGAACTTTCGGATACATCTATACCTATTTGTCTTAAGCCTTCTATTTGACCAGCTAAGCCAGACTGTATTTTTTCCATAGCTTCATTAATTTCAAGATTATATAATGAAGCAATATCATATCCTGCTTTTGTTAGACTTTCTGACATCAAATAGGAAGCATCTTTATTTATACCCTGTGATTTAAGCATTGAATAATACATTGCTTGATATTGTTTTAATTCTGATTTATTAGTTCCTAATTTTTCATTCATCTCATCTTGAAAAGCCATAGCTTTTATGTAATATTTACTTGCTTCTGTATCTAGGTTGCCATACTCGTCAACCACTTTTCCCATTGATACTTCAAAGAGATTATTTGTTTCAATTAAATCAATATTAGCTTCTGCAATATCTTTAACTAAATTAAAACCTTGTCTTAATCCTACTGCAATTGCTCCAAAACTTATTGTTTTTTTAAGTATATTTATTTTATTTATCGAACTATCAACATTTTGCTTCATCTTGTTTGTTTCAGTAGAATTAATACTTTTATTTATAGTAGTAGTTAACTCTTCTAATGAACTAATTAGCTCTTGAACTGAGGATTTAGCATCTTTTATTTCTATCTCTATTGTATTTTCAATAGTTCCCACATTATATTCTGACCTTGATTGCACCTACTTTTTTAGTAACATTTCTTTTATCTGTCTGTTTCGTTCTTTTATTTTTCTTTCGTTTTCAAATATTCGTTCTTGTTCCAACTCTTTCTCAGATTTTTTTAAATCATATGGTTTTTCCATATAATTTAATGCTCTTTTCCCATCTTTTCTTCCAAAAGAATTATAAAGACTCTTACTTATTGCATCAAAGATATAAGCTCCTTGTAACCAAGCATTATAATTATCTTTATCTCTTTCTATTTCTAACTTTTCTACATACGAATTTCGGTATGCCCAGAGTAAGTCTGGTTCTTCATTCCAAAACTCTCTTATAGGCATACCGAATGTTATAGCTTGTGGTAGTAAACAATCATAAAAGAACTCTGTTAATGTATGATATATTTTTTGTTCTTCCCCATTTCTGGAATTATCTACATCTCTATTATTTTCGCTTTCTTCGTTTTTCCTTTTGGGGATTTTAAAAAAGCCATATATTGTTCTGTTAAAAAGTTAGTGACTTCATTAATATCTCCATTTTCACTTTGATATTGCTCTAAAAGCTGTTCTGCTTCTTTTTCTTTAATTTCTGGTTGTTTAGCTAAAAGTCCTGTGTAGAATATTACATCACAAGATGTTAATACTTTTCCGTCAATATTTGATAAATTCAAACCATTTTGTTCTGCATTTTTTGCATCTTTTCTTGTAGGATAACCTAACAAATAAGTTTTATCTCCTACACTAATTTCCATCATTTTACTCCTTTTATGACTCCTCCTATCCTTCACTTACTATATTTATTGTTATATTAACTACCTTATTCAGTAGCTAATAGCGTTGTCACTTCTTGTGCTGTTTTATCTTCAATAGTTGTTGCTACAATATGCAATGTAGCTTCTTGTGCTGAACCTGCACTAAATTCATTTTTCCATGTTTGAGCTGTACCTTTAATATAAGTTCCAGTTCCATCACTAAATTTAATTAAAAATTCATGAACTTCCCCATCACATATTTCTTTTACCGCTTCATATTTTTCAGCTGTTCTATTATATGTAAAATCTTGTGCTGGTAAATCCATTCTGTCTTCTATGTATTGTTTTACTGGACTATCAAGTTCAGTAACCTCAATAGTTCCACCTTCTGCACCGCTTGCTGGCACTGATTTAATACTAATTAATGTTTCATAAGCAGATACACCTTTTACATATAACAATGTACCTTGGTCGTTAATTGCAACTTCTCCTGCCCTGTCAATTACCTCCTATAAATTTTTTTATTTTCATCAATTTTACCTTCAAAACTCATATACCATCTATAAACATCCAAATCTGAATTTGGTATTTGTTTGTCTGTTTTTAAATTCATTCCGTAATGATTAAAAAATATTTCATATATTAAATTAATTAATTCTTCTGCTATTACTTGCTTTGCTATATTTCCATTATTCATGGTATATATTTCTATTTCATAAGCAATTTTAAATCTTTGGTCTGTTTTGTCTAAATTCTCATCGTCTAACGGATTGTCTAATTTTCTTATTATTACTAATGGAAATTTTAAATTTGGTGGGGTATCCTTTTTAACTTCTGGAGAATACTTTGAATTTGATTTTATATATTCTTTCGCATATTGAAAGATTTCATTATAAAGTTCTAATGTTATCCTCTTTATCCTCCTATTTACTTGCCTTTTTAAATTCTTCTATTGCTATATTTTGAAATTCTCGTTCCATGTTCTTTATAGCATTATAAAATTTCTTTTGGGCTGAGATACCTTTAGTCCAACCAAAGCTTCCATCTGCTTTTGGATATATCCAACCTTTCTCCCCATGTTTATTCACATCATATTTCCAACCAATTTTTGCTAAAATGTCTGAAATATGTGGATTATTACTACCAACTATACCTGTTCCAAATTCTTTGTAAGTATCCGCTTCATTTGTTGTTCTTATTCCTCCACTTACTATATTTCCATTATTTTTTACTGGAATTTTTTCCGTAGATTGGTAATTGCCTTCTAATCCAATTTCTGAAACTCTGTTTACAATATTTTCAGCTACTTCTGGAAGTTTATCTGAATATCTTTTTAAAAATTTTTGATATTCTCTCACACTTTCTGCGGATAACTTCATATGGAATTTAGCATTTATATTCATATCTGCCCTAATTGCACCTACTTTCCAGTCAATCTTTCAAAATATAATATAATACATTTATTTTGATTTCTTGGAGGATACAATCTGTAATTAGCATTTTGTCCATTTACTTTTTCATCTTCTGGATTTACTCCATCTAAGTAAGCAACATCAAATTCTTTGAAAATTCCAAAGTATTTATCATATTCGATAACTGCCTTTTGAACTTGTTTAGCATTTTCTCCAAATTCTTGAATATCTGTACTACTACTAATTGGTTGTACATTCATTTCATATTTTTTAGGTGTATCATATATTGCTATATCATTAGAATAATCATCTTCTTGTACACCTATTTTAGAAGCAATCCATATTTCTTTATACCATTTTTTCTTCAATAGGAACACCTGCCTTTGCTGGTGGTAGTTCGTTTAGTAAATCTTTAGATAATCCTGATTTTTCATAACTTTCAGATAATCCATTTTCTGAATAAGAAATTATGCCCTCATTACCAATATTATTGTACAATTCTATTGCACATTTAGTTTGCCAGTTTTTAGCTCTATCATTTGGCAATTCCTCAATTTCTGGATTAAATGGATAAACTAACCTAAGGTATTCATATTTGGCATCTTCTAATTTAATTTTAAAAATATCATCTTTGCTTTCATCTGTTGCATCTCCTAATATTTCCAATCGCATTTTTTTTAATTGTTCTTCCTCTGATATCGCCCTAAGCTAGTCCTCCTATCTATTGCTTATTTCTTCTCTTTTGCAACTCCTGCATTTATTAACACTTTACCTCTTTCGGCAGATACAGTTAATACTGTACCTACCTCAATTAGTTTTTTATTTTTTGTAGTGTCATAATATTTTTTAATTACTTCCACTTTCCTTTACATCACCTACACTGACCCTACATCTTCTGTACTTGTTGAAACAGTTACTACTTTTCTTCCAACTGGTGCTGTAAATTCTGTAGATAATCCAGTAATTTTTCCATGGAAAGCTTCATTTCCATAATCTAAACCAATTTGACCAAATAATTGATATTTTTCTCCTGCACCTGTTTTTGCTAATGGTTCTAAGAAGAAATTACCTTTACCTGGTACTAATTGTTCAACTGGACTAATAACGTCAAAGTTAAGTAAATATGCTGTTCCATCAGGAATATATTGTCCTAAAGCAACGCTTACTTCACCAAATGGCATTATTAATTTAGTTACATTAATTCCATTTTCATTTCTAGTAGCAGGAACAATTGTTAAACCATTTTCTACTGCACTACCATTTAATTGATTTAATTGAACTGGATTTAACCATAAAACTAATCTAGTTACATCACCATTGGCATCATAAATTTTTTGCATTAAATCATTTACTAACCAAATATCTAATGTTTTACCACCAGAAGCAATTACATTTTTAGTAATAGCCTCATTAATTCCTCTTGTTTTATTTACAGTAGCATCACTTGTTGCCTTATTGTATGTACCTTGAATGAAAGTTTTTTCAATACTTCTAGCTAATTTTTGCATTTTATTAGCTACTTGGAAATCTAATTCATTCATTGGATTAGCTCTTTGTCCTTCAATATTAGCTCCTGATAATGTACCCATGTTAGATTGTTTTGCATAACTAATAGCTACTGAGTCCATAAAAATTTGAGTAACATTAGTATTTTGACTTCTTGTAATAAAAGTAGCATCTGGTGCTGTTAAAGAAGCTGTTTCACTAATACTTGGAATACTACCTTCTTCACTTGTATATTCTTGTCCTAATACAAACTCTACTGAATTTGTATATTTTGTTTTTCCACCAATCATACTTAAAAATGGTGTTCTTGTATTTCCTTTATTAAATAACATTCCAGAGTAATTTAATACTCCAAAACTTGTTGCGTAACTATCTGCCCTGTTTAATTCTCTCCTTTATAATTATTCTTCTTTATTATCTTCTTCTCTTTCTGCTTGTTGAATTAATCTTGTATAATAAGCCTCTTTAGCAAAATCGTTTTTCTCCTTTGCATTTTTTAATGCTTCTTTATACTTTTCTAATTCATCATCATTTTTGTAGGTAGTATCACTACCTGCTGGTGGTTTACCAATTCCTTTTGCAATCTTATCTGTTATGTTTTTTTCAATAGCCTTTTTCTGTTTACTCATTAAATTACATATTGCTTCAGCATCTCCTTTTGTTTTCTCAGGGTCTTCCGTAACAATATTATCTAAAATTTCTGAGTAGTCTTCTTCTTTAAATCCTGCTTTTGCAAAAACAGTTTCCGCACACATTCTGCTCATAGCTAAATTTGCTTTTTGATAACGTTCTTCTTTAAGTCTATCTTGCTCTGCTTTTTTTTCTTCTTCAGTCATTTTACTTGCTTTGAAAGTATCATACTCTGCTTTTAAAGCATTATAAGCATCTAATTGTGCTTTTGTATTTTGCTTTTCTGCATTAAATTTAGTTGTTGGTACAAAACTTTTGCCAACTAAATCTTTTATAGCCTGTGTTTTAGCATTATCATCTAATTCACTATTTGTTAAAATTGCTTGAACTTCTTCATCAGTCCTGTTTTCCTCCTTCACACACCGTTTTTACCGAGTCGTTCTCGTAATTTGTGCGACTAGTTATTATCCCCACTAGCTGGATTTTTTATATTTATACTTTGATTTTCCTTTTTGGATTTTAAATCCGAATTTTCTTCATTATTGTCATCATTACCTTCGTCATCATTTATTGCTTCTGTATTAGAATTTTCTACACTCCAAAAATTCTCACCAAAGTATTTTTTACCTTTAATATAAACATCGTTTGGGTCTGAAAATAATCCACATATTGTGAATGCTACATCTGGTGGCACTTGTGCTTGTTTCATATTCATCAAACCTTGTGTTTTTACTAATAAGTTATCAGATTTATTTCTAGTAAATTTAATATCAATATTGCTAATATTCAAATCTGTTAATTCATTTTTATATTTACAAAATTTTAAAATCAACTTTAAAAATTGTCTTTCCGATTTTTTAAAAGAAAGCTCGTCTTGTTTTGCTCTTTCATCTGCCATAGTCCAACCTTCGCCTAAAAGTCTAGCTTGTCCTGTATCTCCTCCGCTTGGTTTATCATTAAGCCTTGGCACTCCACATATTGTTAATATATTGTTATATATATCATCTGTTACTATTTTAGTTTCACTATGTGACAGTTGAGAAGTAAGTAGCTTTACATCTGCTGGTCTATTTGAGTCACTTGAAAACACTTCTATAGCTCCCGCTTCTACTAGTTGTTGAAATTTTTCAACATCAATCTCTTGATTTACAAATACTAGTAAACTCTGAACAAATTGGTCAATTCCATCTAAATCATTAGATTTTATCTGATTTAAAGCATTTAAACCAGACATAACCAACTCTATTAGTCCAATTCTAGCTGAATTTAATGGATATTCGATAATTCTGTTTCCTTTTGGAATTAACGGATACGCTTCCACTGTTTCACTCCATTCTTCATTTACAGGAAGTTCAAAGGTCATTATTTCATAATTTCCAAAACTTTCTCTGTATCTATACATATAATCATCAGTATAAACAGTTATAATTCTGTATTTATTTATTTGGAAACTTCCATCATCTACTTGAATTTTATCGCTAAAATAACTAATATATCCAGTAAACAACAATTCTTTTTGTATCCCACTGTTATAAACTGCAAATGTCCTACATGGGTCTGGAATACTTATTTCAAAAGGAGCTTCATCTTCTTCGTTAGATTTATCCATTTCTGCCCAACGAAAAGCAGTTCCACAAATATATTGCCATTCTGCTAATTCCTTATCAAGACTTGATTTATCTTCACTTTCCATAAATTTATTCAAGTCTGATATAGCAGGATTTATAACCTCATTATCTTTTTCGCCTTTTTGAACATATTGAACAGGTTCGCCATAAACATATGCTTTTTTAAACTCCACTATTTCAAAAGCATGATTTTCTAGCACTTTGTGATTAATATCTGCTCTTACTTTTTTTTCTTTATTCAATATTGGTTGTTTTCCTTTGTAGTAGTTATACAAGTATTTAATTTCTTTAGCATTTTTATTATGTTCAAATAATACTTGTGGTAAAAGTTCTCTAATTTTTTCTGCGGTTAATTCTTCCTTTGTTAAAGAACAAGTTATCAATCTTCTGCCAAAAAAATTCTTTTCTTTTTCTTTTATTGGTTTTATAGATGGAGTATCTGTCGTCCTAGAAACATTAGATGTTTCTAGTGATTGGTTTAATTCTTCTGCCCTATTCATTACCTCCATTTATAAAATCTCTTAATCTATCATCATATCTCATACTATTGCCATAATAATTCTCTATTTGATACATTATATCATAGAACCTTTCATTTTCTTCATTTATGTCAACTTCTTGCTTTTCATATAAATATTTATCGCATTCAGACACATAAATTACGTCCTGCCCATAAGAGTCTTTTTGCTTTCTTATCTTTTTCATAAATGGCTTTCTAAAATTGCCATATCTCCATTTATAACATTCGCTCCAATGCTGACATTTCCAACAAATATTTTTTATTTTCCTTTTCTATTTGCTACCTCCTTCATATTCCTAATAAGCTCCTATCTATTGCTTTAGGTTTAGCTGGTCTGCTTCTTTTCATAATAATTTCACTTACAAACATCGCAATACTATCAGGAGCATCATCATGTTTGTTTGGATAATCAAATGAATAAGTCGTAAAATTTTTCATAAACCTACCATAATCAGTATTATTTTTATAATTACCTTTTACTCTAAAAGCAATAAGTTTTTTTACAATTCCCCTACAGTCTTTAATTCTATCTTCTTTTTTTACAGTATTATATTTTTCGATGATTTCACAATTATAATATCCCTTGGCGTTTAACTTTCCTTCCAATAAAGTTTTCTAGGAAGTGTCAATATTATTTTCAATAATAAAAGTAACAACATTGTGTTCAATTATCTTATCAACAATATCATCATATAAATCTGTCATTGCTTTTTGCCTAAAAATACAATCTACCATATAATATTTTTTACCATCTGTCTTAAAGATAGGCATTGAAACATTATCTTTTCCACGTCTTGCAGGGTCAAGAACCGCAAAGGAATATGGCAAACATAAATCTTCACCCTCGTCATTGACTGGCAATTGTTCATAATGTTCTAGTAAATCATCTGCAAATTCTAATCCTGTAGGAGCAATAGGATTTTGTTGATATACACATTCAAAAAAATAAGTATCTAAATCATCTCTTAAATTCAAATAATATTCGTCATTATATACATTTGGCAATGTACTCTTGTCATTTTCATCTAATGCTGGAACTCTAATAAATACAGCTGTTCCGTCTTCCGCTTCTTCCACAAATTTAAAGTGTTTGCTAGGAACTAACTTACATCTTTTTTCTTTATCTTCTCTAATCTTATTTAAAATATCGTTTGGCGACCACATAGTTCCACCAACAATAAATTTAGCTTTTTCTGGATTATCCACACGAGATTTAAAATCTGTGTGCCATCTAGTATAAATTCTTTCATACATCTTCTCATCAGTTGCCTCAATTTCTCCCTTAGTTATATCATCAATAATAAAAGCTTTTTTTGCTCTCTTACCAGTAATAGCTCCTTCTCTAGTTCTAGCCATATGATTGGTATCAACATTAGCATTTTTTATCTTCCAATCACTTTCTTTTTCTTTATCAAAAGGCTTATCTCCATATTTTTTAAAGTTTGTAAAAACATCACTATATCTAGGATTTAATATAGTTTCCTTGATTTGCCTACTAAAGCCAAGAACTAACTCGTCTGAATATGACAATCTAATAATACTGTTATTTATATCTCTTCCTAAGACCCAAGCTGTGTACATGCTCATACAATATGATTTTCCATAAGATGGTGGATATGATGCAACAATAAGATTTAGTTTTGAGTCAAATTCACTCTTGTTTAGATAATAAATAAATGGTTGCAAAGCCTTTCTTCTAGTACCCATAACTTTCTCAGGCTTATCCCATTCCATATAATCACAAAAATACTCTAACGAGCATCTACTAGCAAAAGCATAAGATTTCTGATAGAGTTCATAATACTTAGGCATATATTCTTCATTACATACTTTTATTCTCTTTTCAATCACAGGAATTAAAGCCTGCATTGCATATTTACAGGCTATCTGTTGCATAGTTAATTCTTTTTTTGTGCCTTTTTCACTATCATACAATTGTAATAACAACAAATATAGATTGTTGCACATTTCAAATGTACTATATTCATCTAATCTATTATTATTTTTTAATACATTTATGATTTGACTTATTAATTTTTGTTCATCTTGCCTACATTAATCCCTCTATACTCTTACTTCTATTATTACATCTTTCCTTGATGGCAATGGCTTACCGTCATTAATACCATTTATAGTAACACCATCATCAATATACACATAAAAATCCACAACGTCATAATCATTTATAAAAGATGTTATTTTTTCCTTTATTTCTTTTAATCTTTCGTCCATTGTTATACCTCACTTTCATTTATCCATTCTATTATTCTGCTTAATTTATACATTACTCCGCCTGCTGTAAACCTTATTCCTAATACCCTTCTTTTTTCTCCATTATATTGAACGTAATTACCTAAGATATACTTTAATTTAATCATTTCTTTCCTCCTTCATTGGTTTTATTAATTTTATTCGTTTCCATTCTTGTGGAGATGGATTTCCAATCATTTTAATCAAAGAATAATCAGGCAATTCTAATGCAATTTCTATTCTTCTTGCCCAAGTATAACCCATTCTAATATTTAATGCGTTATTTAATTTTTGCTTCACAAGAGTTTTATCATCTGCCAATTTAAGTTCTTTCATTTTAGCTAACAAATCGGCTTGCCTCATTCCTCTTTTTTGTAACAATATTTTTGTATATGTTTCTACGCTTATCATTTTTAGTTCTCTCCTTTGGTGATAGGAGTAAGAATTGAACTTACGACCCTCTGCTCTTCAAACAGATGCTCTACCTGCTGAGCTATCCTATCATTTGGCGATAAAGTGAGGTGCCGACCCCCAAGCCTTTTAAAGCTCCAACTGTTTTCAAAACAGTGCTTACAGCCGTGTAAGTTACTTTACCATTTATGGGATTTTAATTTTATTTTCAACGCAGGTATCCCAACTTTTTACTGACGCATATCTGGGAGCGACCCAGCCTCTGGCGACAATCTATGGACTTGCACCATATACTCTTTTGAAGTACGCATTTCTTAGCAGGAAAGCTCCACACTTTGTGAATTAGATTGCCATATTGTGGAGGTTTTTTGTTAATCTTTTTTAGAGCCTACCTTCCTCTAAATTCAGTATAGTGCTGATTTTTTTGCAGTCTTAATTATAGTAATCAACTAACTATAAAGGACTTCCTCAGCTTCTATACAAGCTATTGTAGGTGGCTGGCATAGCAAGACTCGAACTTGCGACCATTTGCTTAACAGGCAACTGCTCTACCTTCTGAGCTATATGCCAAAGTTTGCAGAGCCATGTTCTCTGCATGGGATAAGTTCTTTTTAGCTTAAAGCCCCTGCGTCCATAGAACCGTAATTTAATACGTAAAGACAGTGAACATGTTTGGCTTGGGAACTTAGACTCGAACTAAGAATAACAAGGTCAAAGCCTGTTGTTATACCATTTAACTATTCCCAAATATATTGGTATCCGTACAGGGATTTGAACCCTGACCTTGTGATAGAAAGTCACATGTGTTAGCCATTTCACTATACGGACGTATGGCGACCTATAACAGAATTGAACTGTTAACATCTGATAGACAGTCAGATATTTTACCATTAAACTAATAGGTCTTTTGGCACTCGCAATAGGATTTGAACCCATATCTTACAACTTTGGAGGCTGTTGTTTTTCCAATTAAACTATGCAGAGCATTTTGGTGGTGTATGATTGAATTGAACAACCATCAGTCGCTTATAAGGCAACCGCTCTAACCGTTGAGCTAATACACCATATAAACGAATACTACCATTTATAATTAGGTAATATTCGCCGAAAGGAGGTGGCACTATGCCACTTGTACAATGTTGAAAAAAGAAAAAGAACATTGTACATGGTCTGGATAACTGGATTTGAACCAATTCCACATGCTCCCAAAGCACGCATGCTACTATTAACACCATATCCAGATGTAGAGGAGGATTTTACCTCCTCGGAAAGGAAATACTCTATGATTGTGCATCTCTGCACTGGTGGGCTATCTGTGACTTGAACACAGGACTTACTGATTAAAAATCAATTACTCTACCAACTGAGTTAATAGCCCCTGTTTGAGGAATATTACAATATTCCTCTGAGATTGAACAATAATTATTGTTCAATATATTCTACTGGTAGCGGGGAAAGGACTCGAACCTCTGACCTTTGGCTTAGGGGACCAACAAGCTACCAACTGCTCCACCCCGCGATATATGGATATATTTGAGGATAAAACAACAAACTAACCTCAATTTCAACATGCTCTCTCACTTCATATCAGTTTTTAAAGAACATCCAACAAACCGATATATAGTTGATAGTTTTTATAAACCTCAGAATGTTCTATTATTGGTTTATCATCTAGTTGATACAACCTTGTGGGCGTTGCTCACCCTTGGAGCTTCCTGTAAGACTCGAACTTACTACTGTAGTTTACAAGACTACTGCTTTACCTGTTAAGCTAAGAAAGCATATATTGTGTAGGTTAGGATTATCCGTTTTTTAATTTGCTATTCCTTTTAGTCACCTTCTATTCCTCCACTACACGTCTATTTTACAATCCTTTAACTATATAAAACATAGTTAGTAACTGCAAAAATCTATACTTCTTTTATGAATTTGCCATAGTTAGTTGCAACGTCATATTCAATTCTACACCCTCTTGCTTCTTCCCAGCCTTCCATGAACACTACGGCATCTACTTTTCCTATTGATTCTATTGACTTCGCTAAATAATAAATAGCTTCATCACAGTCTTTTGGTGTTTCTTCCGCAAATATAGTGTCTATTACTTCATGACCTTGCTCCTCTAATTGTTTTACTAATTCTTCTCGTTCTTGTTTTATTTGTTCTGTTGTTTTACCTCTCATAGGTTGACTAATCATTACTTTCATACTTTTATTCCTCTACTTTCACTATATAATTTTTCCATTTTTTATAAGCATCAACATATATTTCTTCCTTATCCCCATTATAAGTAATTTCGTAGTACATTCCATCGGAAATTGTTGTACTTACTAATGCTTTATTGTTTTGCAAAACCTTAACAGACCATACTATAAAAACATTTTCTTCTGTTATTTTTCCATTTTTGTCAGTTGAGTCTGCTTGCGAATTAAAGTAATCTACTACTATTTCTTTACATTTTTAATAAATCCATCATTGTTCCTTATATCTGCACCTCCCTTTAAACCAAACACCACATTTTTCTTTTGGACATTCCATATTTGTCCAAAATGTAAATGTTCTATATTGTTTTATTTCTTCTGGGTTATCTTCATTTGGAATATTTTGCTGTACACTTATACAACTACTTTGCACATATGGACAAATCATAAACATCACTCCTTACTCGCAATTTTAGAAAAAATATCTTTAAGAATAGTAATTATAAATGTGATTGCTAATCCATGCCAATAAGTCCATGTTATACCTATTCCAAATACCCAACATATAAAATATCCAATTCCCCAATATACAAAGGCTTGAAATTGCAAAATCAATATCTCAAGTAATATAAACAACACTATTAAAGTCAATAATTCTCTTTTATTCTCCTTTTTTTTATTTTCCATAAATTTACCTATCTAGCATTTAAAAATGCTAATCCTTTCTCAGTTTTTATTGATATATAACTACTTTTAGCATTTCTTCTAAATTCTCTTTGAGTATATAGTTTATTCCATTTTTCACTGTTTTTACCCCAAAAACCTGTTGGCTTCAAAATCTTTACTCCGCTTCTAATTTCCCAATCCTTTATATTCAATCTTTCTAAGTTTTTATTTTCTTTTCTCATAGCTCCTCCTTCAAATCTTTCCATCGAGTACCATTAAACACTCTTATTTGATAATTTTTAAACATTGTTTTTAATACCTTATTAATTCTCTTTCCTTTACAAAATAGCCAAGGATTAACAAAATATTGTGTACTATTACTGTTTTTACCTTTATAAAGAATATCTTTTTCTACTAAGCCATTAATCACTGACGATAATTTTCCTTTACTTATTCCACTTATATCTACTAAAGCATCAAATTTTAACTCAATCCCATTATCATACTTTAAGCAACAATCTTCATAGCCAACATATGGTGCTATTGAAAATAAGAAAGCCTTTTCATATACATCTAATTCCTTCATTATTTTTCTTGCTTCTTTAACATTCCCCTTATAGAAGCCCTCTAATTCCCATTCTTGATATTGTTTATTTCGTTCTTTTATTCTGTTATATGCCTCTAAAGATGCTTTTCTAACTATTCTATCGCCAGTATTAAGTTCTTTTACCTCTCCTGTTTCTGTTTCAAGAATTACTTTGCTCCTAATTATTCTCATCTACTTTTAGCATAATTTTCACTGTCTTAGTTCACCACATGAACCAAAACCCCCTATTTTAGTTCACCACATGAACCTGATAAAAATCAATATATTCTTACAGCCTCTAAGTCTAGAACCCTGTTTTTTGACTTTGTGTCCCTCTTATTCTTTAATTCTTAAAGAACGCTTTACTTTTTTCCAAAAAAGTAAAACAAAAAAAGCAATGAATAAAGACAATTTTTTTGCCTCTAAAACATTGCTTCTGTTGAAGTATATTCTGTTATCGAATATAAGATTTTACAAGTATTACTATAACATATTTTTTAGCACTCGTCAAGTAAGACTGCTAATTTTCCCTAAAAAATATCTAAAATACCAGTAAAAACTGAAAAATTTTTCTATATCACTATAAAATCAAAACAAAAAATTACCACAAAGTGCTTTTTGTTTTTTTGCTAATATTTATGGAGGTAATTGCCTACCCCCTCGCTTGTGCTTTATAGGGGTGGGGTAGCTATTATAAAGGCATAATAAAACGAGCTTGACTGCATACGTCATATCAATTTGCAACAAAGTATAGCATTTTCAGCACTTTCACAATTAAAACATATTAAATTAATGCAACAATTAATGCAATAAACTATTGAACATCTCTATTTTACAGATATACAGGCAAATACATTTCAGTTACTTCAATAAGTAAAAAAATAAGTAAAATAAATAATAAATAGTAAGTAAATAATAATAAAGTATAATTATTAGTATATCTATAATAAATATTGTCATAAACATTGAACTTTAATATTAAATAATATATAATGTTTAATAAAAAAATAAAGAAAGAAAGGGAATAATATAGAATGGGATTAGTTAAATGTAATAATTGCGGTAAAGGAACATTAAATTCTTTTAAAGAGTGTCCGTTTTGTGGGGCTAAACTAGAAGAACAAAAACAAAATACAACTGATAATAATTGCAACACAACAAATAATAATTCAACTAATATTGTAGGTATTGTTGTTGCAATAATTATAATTGCAATTAGTGTATTTTTTATGTTTAATGGTACTAGTAAATTGCTAGGCAACGACAATTCAATTAAATATGATAAAAGTAACAATACATATACAGTAACACTCTGGGAGGCTGAATAATAAAGGTTGAAATATACCTTTATTTTTTTATAAAAATATTACAAAAAGTGTTGATTTTGTATATACACTATGGTATAATAACAACATAGAAACCAAAAAAGTGAGGTGATAAAATAATGACATTATCTAATCAAGAAAAGCAAAAAAAGAGATTGATAAAAAATAAACAATATACTGCTTTTATTCCTAGATTTTTATCTAATCCTTTTGATGAGAAATTAAAAGAAAATAATATAAAATTTACGGATTGGTTAAAAGAAAATATGGAAAAATATTTAAAGAAAAATTAAAAAAAGTATTGACAAGTGTATATACACTATGCTATAATATAATCAAGTTAAGAGAGAAAAGCAAATTTTGTTGAAATTATGAAAAAATGGTGTTATTGGAAAAAGTAGAAAAGCCCATAATGAAACAAAACAGCTTGCATATAGTGGTTAAGTTTGGCGACTAGCACTATATACAAGCCCTCGAAACCCTCGAAAGGTGTTTCTATATTTATTATAAGATAAAGTATGGAAAAAATCAACCACTTTTCGAAAAAAGAAAGGTGTTTTTATGAAAATCAAACAATTAACTAACAAAAAATATTTATTAAAGGAAAAAGCAAGAACATTCAACGGCTTTAACTACAAAAAATATAAAGAAAATAGACAAAACAATTTTAACAAGTTGCCTATTTATTGGGCATTTGGTGAAAAACAATTTCAAGAGTTATTGCAAAAATTAAATTTGCAAGATAAACCAGAAGACTTAAAAAAACTTGTCAATATTGGTTGTGGCGGTTTAATGTTAAAAAGCGACTTACCTTTATTAAAAAATCACAATCAAACATATTCAAGCGATAAATTGCTATTTTGGTTAACTCACAATTTCAAATTCGCATATAGTGCTTTTAAATATGAAATGAGCAATCACGAATATTATTATACTTACGATATAACGGATACTTTACAAAGTTTAGGTCTAAACTTTGAAGATATAGAAAGAAACGCATATTTGAAATTGGCATACTTAAGAGCAAGAAAAGACTATTTAAAAGCTTGTAATTCTTGCAATTATTAGGAGGTGTAACAATGGAAATTATTTCAAAAACAAAATATCAAAAATTAAATAAAGATTATAAAACAATAATAAATGAGCAACATTATATATTAAAATTAACAAATAATGGAACTTGTTTAATTCCTGTAAAGCTTAAGTGAAAAGGAGAAATAAAAAAATGAAAATATATAATAATATTCCCTTATTAATAGAAAAGAAAGAAATTGAAACAATAAAGAAACAATTAGATGAACAAATACCAACAATAATAAAAGAATTTAATATGTATTACAAAACAAAAGAAGAAATAAAAATTGAATATAATTTTGTAGAAAATTTAAAAGGTTTTAATTGTGAAGGTAGCTTATATTTTGGAAACAAACTAATAAAAAAATATGATGATATAGATTTATTATTTTTAGATATTAATGAAATGATATTAACTTTATTATATAAAGAAATAAAATAATTTAGGTTTTATTTTTGACAAGTAGAGCTTATAAAATCCAATCAATACCATAATAAAAACTAAAGAAAAGGAGTGTTAGTGTATGAAAATATATATAAAAACAAAAAATCATTTGTTTAAATGGAATTACAAGAAATTTATAAAAAATATTGCCATAGCTGGAACTATAGCAATATACATTGTAGCTTATATAATTTTATTTACACAATATAACGATTATATATATAGCTTAATGAAATAATAACAGAAAAAGTTCTACTTGTCAATATTAATATAAAGGAGGATTTAAAAATGGAATATCAAATAATAAAATACAAAAATGATTATGCCATTACTACTAAAGAAGCATTGCAAGCTTACTACAAAACTGGTTTTTTGCCTTATGAATTTATGACAAAATATAAAAAAACATTAATAAATATAATTGAAAAAAATCAAAAATTTAAAAACAATACTAATTATAAAACTGTATTTTTAACCTAACAAATAAAGGAGTGAAAAAAAATGAATATCAATAAAAATGAAATTGTAAGATTAGCATTTTTAAAATATAGATTATCAAGCCGTAAAAGTATGAACACATTCATTTTTACACAAGCTAAAAATAATAAATTATCAGACGAAGAAATCGACAATATTTTAAATGAACTTGATAAAAAAATAACAGATTTTGAAAATAAAAAGAAAAATCAAATTGAATTAGAAGAAAATAAAAGAATAGAAAATATGGTTAATACTAAAATGGGAAAAGTTTCTTAATCTTTTCCCCTCTTTACTTATAAAAAAAATAATGATAAAATGAAGGAGATAAAAAAATGGGATTATATGAAAGGGTTGCCATAATGGAAGAAAAGCAAATAATGAAAGAAATGGAACAACAACAAAAAGAAGCTATACAACGTAAAAAAAGAATTGAAAAAGAACAACAAGAAAAAGAAAAGCTTAAAGAAATTAGAAAGATAGAACAAGAAAAAGAAATAAAAGAAGAGCAAAAAGAGTATGAAAAAGGATTATTCATTGCTTGTGAAAATGATTTAAAAAACTCATTTGACAAAATGTTTGCTAATAATGGACATAATACAAAATTAGAAATACAAATTACTTTGTCAGTGCTTCAAAGAGTAGAAACAAGAAATGCTTATCTAAACGAATTTGGCAAAGCTGGCGTATTAATATATGATTACTTAGATAAAAATTATGAAAAAATACTAAACAAAGTTTATAAAAAATGGGAAAACAATGTAAAATCAATTGAATTTGAAAGAAATATACAACAACAAACAGAACAACATAAAAGCAATCAAGAACAGCAAAAGGAACAAAAGAAAATAGCTATATATAAATTACTTATAAATATATTTTTCATATTAATAAATCCAATTACAATTATTTTATATCTTCTTATATGGGGTTATTTTGCTTTTGCAGTATAAAAAATAATTAAAGAAGCTAATGGCTTCTTTTTTTATACAATATTTTAATTATTTATTAAAAAGTGAGGCTTTATTTTTGATTTTAAGGCTTTTTTATTTTTTACATATAAGAATATGTCTACACAATTAAATGTCTAAAAAACGTAAATATACAGTAAATCATTGATTTTGCTATATTTAATAAGGAATTTTATATTTTAAGGGCTTATTTAATATTTTTCACTCAAAAATGTCCGTTCCAAAATTTGTCGTTCCAAAATTTTACACAAAAATGTCCGTTCCAAAAATAAATAAAAAACTAGGACAAATTATCCTAGTTTAACTTATTATTTTAAAATTACACAAAGTCCTGTAAAATCTCAATGTTTTAATTTTTAAATTAATCATTTCTTATTTTGCTGTAAGGACTTTTATTACTACAAAGTACAAAATCTTTTTCCAAAAGTAAGCATGTAGGAAATTGTATTGCTGTATGTACTTTTAAAGTTAATTTAACAAAGTTCTTTGTTTAATTGTCGGAATTGAACCAACCCAAATTTTTGTATCAAAAAAATTTCAAACCATTGTTTAATATTGCTGTAAGAACTTTTATTTTTACAAGATACTATAAAATACGTTGCTCTACCAACTGAGCTAACTACTCTTTCGAGAAGTATTGGACTCGAACCAATGACCTACGGCTTACCATGCGATTTTTAAAATTGCTGTAAGTATCTTTAACTTTATATAATATATCATATATTTTAGCAGTCGTCAAGTTGAATTGCTAATTTTCTACAGAATTTTCTCCGTTCCAAAATCTTAGCTATTCTTTCATATCTTGGAGAATTTATTTTATCTAATAATACTTCTAATGGGTCTAGTTTATCGGACATTACCATTTCAGCAATGTTTGTGCTAAATCCAGAAACTAATGCTACACCTAAATCATTTTCCTTTAGTGGAATTGTACCAGTTCTACTGTTAACGTTCCAAAATACTAATCTTGGTAATTTATATCCAGCATTTGTATATCGTTCTAAAATTTCAGCAAACAATTTTTTATCAGGAGTTATTCTATCCCACCTACCTGAATTTCCACTTGTTGCACATCTATCAAATTCCATATCAGATATTATAAGTATATTAGCTGGCATTTCTTCTTGTGACAAATTATATTTCTTAGCTGTTCCTAAGATTAGGTCAAATACTTTTTCTATATTAGTATTAGCACATTCATCATAAGCTAATGCCTTTCTTATTTTATCATTTAACGACATACAACCATTAAAGTCAACATATTGAGGATTTTCACTAAATGTAATGTATTTATCTTTAAATTGCCCTTTATTATGCTCTGCAAAATATATTGCTAACGCATTTGCTACATCTAGTGCAGTAATGTTTGTATTGCCTATGGTACATGTCATACTTCCACTTCCGTCTGCTACAACTAATGTATTAGCTATTTCTTTTTGTGGTAATGCTTTCCATAGTTCCTCTAATGTTGTATCTTTTTCTCTTAGTGACCAGCCTTGACCACTTATATATTTATGTACTATGTCGTGAGGATATAACTTCCCCGCATGAATTTGCTTTTCACCTTTTTCTACTTTACTTAAGAACTCTCTTCTTCTTTCTTCATCATGTCTTAGAAAAGCATTATTGTAATTCAAATTAGCTCTTGAAGGTACATTTTCATATTTAATTTTATCCCATTCATTGCCACACATTTTTCTTTCTGTTACATCTATATATTTTCTCAATGCTGATAATAATTGCCTATACTCTTGCTCAGTAAGTTTAGAATATCTTATGATTTTTCTAGCTTTTTCTTTTGTTTGAACACTAGAAGCATTAATTGATGGTAGCCATTTAGCCAACAATGATATTGATTTTCCTTTTTCCATGTTCAACACATCATTATTTATTTGATTACCTAAAATATCCATAATAACATATTCTTCTAATGGAGTATCAAATAATTCTAGTAAGTCGTCCCATCTTCCATATTCAGCAATTACTGGAACAACTTTCTTAACCATTTCTTGTTCGGTATTTGCAAGATGTTTAATTATTATTCTAAACAATCTTCTTTCCCCTAATCCTTCTTCCCTATCTCTAATAAAGAATAAAAATTGCATTGCTAATACTTTGTTATCTAACCATACTTTTTCAAAGTCTTTTATTATTTCATCTTCTGACTTACTTCTATAGCTTGAAACTTTATAATTAAAATCAAGCATAGCTTTCCCTGTAGTTCTATATCCTATAGCACCATTTTCTGTTACACTTTCATTAAGTTCTTCATTTAATGTCTTTTTCATTTTTTCCATAAATTCCATAATTAAATCAACTCCTTAAAATAATTTTCAAAATATTTTATCATTTCATCATCTTCTGGAAAGAATAGGGCTGTTGGCATTGAATTAAGTACATTACACATAAGTTGTCCAAATCTCCAATCTGGTACTTTATTCCACACTTTTTCTAATCTTTCCAAAAATGGTTTTATTCTCTTCTTATCTCTCATTCTTTCACCTTCTTAGTAAATATACTAATTAAATAATCATATAGTTTTTCTGGTGTACTTAAATCAACCTGTTTACCATTATCTTCTAAATCCCCAATACTAAAATCTTTTCCATAATCTTGTTCATATATCCACCAACTTAAAATATCTGTATCAT
>CALYAQ010000148.1 GCA_944393615.1 uncultured Clostridia bacterium
TATTATAAAACTTTTTAAATTATATAATAAATCTTCTATAAAAATCAATGTTATAAAAGGGTTAATATTTCCCATAAGTACCATAGTTATTATCAAACCATTCTTGTAATTTTGCACCATTAATTATAATTTTTCTTTTAAAACGAATTGCTGGAAAACCTGGAACAGTTACA
Source organism: uncultured Clostridia bacterium (assembly GCA_944393615.1). GTDB lineage: Bacteria > Bacillota > Clostridia > TANB77 > SIG350 > CALYAQ01. The sequence goes on from CALYAQ010000148.1 coordinate 174, forward strand.
AGTTTTAGCATTAAATTTCTTCCTATTCCTAACTGTTTCCTTGCTTCATCAACACTTATGCCAAATCTCATTGTTTCTTCAATATTATTCTGCATCTGCATCACAACCATTTTTAGCCTGTTCTAATTTTTTTCTAGCCCAGTCTTGTGAATCTGCAATATTTTGAATAATATTACGAGGATATAGTTTAAAACATTGCTTCATTTCTATACCAAAAGTTTTAGGGTTAATTTCTCCTTTGTATTTTGAACTTTGCATATAATCAAGTGTTACTTGTGCATAAGCCACAGCATCTTTTTTATTCATTGCTACTTGCACCTCCATTTACATACATTTCAAATAAATGGACTGCATTTTCCCATTTTATAAGAGAACCTTGTTTTAATTGCATTTCTGCTTTTTCAACATACTTAAAGTCTTTTTTAGTTCTAATGCAGATTTCTAATTTTTTACTGTCATCTGCAGAGTAATGTATTTCTGCAAATACTTTGTCTTGTTTTTCGTTTAGTTCATCTGCAAGTTTGATAAGTTTTAACAAATGTTTTTCCATAAATCCATACCTTTTGCAAATAGAATTTGCTTACCTTTCCTTAATATATTTTGGTACATCATAGGAACGACCAAGTCCTTCTCTAAATTCGTACCTATGTTTTGAAGGGTTATATTTATAAGCACTTTTATTCCATTTTCGATAGTTTTCATCTGTTAATTTCTTTGTTTTAGATAATTCCATAGATGCCTCTATATGTTGCGATTTAACAAATTCGTAATTATCTTCAATTCTCTTTTTTTCTCTTTTTTGCTTAATAAAATTGTTTTGGTCTTGTTTTCTTTTTTCTTTTGATTTTTCTTTTCTAAAATTCTTTTCTTCCATATACCTGGAATCTGATTTTATAACCTTTGTTACATAAGCAGAAGTTACTTTTGTTATTTCTGCTATTTCTTTTACTTTTAGGTGCTTAATATAAAATAGGTTAATTATTTTATCTTTTTGTGTTTCCATGTAATACCACCTTGTAATATTATTGGTTAATTTTTTGTCGACACTTTTTAGATATGATAAGACTATTAGAGAAACTATTTAATCTCTAATTCTTTCATTTTTTTAGCAAAGGCATCTTGTCTTTTTTTCTTTTCTTTTAACTCTTTATATAAGCGATATTTTAATTTTAGTTTTGGTAGTAAAATATCAAATATAAAAAGTAATAATACAAGTGATATTCCTAATAATAGACATCTGACAAACATAATCTATATTTCTCCTTTCGTAAATTTAGGTAAAGGACAGATAAGAGCTAGTCCAACCTGTCCTTTGTTTAATATAGTGCTTCCTAATTTGCCCTTCATAATATATACAGTGAGTAAGTCAGCAAAATTCTCCCCTAATTTTGAAAAAATTTTAAAATTTATAATTTTTTATTCCTTCAATTAGTTTTAAAATAATAAATTGATAGCGATCTTCATCTCCAAAACTGTACCTTTTAAGCATTTTCTTTTTTCTTTCAATAATCTCTAACATTGCCATATCATCACCTGCTTGTGCTAATTTTCCTAATTCATATAAACTTTTATTTTCCATTTTCTGAATCCTCCTTAAAATATCTTTTTAGTTTGTTTATTGCTCTTATTTTAATTTTACTAACAGTTTTTGAATATACTTCTAATATTTCTGCTGCTTCTTTTTGAGAAAGTTCTTCATCATAGAGTAAAAAAATAACTGCCTGCTCAATAGCAGACAGCGACTTTAATGCACTTTTTAATTGTAATGACACATCAATATCTTCTGTACTTAAAAAACTAGAATTTAGAGTAGCAAAGTCATCTAAAATGGCAGAATAGTCCATATCATTTATCATAAGTCTTTCTTTATCTATGATATTCATTTGTTTTTTAAAATAATTTCTTGCTGATAAAATGATAGTTTTATTTAGGAAACTATCAAACCTTTCCTCCTTGTAATCATTTTTACTTTCCATAAGTGTTCCTCCCAAATTTTAAATTTGGGTTTAATGCCTATTTGACAAGAACACAAAATTGGAAAATAAAAACCTCCTTCCCTAAAAAATATATAAAAAATGAGCCTATTATACCTATTTAGTAATAAAAAACATAATCATTCGTACTTTTAACTAAAATACTCTTTTGTCAAACCACCTTATGTTCTTTTAAATAGGTATATAAACCCCACAAAATTATATAAAATTGGGAGTGCAAAATTTGTCGAAAAGTGGTGCAGTTTGTAGTATCAATTCAAATTCTAAAAATGATATATTTTGTCAAATACTGCATTTAACTGGGTTTTTGTGTCTAATTATTTCCTATTATTCAACTATTTAGTCTTGAATATGGTGTGTAATATTTCCTGAAAGGAATATAAAATAAGAATAATAGGAAAAGGAGGCCCAATATGGTATTAAACAAACTAGAAATTGGAATAAGAATACGAAAAATTAGAGAAGACATTTACCATGAGTCAAGACAATTATTCGCAGAAAGGTGTGGACTTTCTGAAAGTTACTTATGCAAATTAGAAAATGGTAGCACTTTAATGAGTGTAAAAACATTAAATAACATTTGTACTTATGCGGGAGCAGATGCAGATTATATTTTGTACGGAGAAAGCAAGATAAGAAAATTGTCGACAAGAAGAACAATAAATAAAATTTTAGATAGATTTTCTAAGAAAAAATTGCAGGCATCTTTAAAATTTCTCTCTATTTTAGATACTTTTAAAGATGAATAAAAATCGTTAATAATAATTGTGAAATTTTCACAATTAGCAACTATATGTAAGCCCTATATTACGTAGTATTTTCTAACAAAATTTACCACGTAATTTTTTTAATAAATTCCTACAAAATTATATACAATTTTTTGTTGTTATAATATGATAAAATTGATAAAATTTAATACACAATGCTGACAATTCGTTAGCTAAGAAAAAGGGGGTAAGAAATGAACAAAAGTAGCAAAAAGTGTTTTTAGACTAATAAATTCCCTTTTTCCACTCATAAAATATGATAATGTTGATGGTTGTATTCCTGCTTGATATTTTTCCTAAATTAAAACATAATAATAGTGGAAGAAAAATTAAAATAGTCTATCTGTTTGAAAATAGACTATTTTCTATAAATTTTTTGTAATTTTATCAGTAACATTATGCTAAAGGAGTTATTTCGTATTTTATCTTAAAATCATTAAATTCATCTAATTTGTTTTTATTTAAACAAGTAATATAATGTTCAAGTTGTTCTTGTGTTTTACAAGCTGCAATAATTACAGGGTTTAATGAATAATGAAACATAATATCAATAGCAAATTTAAAAGCATCTATAACAGATTTGGATTCCCTATCTCTAACTAAAGAATATGCCTCTCTAAATCTCGAAACTACAGGATGTTTCATGTAATAATCTAAAGACAAAACAAATTCTTTATTTACAACATCCTGATATGATTTATAAGAATCCGGATATTGTTCTAAATATAAAGAAATTTCATTCTTACTATAAGGAAGAAATACTTTTTTAAGTTTTTCAGAAACCAAAAGAGTATCATTTTCCTCAAAATTTTGTTCATTATCTAAATAAATGTTCTGCATAGCGTTATTTTTGTTATTAGTTAATTCTTTTTCTATATTATTAGCAAGATTTTCCCTAAAAATATGATTACATTTTTTATCTTTACTATAAGAATTAGTATTATCAAAAGAACTATCAGTGTCCTTAAAATTAATTTCAATATCAAAAGAAGATAAATACTTTTTTACAACATTTTTTGAAAAAAAGGTATTTATTTTTATATCATTTAATAATATTTTAGACCTTAACTCGTTACTTTTAATAGAAAAATCATTTACCATATGTTTCAGTTTTTGAATATTTTCAATGTAATTTTCTTTATTATCTGAAATTTCCTCTGCATTAATCAGTAATTTAACAATATCATCATTGATTTTAGAAAAAGTATCCTTTAATTCTTGCACAAATTTTATATTATCATTTATTTTTGTAAAAATTTCCTGAACATCTGATAATAAGGTTTTAAAATCTTTATTAGATTCAGTATTTACATTAGAAATAGCATTGTGTAAATTATTTATCAAATTAACAATAATATCTCTATTATGCATTTCTTCATCTATAATCTTATCTAGCTTATCATTTTCTAAATTTGCATTATTAATAAAATTAAATTCATCAGATGTAAAATAATTATTTAAAAAGTCTAAATTATAAGGGCTCTTTACTTCCATTACCACATTCTCCTTCTTTATAATATTATACATTTTTAATTATAGCATAAAAAAAGAAAAAAATATATTACAATAAAAAAACAAAAATATTACGGGTAAATATCGGCATATAACAATTTTGATTAGCTGTAATAGAAATGTAATGTAATTGTAAACTTTTTTAAAAAGAAACTAATTGACCATAAATGAATAGTATGATAAAATTATTGTCGAAAAAATAAATTAGGAGGGATTTTTAAATGAGAAAATCAAAAAAGCATACTGCTATTATAGTATTAATTGTTTTATTGTTAGCTTTAGCTATAGGTTATGCAGCATTTAGTTCAACATTAACAATTAATGGTACAGTTACAGCATCAGGAGATTGGGATGTAAAATTCCAAAGTGCAACATTAAAAAATGCAGAAGGAGGAAATGATACATCTCATGGAGCAGCAACAATAGAAGGAACTAACGATGAAACTATTACTGCTAATATAACATTAGCTTATCCAGGTGATGGTGTATTATTAGAAGCTGTTGTGGTAAATGAAGGGAACACTCCAGCAAAATTAGAGAATATTCAAATAACAGACCCAACATCTTCAGACATAATAGTTACAGAAGCTATACCTGTTGTCAATGAGGTTTTAGCTGTAGGTGGAAAATGCACAGCTCAATACTTTATTCAATGGAATCCAGAATCTACTGCAACAGAAATAGAAGAGCAAACATTTACAGTAACATATGAATATACTCAAGACACAGAAACAGTAGATATTACACCAGCACATACAGACGCATAGTGTAACATATTAATTTTGCCCGACTTAAATTTTGATTGTTAATTCGGGTAAGGCTATTATAAATAAGATTGTAAAATAAAAATCTAATATAGAGCCTAATAATTTTATCCTAATTTATTACAATACAAAACAAATAAAAGAGGTATAATATGCAAAAATCAAAAAATGCAACCATAATTATAATTATAATCATACTTTTATTTGGTCTTTTGGGAAGTTTAAAATTAGTACGAAGTATTAATATAGCATATTTATATATAATAAATCCCATTTTTGGGATGGGACTTTCATTTTTATTATACTTTACATTAGGAAAAAGTATGGAAAATAGGAAATTGAAAAAGCCTATTATGGAATATACAATAATTGCAACACTTGTATTCATCTTTGTATATATGCTATCAGGACTATTTGTAACCTTTGGAAAAAATCCATATAACACAACAATTATAGGATTACTACATAATCTATGGATAACAGGAGTAATACTAGTAGCAAAGGAATTTGTAAGATATAAATTAATAAACAATGTATATGAAAAGGATAAAAATAAAGTTGCAATAATTATAACTGTTATATATGTAATAATAGATATAGAAATAACTAGATTTATGGGTACAAATATAACGATTTTTTCTGTTGTAAAATATGTTTTACAAACTATTGTACCAAATATAGCTAGAAATATATTATTTTCTTATATAGCCATAAATGGAAATTATAAAGCATCGGTAGTTTACCAGTTAGTTACTAACCTATATTTTTGGATATCACCTATTTTGCCAGATGTGCCGTGGATAATGACGGCAATAATTGAAACAACAATCCCAGTTATACTATTTTTATATATTAGATATACCAAAAATAAATTAAATATATTTAGAAATAAGGAGAGCCTTACTAATTCAAACCCAAGAAATATAATTCCTCTTGTAGTATGCATAATATTAGCAATATGGTTTGCGATTGGAATATTTCCAATAAAACCTGTAGCAATTGCATCAGGAAGTATGGAAGACGAATTGTTTTTGGGGGATATTGCAATAATACAAAAGTGTAACGCAAATGATGTGAATGTTGGAGATATAATAGAATACCAGATGGATGGATATACTGTAATACATAGAATCATAGAAAAAACACAAAGAAATGGAAAATTTTATTTTGTTACAAAAGGCGACAATAACAATTCGCCAGATAACAAAGAAGTTAGAGAGGACCAGCTTATTGGAAAAATAATATTTAAAATTAAATATCTAGGCTATCCTGCAATATGGCTACATATAGTTCAAGAAAATGAAGAAATGATAGAAGTAGAAACAGGCAATTAACACAAGAATGAATAAGAGGGGAGGTAAATATGAGAGCAAAGCCAAAAAATAAAATGCGTAAGTCTACTAAGTATATTGGTAGTTTTATATCAATTGTTCTTTTACTTACTTCCTTAGTTAGTCTTGTAAAAAATCTATCAAATGAAAACATGAAAACCAGCACAAGAGAAATCTATAATTATAAAAACATGTTTAATTATGATTATAATGTAAATTTAATTGACAATAGATTTATCAACCAAGAAAATCAAAACGATTTAATAGTATATGTAACGGACTTAATTGACACGACAGATTTAAAATTAAATTATGAATATATAGCAAGTAAAGACACCAATATAAAATATAGGTATTCTGTAATTGGAAATTTACAAGCAGTTTATACAAAAGATGGAGAAGAACAAAAAATAATTGATGAAGAAGAAACAATCATTGATGAGCAGTTAGAAGAATTATCAGGGAATACAGTTTCTATTATTCAAAATATTAGTTTGGATTTAAAAGATAAAAATAACTTACTTACTGAATTTGAACAAGAACTAGGTATGGCAATATCCGCAAAATATAATGTTATATTAAAAGTAAATATTCAAACAAGTGTAGAAGATAATCCAATCAATGTAGATTATGAGAAAACTGTACAATTCGATTTAGCAGAAAAAACAACTAAAATAACAGGAGATAATAACCTAGAAGACACAGAATATATTTCTGCAGAATATAGTGTAAGTGGTAAAGAAAATATAGTAATAATTATTTTAGATGTAGTTATCATTATTGCATCTATTGCCGTATTAAAATACTTAATGAAAACTAGAACAACAAATAGAATTAAGAACGAATTTAGGCAAGAACTAAATAGAATATTAAAGCTTTGTCAAGATAAGATTGTTCAAATTAGTACAAAACCAAATGATTCACTAGAAAATACTGTATATGTAAAAGATTTTGGAGAAATATTTAAGGTTTCAGAAGAATTATTTAAACCAATTTTATACTATTTTGATAATGAAAAACAAGAAGCTTGGTTTAGCGTAATGACAGGTAACACTGTATATAGATATATTTTAAAGAGATAAAAAAGAGGAGGGGACATGAAATACAAGATAAAAAGAAAGAAAAAAACTTTTAAAGCTTGGTATATATTATTTATATTAATAACTATAATAATATTAATGTCCACCTCTTATTCTTTATGGCAAACCCAATTAAATATTTATGGAACAGTTGTAGGAGAATATACAGAGCCAGAATTACCTGTAAATATAGTTAGTCCTGGAGGGGATAGATTAACAACAAATAGTGATTTAACAGGAGTATTATTTGGAGTTGATGTATTTAGATTTGAAAGTGATACAGCTGAAGGAAATACAGTTACAACTAGCATTTCAAATGGGTTTAAAACATGGCTTACAAGAACAATAAACATATCTTTTTCACTTACAGTACAAAATAATTCGGGAAGTACTTATACAGATGGAAATGTCGAAATAGAAGAATATGATCCAAGTAATAGAATGAATCCAACAAGCCAAAGTGCAAGTGAACTACTATCTGCAACTATAGTTCAAAGTGGAGATAGTGTAACATTAACGGCAGAAATTTCTTTTGAAGCAAGATATAATGTAACTGCTGGGAGCTATGTTAACTACAAAATTAGCTTTTTATGTGATGGTATTACCAGATATTATAATTATAGAATTTTAATAAGCGAATAAATAGTTATTATTAGTGTTTTCTCACAAATTATCTGCTTTCATCATAGCTTATATTTAATCTATCAGTTACATAATCACATTAATTTTCAGTCATTCACAATATTTCTATTACTACCATGACATTTGTCGACTTTTGCTATTTTATTACAAAGTAAAAACTATTTGCTAAATGTGAAAATATTACTTACTTTTAAAAGTACAAGGATAAAAATATATCTAATTATCAATTGTTCCTTTTGTTTTATCTTTAAAATGCTTTTTTAATATTTCAATAGACTGTTTGTGTATTGTTATTAATTTTCTTACAGAAACATTAGGATTAGGAATATTACTCATTTTCGATATAATATTTCCTATATCCTTTTTTGCAATACCAACATAATCAAAAAAAGCAATTTCAAAAATGTATAAATAATAATTATCATCGCATTGTATATTTAATACACTTTTTTCTACCTCATCTTTTATTTTATCTTTTATATTATCAAAATTTTCTTTGTCTATTTTTTTTATAAAAAAATCAAATTCCATATATACACTTCCTTACAAACGATTAGATAAATCTAACATATTCTTTTTACGGTTATCTATATATCCCCTAGTTGTTTTTATGTCTGAATGCCCTAACTGTGATGCAATTTGAATTAAACTATACCCTGCTTTATAATATGCAGTTGAGCCAAAATAATGTCTTAATGTGTGAGGGTGTAAATCTTCTATTTTTACCTCAACATTATATTTATTTAATATACGGTTTACAATACTTCTTGACATAGGCTTGTCTTTATAAAAACTACTTTTCTTTCCTACAAATAAGTATGGGTTATCCTGGTTAATTTTTGTTCTTTCTTTCAAATATTCTTGAAGTGCTTTGTACATTTTATCATTTATAGTTACTTGCCTATATTTTTCCCCTTTTCCTATAATATCAATAAATCTTTCTTCAAGATGAATATGTGCAATTTTAACAGTTACTATTTCTTCTGCACGAAGTCCACCATTACTTGCAATAACTATAATACAAGTATCTCTTTTGCTCTCCCCTGCTTTATGTATTAACTTATTTATTTCTTTTTCTTCTGGTACATCCTTTTTTACAAAATTAGGTGCTATTTTTATATAATCTCTTTTATCTATTACTATATCACATTGTATATTACTTGCTACTAAGTATTCATTAAACTTTTTTAGTGCGTTTAATTTTCTATTTATTGTACTAGGTTTTTGATTCTCAATATTTTTCAAGTAAGATTTATAACTTTGTATATCAATACTATTTAATTTTTCAAAATTTTCACCATAAGAGTCTTTGTAATAATTCATATACAAATTAACATCTAATATATAAGATTTATATGTATTTTCACTTAACTTATTTTCTATCATATAGTTTTTAAAATCTTCTAACATATTTTCACCCCTTTCAATTATGTAACATATATTTTTTATGATTTATGGCAATTATGTTGCATATATTTGCCTATTTCTATTATTATTTCTTGCTATATGCAACATAAGTACAGTTATGCGACATATATTTTGTTTCAAATTATTGCCCTATATATAACATATAGGACAGTTACAAATTACATAGTTAATGCAAATAGCAAAATCTGAATACCGTCTGCTATTCCGTT
>CALYAQ010000149.1 GCA_944393615.1 uncultured Clostridia bacterium
ACTAATATACGATTTGCAAGACGCTATCGAGTACAAGACAAATACGCCTCTTGGAACTTCCACCCTAGATTTATGACATGCAAGAAAAAAAAAAAAAAAGAGCCTTACTATAGCCCTTTTCGTATATATGTACTAAAACATATTAATCTTCTTTTTCAATAGCTTCAACTGGACATTGTGCTGCACAACCACCACAAGCAATACAAATGTCTTTATCAATTTTATATGGAGCTCCTTGGCTAATAGCCTCAACTGGACATTGTGCTGCACATGCACCACAACCTATACATCTATCTGTTATCTTATATGCCATAACTTTCACCCCCTTTTACTATATATATTGCTATATTTTATATTATATTACTTTTATATCTTTTGCATCATACGTTTTATATGATATTTCTTCGTTATTTTTTCCAAACTTAACTTTAACCTTTTCTTGAAGTATTTCAACTTGATTAACTACACCTTCGCCGTCTGGAGTCATAACTTTTGTATTTACTTTAGGAACTTTTTTATGCTTATCTTCATATACACACTGTTCATATTTCAAACAACACATTAACCTTCCACATAAGCCTGATATTTTTTGAGGATTAAGTGCAAGCCCTTGTTCTTTTGCCATTTTTATACTTACAGGCTCTACATCATTTAAAAATGATGTACAACACAAATGATTTCCACATACTCCACAATCGCCTAACATCTTTACTTCATCTCTAGCACCAATTTGTCTCAACTCTATTCTTGTTCTATATATACTAGCTATATCTTTTACTAATTCTCTAAAATCAACCCTTTGTTCTGAAGTAAAATAAAATAATAGTTTCGAATTGTCAAACATATACTCGCATCCAACTAATTTCATATCTAGTTTATATTCTTTTATTTTTTGTTTTACAACACCAAAAGCTTCATTTTCTTTTTTAATATTCTCCTCATGGTGCTTAACATCTTCATTTGTTGCTTTTCTTATAACTTTTTTTAATGGTTCATTAATTTGCAGTTTATCGACTTGTGTATTTTCAACAAAGACTGTTGCAAACTCTATTCCTCTTGCTGTATCAACAATAACTTCGTCGCCTTTTTTTAGTTCTATATTATTTGAATCAAAAGAATAAATTTTACAATTCTTTCTAAATCTAATTCCTACCACATTATACATTATTAACCTCCCAAATGCTAAGTAACATTTTATCAATACATATTTCAAAATTTATATTACCTAAAATATTTCTTTTTGTATCCTCAATAATCTTAATGTATTCTGAAGTTTTTACTGATTTTTCATTGATATACATTATAGTTTGTAAATAGTCAAGTAATATTAAAATTTCATTTTTATATTCTAATAATTGTTGTGCAAATTTATTAATTTGTACAATATTCAATTTATCAACTTCATTTGAAAATTGTATAAGTTTATTTATTGGTTCTATATTATCTAAAACTTTTTGTATATTTCCAATACTACCATTTATTAAATTTGTTAATATATTTTCTTCTAAATCAATATTAATTTTATTATCATTCATATATTTAATTATATCACTATTTTGCAATTTTTTAAAATCCAATTTCTGACTTCTTGACCTAATTGTGGATAAAAGCGAATTGTATCTAGATGTAAGTAATATAATTATTGCATATTGAGGTGGTTCTTCTAAAGTTTTTAAAAGTGCATTTTGTGCTTGAGTAGTTATTGTATCGCTTTGGTCAATAATATACACTTTATATTTTGAAACTATAGGCTTTACCAAAATATCCTTTACAATTTCTCTAATAGTTTCTATTTTTATCGTACCTTTTTCGTCTGGTTCAATTAATTTAAAATCAGGATGATTTCCATTATCAAATGATATTTTTTCTTTTTCGTCATTACCACATAAAATATTTTTTGCAAACTGTATTGCTACAAGTTTTTTTCCAATACCTTCTGGTCCATTAAAAATATATGAATGAGCCACTTCATTATTAGAAATAAGTGTATTTAATTTATCAATAATTTCAATATGTCCTATAATCATTTTATTCTTCCTTATCTATTGCACCAAAGGCAGTCAATGGCCATATTCTAAACAATACTTTTCCTTCAATTTTTTCAAGTGGTATACACCCAAATTCTCTACAATCTGAACTTCCTGTTCTATTGTCTCCCATTAAAAAGATTGTTCCTTCTGGTACAACTAAATCATAATATTTTCCACCCATAGGTGTGGTTTCGACTCCTTCTACTAAATATGGTTCTTCTAGTAATTCGCCATTAATATATACTTTTCCTTCTGCAATTTTAACATGTTCTCCCGGTAATGCAATTACTCTTTTTATATAACTTCTTTTGCCTATTTCCAAGAAATATCTTACAAAATTATCTACAACGCCATTATGAGTATTATAGTATGCTACTGGAACGCTATCATCGGCAGGACAAGCATCAGGCATTTCAAACGTAAGTATATCACCTCGTTGTGGAAGTTCATCAAAATTTCTAATCATTCTACTTAAATATAGTCGTTCTCCTTCTTTTAAAGTAGGATACATAGAAGTTTGTTTTACTAGTGTTGGTGTAAATATAAAGAATCTAATTAATAAAGCTATAACTATTGCTATTAAAAGAGCAAACCCCCATTCTAAAATTTCTTTTTTAACATCTAATTTTTTTTCAACATCATTACTCATTTTTTCCTCCTTTTTCTTTATCAATATTTTCATTATCTTGTAACACTTCTTCTTGTAAAACAGGTAAACGTATAATTACTTCAGTTCCTTGATTTATATCACTAACTATATCAATACTTCCTCCATTACGTTCTATAATTTCTTTTGCAATAGATAAGCCAAGTCCTGTTCCTCCTTGCTCTCTTGAACGTGCTTTGTCTACTCTATAAAATCTTTCAAATACTCTTTCTAAATCTTCTTTAGGTATTCCAATTCCATTATCTATTACTTTTATATATGCATCATTATATACAAACCCTACATAAACTTTTATATCTCCATAATCAGGTGTATATTTAATGCTATTAGTTATAATATTTAATACTACTTGCTCTATTGAATCTTTATCTGCATAAATTTCAGGAATACTAGAAGTAATATGACATTCCATATTATGTCCTCTTTTTTCTGCTTCGATAATCATTTTGTCAACAGTTTTTTTCACTAAATCTCCTAAATCAAATTTAACCTTCTTATTTTGTACTTTATTTATATCAAACTTTGATAGTTGCAATAAATCAGTAACTAATCTTGCCATTCTTTGAGCTTCTGTTGATATAACTGTTAAAAATTTATTTTCCATTTCTGGCTCTAATTGATTTTCCAACAATGCCTCCGAATAACTCTTAATAGTAGTAATCGGCGTTTTTAATTCATGAGATACATTTGCTACAAATTCTTTTCGCATATCATCAAGTTTTACCTGTTTAGTTATGTCTTGTATTAAAACAATTACTCCGCCTACAACATCATCTTCTTTTTCAAAAGTTTCGAAATATAGATTTACAAACACATCTCCTATATTTAGTCTTTGTTCAGAAGACGTCCAGTCTTGTAAAAATATTATTTTTTCCAAATTAACATCTACGTTTAATTTCTTAAATATCTCATCAAATCTTTTATTTTTAGTATTTACGTTTAATAATCTAATAGCTGCTGGATTTTCATAAATAAGATTACCATATACATCAAACGCCATGATACCATCAGACATGTGTAATAGTATAGTTTCTATTTGTGCTTTTTGATTTGATATTTCAATAACATTATCATTTAATCTATTACTTAAAATTTTAAACTTTTCTACCAAATCATATACTTCATTTTCCGCACCTTTTACTTCTATATTTGCAATAGCATCATTATTTCCACTTAATATATCATCAAGATTTTTTCTTAATTTATTTATTGGTCTTACAATATTTGTAGTCATTGTAATTGATATTGTCAAAGTAATTATAAGGAAAATGCCAATTAAAGTAAATACAATTTTCAAATATTCAGCTAATTGCATTGATATAAATTCGTTACTTTGCATTATATAAATATAGTATATAGCTTGTCCTTGATTATCTTTAATTACGTTTTTATATACATATTGTCCATTTATTTCAGTAAATTCTGGTGCTAAAGTTGTAATATCTATTAATTGCGTTTTATCAATTTGCATATCACTATCTAAAACATTTTTATTGCTATCCATTAATATACCTTGTCTTTTTTCACTATGAATAGCAAAATATTTAATAAAATTAATATAATCGATTGAAGAATCTTTTATAATAGAATTAGAAAAACCTATATATGCATTATTAAATTCACTTCGTAAACTATCGATATATATTTGCTTTATTTTTATGTATGAAAAAAAACTCATAGAAAATAGTATGACTAGCATCATTAACACAAATATTATTATTATATTAGTTTGTAAACTATTTTTTTTCATTAATACACCTCTTACAGCTGAAAAAAGACGAATTCTCTATCGCCCTTTTTTCTAACATGGTTATTCTAAGCCTTTAATTCTAAATTTCCATTAAAAGCATAACCTAAACTTCTTTTTGTTAATATTATTTCTGGACTACTCGAATCATTTTCAATTTTTTCTCTTATTCTTCTTACTGTTACATCAACAGTTCTAACATCTCCATAATAGTCATATCCCCATACTTTTTCTAATAATTGCTCTCTTGAAAATATTTGTCCTCTATTAATCACTAAAAACTTTAATAATTCATATTCTCTTAATGTTAAGTCTACATTTTGTCCATTCACTTTTACCTCATATTTTTCGAAATCTATAGTAATTATACCAAAGTCAAAATATGTTTTTCCATTTTTATCGTTAGCTAATCTCTGTTGTTCTTCCTTTTGTTTTTCTTGTTCTTCTATTTCTTGATTTCTTTGTTCTATAACAGAATTGATTGCTTCCATTTTTCTTAAATTTGCTTTTATTCTAGCTATTAATTCACGTGTTTGATAAGGTTTTGTAATATAGTCGTCTGCACCAATTTCTAAACCTATTATTTTATCTACAACATCTTCTTTAGCTGTTAACATTATTATTGGCACATTTGATGTTTCTCTAATTTTTCTACATACAGTTAGTCCATCCATTTTAGGTAACATTACATCTAATAATATTAAATCCGGATTATCATTCATTGCTCTTTGATATCCATACTCGCCATCATAAGCCTCAATTATTGTATATCCTTCTTTTTGCAAATTATATGTTAATATATCAACAATTGGCTTTTCATCATCCACAATTAAAATTTTTTTACTATCGTCCAAGTTAACAACCCCTAACTTTATATGTTTTTATTTTTTATATTCCAATTATATATTATACAATTTATAATGTCAAACAATTCGAAATATTTTTGTAAAATTGTTGAAATATTTTTGTAATTATTTTATAATTCTTGTTGTAGCTATTTTTACTACTACAAATTCTTTTATTGAATTTTAAAGAGGCTAATTAAAATGCAGAAGTCTACTTTATACAGTTTATGCGATTATGCACAAATATTTGTGCATAGAATTAACAAGTTTGAAGATTTACCCAAAATCAAAAATGAAGAAATCGAAGCTATAATAGTAGCTTACTTAAACTATTATGCTGAATACTATCATTTACCTTTAAGCTTGTATCGTTGTGATTTACATGAAAAAGGAAGTATCATGAATGGAAAAATTATTTCTATCCTTAATTCTGATATAGACCAATTAGATAGTTTTACTACAAAATTCATTTCAGATAACTATCTAGACCTAATAAATAGAAAATATAGTATTCATACTCAATTAAAGGATAACGTTCTTTTATCCTCTAGTGATGTTCAAAGCATTATTAATATTTTTCTCGAAAATTATAGAAAAACTCATAAATAAGATTTGGAACCAAACAAAAGTCAAGATTTTGAAAATCTCGACTTTTGTTTGGTTTATTTCTCATGAATTAATAATTAGTTTATTAAATTATTTTTTTTGAGTTATTACAGTTTTTTCTTTATTTCTACTTGAAATTACACAATATTTCATATATAATATATAATGAATGTATTAATTACAAAACTTAATATGGTGGGTGATTTTTTTGATTAAAGCAATAAATAAAAAATTTGATAAACTATTGGACAAGTTTAACATTGATAAGTCAACTTTTATATCGTATGTTTTTCTTCTATTAACATTATATATAGTAATAGATAGAGTATACGAAATGATATATGTTGCAGTAGTTGGCGTAGCAACTGTATATTGGCATCCAATAGTATATGCATTAGCATTCTTATGTCCATTAGTCGCATTTATGTATGGCTGTTCTTCTAAGCAAATAGCTAAAACACCTGGACATAAAATAAAATTAATATTAATGTGTGGTTTTTCATTTTACATTATGGTTGTTTCCATGTTAATTCAATATGTCAATAAATTAATATGGATGGTATTAGTAAAAGTTCCTAGCTTTACGTACGTTATTGAAAATATGCCAGAAGTAATTATGCCGGCTGTAAGATACGGTTCGCTACTTTTACCTATATTTACAATACCAATAATGGTAAAATGGTATGTTAATAACATTAAACATGACCCACTATATACAACAGCTATTGAAGATTACCCAGGTAAAATATCTTCTAAAGATTACTTACCAACTGGTCCATATACTTGTGAAGTAGAACTATGTATTGACGAAAAATCTTCAAAACCTATGAAGACCCCTGAAAAGCGTAGATATGAATCAACACTTATTCAAGGTGCTACTGGTACAGGTAAAACTGCAACAATGATTGAACCAATGTGTGCTTGTGACATTGAAAAGAAATTCTTCTTTATTGAAACTTCTAAAAAATTAGGTTATCAAGCATTACAATCAGGATTGGCAACAATTAATGCTCCTGTAACAAATGAATTTTTAAATAATAATTTTTCATTACACTATTTAACACCAAAACGTGAAAGATTTGATGAATATGTAAAACTATTAGGAGATATGGTTTTATATGTAGATAAAGAGCATAACAAAGTCTATACAAAAGATTTAGGTTTAACCCTAGTTGCTCCTGATGCTGAATGTATTTCAAGAGTAAGAGAAGTAGCTAAAAATTATGGTATTAATGTAAATTTCGTAGATCCATTAGACCCTAATTCATTAGGTATGAATCCATTTATATTAGAAGACCCTGCACAAGTAGCAGTAATTATTTCAGCAGTTTTAAAAGGTATGTATGAATCAGAAAACGCTGGTGAAAGTAATGTGTTCTTTGCTAATGTTACACAACAAGCATTAGAAAACTTAACTATATTATTAAAAGTAATGTATCCTCGAATGAATAACGGTGCAATACCTACACTTGAAGATATGTTAAAAATGCTATATGACTTTAATTTAGTTGAACAAACTTGTGAAGAAATGAAAAAAGACCCAGTATTATTTGAAGAATATAAAGTATTAATTGGTTACTTTGAAAGAAACTTCTATAAACCACCTGTAAATATCAATGGATTTGAGATACCAGGTATTGTAGGTAGTGGTAGAAAAGATACTGAAAGATTTATTTATGGTGCAATAACACAATTAGATAACCTTTTAAGACACCCTGGTGTTAAAAACGTTTTATGTAGTAGAGATAGAAATTTAGCAATGGATGAAATATTAGAAAAAGGTGGCGTAATTACTGTATGTACTCAAAAAGGAACTCTTGCAAATATACTATCAAAAGCATTTGGAATGTTCTTTATACTAGCTTTCCAATATGCAGTATTAAGAAGACCTGGAACTGAAGAAAACAGAGTGCCTCATTTCCTATACATAGATGAGTTCCCAGACTTTATCAATAAAGAAACGGAAACATGTTTTACACAATTTAGAAAATATAGATGTGGTATGATAGTTGCAATTCAAAACTTATCACAATTACAAAGAACTGCAAGCATGAAATTCTATAGAGAAGTAGTTCTTACAAATACTAAAACACAAATTATATTTGGTGATACTAACCTTGAAGATAGTAATTATTGGGCTGAAGCTCTTGGTATCAAAGAAATTTGGTTATGGGGTGTTAGTTGGAAACCAGATAAAAAACCTGGCGACGATGGTTCTACCGATATGAGTGGTATCAAAAAAGATGATAAGAAAAAATTCAAAGCACATAAAATACAAGATTTAGCATTCAAAACATGTATATACAAGACGAAAGATGCGGCAGGTAAAACAAAAATAGGTAGAGGACAAACAGATTTCTTAAATGCTAGACATAAGAAACTTCATACAAGCCAATATTTCAACTTTGACCCATTCCTATTTACAGGTTATCAAGCTGATTCTACAGATTACTTTAGTGGAGATGACTCATCATCATTTGCAAATACATTAAATGATTCTATACAACCTGTAGATATTATTAGAGATGATGTGACAGCCGGACCTAACGATGTTAATAATACAAATACAACTAAAATTGAAGAAATTATACCAAATGAAATTCATGACGAAGATTTTAGCATAGTATTTGATGATGGTGCAGGTAATGTTCAAAAAGTTACACCGGTTAAAAAAAGAGGTAGAAAACCTAAAGCAAAACAAGAATCTCCAATAAAAGATTTTCTTGATAAAAATGAGGTCAACTGAAAAAGTAAATGCAATTCTGTAAAGTAAATGCAAGTTGTAAGAAAAAATGCAATAAAAAAAGCAATATTTTAACAAAAAGTATTGCTTTTTTTTGAAAATAGTGTAAAATTAAAGTA
>CALYAQ010000150.1 GCA_944393615.1 uncultured Clostridia bacterium
CACAAGTAACAATAACAGTAACAGACAATAACGAACTAGCAAACAATAATACGTATGAATACTATTTATCAACAAGTCAAGATAGCCAAACAGGAGGAAGTTGGATAACATATACAAATGGAACAGCCTTTACAATAGGAACAAATTTAACCGGCACATATTATCTACATGTAAAAGGTGTATATGATGTAGCAGGAAATACAAGTGAAAATGTAGTATCACAAAGTTATACATTTGATAATACAGCCCCATATAGTTTTACGCCGACAATAGGAGAAGTAACACAAACGAGTATAGAAATAAATGCAAGTACAAGTGATAATAACGGACAAGCAGTAACATATCAATATAGTATAGATAATGGGAAGACATGGAAAGAGAGTAATACATTTACAGATTTAACAGCAGGAACAACATATAGCTGTATACAAGTAAAAGCAATTGATAGTGTGGGAAATGAATATACAAGTAATAGCATAACAGCAATGACATCTGGTTATTTGCTAGCTGATGTTGCACAAATAGGAGATTATGTAGAATATGTACCTGTTTCGGCTAGTTATACAGCACAAAATACTGGTGCGACTAATAATACCTTTACTACAGAGGAGCTAGGTTGGAGAGTATTAAAAAATGACGGAACCAATGTTACTTTAATTAGTGCAAAACCTACTTCGCAACAATTAACTTTTAATGGGATGACTGGATATAACAATGCGGAAACACAATTAAACATACTATGTCAAACGTTATATACAAATTCTTTTGCAAGCCAAGTAAGAAGCATAAATCAAAATGACATAGATACTTTGGCAGGATATGACCCAACTAAAGACCCAAATTGTGGGAAAATAGCACATTATGGATATGTATATAATGGAGTTTCTGGAACAAGTTATTATTATCTATTTTCTAACTACATTAGTAATCAAACAATAATTGATATGTTAGTATACAAGGAAAATGATACTGCTGTTACATATTACAGTGCTACAGTATGCAGAAAGTGTAATCGATATTATCATGATTGGAACATATTTTTGATAGGTGAATTTGCTAATGGTGAAATAGTTGGAGTTAATAATATTTATTTTGGTACGTTCTATTATTATGCAGGCGCAGTCAATGCAACAGCATCAATTCGTCCATTAGTAATCTTAAATACTGATGTTTTGACTTCCGGAAAAAATGAAGATAATGCATGGGCTTTAGTGCAAAACTAAAGTATTTAGCCAACTTTTTTAAAACTGTGTAAATTTTACACAGTTTTATATTCTTTTTATTGTTTTTTTCCTATTCAACTGATATAATATAAAAATAAAACATATATTAAATGTGGAGGTAGAAAAATGAAGATAACTAATACACTTTCTAGAACGAAAGAAGATTTTAAACCATTAGCAGGAAATACGGTAAGGATGTATAGTTGTGGTCCAACTGTATATAAAGAAGCGCATATCGGTAATTTAAGGTCATACATTTTTATGGATAGTTTGCGTAGAGTGTTGAAATATAACGGATATGCTTTGAAACATGTTATGAATATTACTGACGTAGGTCATTTAGTGTCTGACGGAGATGAAGGCGAAGATAAAATGCTAAAATCAGCAAGAGAAGAAAATAAGTCACCTATGGAAATAGCAACTTACTATATGAATCTGTTTTTAAAAGACCTAGAAAGATTAAATATTGATATGCCAGAAATAATTTGTAGAGCAACAGACTATATTCCAGATATGATAGATTTTGTAAAAGGACTTGTAGAAAATGGTTATGGATATGAAACAAGCAGTGCAATATATTTTGATGTATCAAAACTAGATAAATATGGAGTGCTATCAGGTATAAATTTAGATGACCAAAAAGCAGGTGCTAGGGTAGATATCGACCAAGAAAAAAGAAATCCATACGATTTTGCATTATGGATAAAAGCACCTAAGGAACATATTATGAAATGGGATAGTCCTTGGGGGCTATCATATCCTGGTTGGCATATAGAATGTTCAACAATGGGCAAGAAACATTTAGGAGAACAATTCGATATACATACAGGTGGTGTTGATTTGATACCAACACATCATGAAAATGAAATAGCTCAATCGAAAGGTTTAACAGGAAAAGACCCTGTAAAATATTGGATGCATTGTGAATTCCTATTAATTGACGGTGGAAAAATGTCAAAGAGTTTAGGAAATTGCTATACTATTGACCAATTAATAGAAAAAGGATATTCGCCATTAGACTATAAAATGCTTGCTTTTACATCACATTATAGAAATAAATTAAATTTTACGTGGGAGGCGTTAGAGGCGGCACATATCTCACTAATTAGGTTAAAGCAAACTATTGCAAAACATAAAGGTGTAGATGTAAAAACTGATAAGCAAATTTTAGACGACTATACAAAGAAATTTGAGGAAGCTATAAATGACGATTTGAATTTACCATTAGCAATGGGAGTTTTGTGGGAATTAGTAAAATTGGATAAAAGTGATGATGTATATCAACTTGCAATGAAGTTCGATACTGTATTTGGTTTGAAGTTAAATGAATTAGAAGAAGAAAAACAAATGGAAGTTCCAGAACAAGTTAAGGAATTGGTGGAAAAAAGAGCACAAGCTAAAAAAGATAAAAATTATGAACTAGCAGATAGTATTAGAGAGGAAATAACAAGTTTGGGATATATTATTGAAGATACAAAAGAGGGTGTGAATATAAAAAAGTGTAAATGAGTATACGTTAAAATAGTTTAACAATGAGAAAATCTCCCAATGTTATATTTTTGTGTTAAATTAAATTTAAGAATTTATAAAAAATAGTGAAGATAATGCAAAAAAGAATATTGAGAATGATTAAAAGTTAAAGCAATAACGTTGTGCATTAGGTTGTGCATTAGTAAGAGAAAATAAAACCAGTTTTAATTTGGAATATAGTAAAAATATATAGTAAAAATATATAGGAGAATATATAGGAGAGTTTATGGAAGAGGAAAGATTACAAAAATTTTTAGCTAATAGTGGTGTTGCATCAAGAAGACAATGTGAGCAATACATTTTGCAAGGTAGAGTAAGTGTAAATGGAGAAATAGTAACTCAATTAGGTGTAAAAGTAACCCAAAATGATGTTATTGAATTTGACAATAAGGTTATAAAACCTATAAGTAAGGAAGAATATGTATATATAATGTTAAATAAGCCATTGGGGTATGTAACAACTGTATCTGATGAGCGAGGTAGAAAAACTGTACTTGATTTGGTAGATATAGATAAAAGGATAGTGCCTATTGGAAGATTAGATATGTATACATCAGGTCTTTTATTGCTAACCAATAATGGAGATTTGGTTTATGAACTTACACATCCAAAACATGAAGTATCTAAAACCTATGAAGTTAGTATTGACAAAGATATAAATAATCAGGAATTGGAAATGTTAAGAAACCCAATGGATATTGACGGATATATGACTAAAGGGGCTAGTGTTAAAATTGTTGAAAGATTGCCTCAAAAGGTATTATTACATATAACAATATCTGAAGGTAGGAATAGACAAGTAAGAAAGATGATAGAAAAAATTGACCATAGAGTCCTATATTTAAAAAGAATAGCAATTGGCGGACTAAATATGGAAAATCTAGGACTGGGAAAATGGAAATATTTACATGATAGTGATATAAAGAAAATATATAATAGATGAGGTGGAATATATGTATAAAGTTAATTTAATGGATATGGAAATTGGTGTTGATAAAGATACACAGATATATGATTTGATAAAAAAGTATTCGCAAGAAGATTATGATATTACTAATATAATTGCCTGTAAGGTAAATGGAGTTATAAAAAATCTTAATGATGTTATTGATGAAGATTGTGATATTTCATATATTTTTACAAATAGTACAGAAGGTATGAGAATATATGTAAGAGGATTAACTTTAATACTTATAAAAGCTTTAAATGATTTATACCCACAAGCGTGTATTAATGTTGATTATTCACTAGGTGAAGCTATATGTTGTGAAATAAAGGGGCTAGAAATTATTGATGAAGTTGTTGTTGCTTTAAGAAAAAGAATGAAGGAGATAATAGAAGAAAATATTGATATTGTTAGAAAAACTGTTACTGTTGAAGAACTTCAAAAAATATATTTAGATTCTGGATTTCCGGAAAAAGCAGAGCTAATAAAAGATACAAAAACAAAATCTTTATCTTTATACTATATAGAAGATACCTATGGATATTTTTATGGTAAAATGCCTATTTCAACAGGGTATATAAAAACATATGATTTAAAAAAATATGAAAAAGGCGTTATATTAATGTATCCTAATAGAAATGATATTAGTATTATTAAAGCGTCATATATGAATAACAAGCTATATAATACTTTAAAAGAATATGAAGATTTTTATCATACGGTAGGTATTAAAAATATATACGATTTGAATGAAATGATAAGAGAGGGAAGTATTAAAGACGCTATCATGATAACCGAAGCAATGCATGAAAAAAAGATTGCATCGATAGCAGATAATATAAAAAAAAGTGAAGATAAAAAATTAATACTTATTGCAGGACCTTCTTCTGCAGGTAAGACTACTTTTGCACAAAGATTAGGCATACAGTTATTGGTTAATAAAATAAAATATATTACATTATCTATGGATAACTATTTTATTCCAAGAAAAGAAGTACCTATTGGAGAAAATGGAGAAGTCGATTATGAAAATATAAATGTTGTTGATATACAATATTTGAATAATGATATAAATAAATTAATTAATGGAGAACAAATAGAACTACCAGAATTTAATTTTATTACAGGACAAAGAGAGTATAACGGTAAAATGGTAAAGCTTGAACCAAATGGTGTCATTATTTTAGAAGGATTACATGCATTGAATGATGATTTAACTCCAAGTATAAACAATGAACTTAAGTATAAGATATTTGTAAGTGCATTAACTGTTTTAAATGTTGACAGCTATAATAGAATATCAACTACTGATACAAGATTGTTAAGAAGGATAATACGTGATAGTCAATTTAGAAATTATACAATAGAACAAACTATGTCAAGGTGGGAATCGGTTAGGAGCGGAGAAGATAAATGGATTTTTCCTTTTCAAGAAAATGCAGATGTTATGTTTAATACTTCATTACCTTTTGAGTTTTCAATATTTAAAAAGGTGTTGCAAAATGAATTAGAAAGTATACCAAAAACATCTATCTATTATTCTGAAACGAATAGATTAAATTCATTACTTAGTATGTTTTTACCATTAGATAGTGAATTGATACCGATTAATTCAATTTTACGTGAATTTATTGGTGGTGGCTGTTTTTATAGATAGAGGAGATAAAATGGAAAGTGCTAAATTTACTAAAAATGATAATGAATTTATATGTGAGAATTGTGGTGTAAAGGTAGAAAAATTAGGATACACAAGTAGAGACCATTGCAATTATTGTCTACATTCCAAACATGTTGATATATATCCAGGAGATAGGCAAGAACAATGTAAGGGAATATTAGTACCTATTGATGTAGAAATTAATTCAAAAAAGGGATATGTGATAGTATATAAATGTAGTAGATGTAATAAAATTAAAAGGAACGTTTTGGCTAAAGATGATAATATGGAGATTGTATACGAAATAATGAGGAATAAGACAATCTAATTATTAATATAATAATATTTAGGGGGTAATGTTAATGAGTAAATTAATATGGAAGCCTGGTACTATGCTGTATCCTGTACCAGCTGTTTTGGTAACATGTGGTAATATGCAACAACATAACGTATGTACTATTGCGTGGACAGGAATTTTGAATACAGATCCAGCAATGACGTATATTTCAATTAGAAAAGAAAGACATTCATATAATATTATAAAGCAATCAGGAGAATTTGTGTTAAATCTAGTACCTAAAGATTTGGTTAGAGCATTAGACTATTGCGGTGTACGCTCTGGAAAGAATGAAGATAAATTTAAGGCAATGAATTTAGAAATCGAAGAAGGAAAAAATGTATCGGTACCATTGATAAAACAATCTCCTGTTAACATTGAATGTAGGGTAAAGCAAATAATTGAATTGGGGTCACATGATATGTTTATGGCAGAAATTTTATCTGTTGATGTTGATGATAAATATATAGATGAGAATGGAAAACTAGATTTAGAAAAATGTAATTTGGTTGCATATTCACATGGACAATATTATGTTTTAGGAGAAAATTTAGGGAAATTTGGTTTTTCAGTTGAAAAGAAAAAATAGAAAACATATTGAATTTATATCTAATATAGTATAATATATAACTATAAAAGGAGAAAAACAGAATGAATAAAAACGATGTAAGCCTTGGGGCTCTACACACACACACACACACACAATTGGATATAATTTACAATTAAGGTTAAATAAGTTTAACCTAGTTTTAGTATGTAATAAAAATAAAGAACTAAGAAACATATAAAATATATGTATCATAGTTCTTTTTTGTGCT
>CALYAQ010000151.1 GCA_944393615.1 uncultured Clostridia bacterium
ATAGTAATTATAGTAGCTATATAGTAGGAGCAATAGGAAGTCCAACATTAGAAATGTGGAGAGAAAGCTACAATGCAAAAGCATATACAACAAGCATACCAACATTAACAACCACAACGTATGGATATAGTAATACAGCATCTAGCTTACAAACAAGTGATACATTGTATTTTCCACAATACAATAATACAGAAACAAACTATTTGTTAGCCAGTCCGTCAATTATGAGATATGCAAATTGTGGTGCTACTAGTTTAACGTGGGATAGTCATACGTATAAAATATGTGTTGTAAACGGTCCTAATGGCTCTTGTAGTGCTTATTCTTCTTACACATGCCCACGCTGTTATTCGTATATCAAAGCCGGTGTTTATAATGGTAGATGCCCTAATTGTAATAGTTCTATGAATACTGCATCTGGTCATTGGCTTATTAATCATACTTGTTCATCAGTAGGAGAAACAGGTATTATGTATGTAAATAGTATAGGAACAGTATTATATGATACCAATGTATATACTTTTTGTGGAGTGCGTCCAGTAGTTTGTATAAAATCTAGTATTCCTGCAACTAAAATAGGTAATATTATTATATTAGGATAATTAAGTAATAAATTGATAGAATAAAAGTGAAATAAATGCAAGAATAAATTACAAATAGATAAATAATATCAAAAAAAAGGAATATAAAAAGTGTTAGTATATGATAATTACCTATGATAATTTTCTTAACAAAATTGTGTTTTTCTATTTACATTTTAATGAATATGATGTAATATTTACTAAAAGTAACAAGACACGTAACAACAAATGATAAACATATATAATTTGAAAGGGGTATATATATGAAAATATTAATGCTAACTTGGGAATATCCACCAAACATTGTTGGAGGAATAGCTAGAGTGGTTCAGGGACTATCAACTAATTTGGTAAAAAAAGGCCACGAAGTACATGTTATTACATACCAAGAGGGGAATTTAAAAGCAGAAGAAGTAGAAGAAGGAGTATACATTCATAGAGTTAAAAACTATATGATAAATCCAACTAATTTTACTGAATGGGTTATGCAATTGAATTTTGCTATGACAGAAAGAGCCATTAGTTTAATAAATACTATTGGTAAATTTGACTTGGTGCATGCTCATGACTGGTTAGTTCTATATAGTGCAAAATCTCTAAAACATGGTTTTGATATACCTATAACGGCAACAATACACGCAACAGAAAGCGGAAGACAAAAAGGAATACATACAGATTTACAAAGATATATCAATGATGTTGAGTGGTTATTAAGTTATGAGGCGCAGGAAATAATTTGTAATAGCTATTTTATGAAAAAAGAAATTCAAAATTTGTTTGGTGTACCTTATGAAAAGGTAAGTGTTATACCAAATGGCATAGAAGTTGATAAATTTGATAATGTAGAAAAAGATTGGAAATTTAGAAGAAATTATGCAGCAGACAATGAAAAAATACTTTTCTTTGCAGGTAGATTGGTTCCGGAAAAAGGAATTCAAGTTTTATTTGACGCTTTCAAGAAGGTAAAACAATACTATAACGATGTGAAAATAGTAATAGCTGGTAGTGGAACTTTTATGAATGAATTAAGACAAAAAGCTTATGATTTAGGCATTCACAATCATGTATATTTTACTGGAAGATTAAATGATGAGCAAATGTGTAAAATGTATAAATGTATTGATATAGCAGTTTTCCCAAGTACGTATGAGCCATTTGGAATAGTTGCATTGGAGGGAATGTTGAGCGGTAATCCAACAGTAGTATCTGATGCAGGAGGGCTAGATGAAATAGTAAGACATGGAATAGACGGAATGAAATCGTATGCAGGAAATGCGAATTCATTAGCTGATTCAATATTAGAGGTACTATTTAATCAAGAGCTATCTAAACAAATTACAGCATGTGCTGTAAATAAAGTAAAGGAAAACTATAATTGGTCGGTTATAACTGATAAAACTATAAAAATATATGATAAAACAATTGGAGATAGAAATTTAGTAGAAATTTCAAAAGAAGAAAAAATAGCTCAAGAAATAAAAGAAAATGTTAAAAGAAAAAGCAAAAAACAAAAAATGCCTATTCCTGAAATGAAGAAGGATGTTGACTTTGCTGGAGTAAATGCATACGCATAAATAATTGTAAAAAGTACTATAGATTAAGATATAGTATTTTTTCATATAATAGGAGGTAAAAATATGAGAAAATTGAAAATGATTATACCATACATATTAATAGTAATTTTTACACCAATATATCTAATACTAGATAAAATGTTTTTTGTTAAAATATTTGGGTGTGGCTGTGTACCTATAGCACAAACTAATATGTTTAATATTCCATTTAATGCAAATAACTTGAAATTTTGGGTTTTCTTCATATTCTCAATTATAATGTTATTACTTCAATTGCATTTTACTAAAAATATAGATAATAAAGCTATACGAATAGTTCTATGTGTAACAACGTTTATACTAAATATAATTATTGCATTTTGGGTATATAATGCTACTATGTGGCAATAAGAAATATATTGTTACTAAAGAAAGAACTATATAATGTAAAAACATTTTTCAATAATTTTTTTCTTAAAATAGTAATAAAATAAATTATCTTAAATATACTTGTATTAAATAGTACAAATAGTATATGAGGAGGTAATTTTTTTATGGATAAATTTGATATATATCAAGATATTGCAAAAAGGACGGATGGTGATATTTACATAGGAGTTGTGGGACCTGTAAGAACAGGTAAGTCAACGTTTATTAAAAAGTTTATGGAGCTTATGGTAATTCCTAATATTAATGATGAAGCAAGTCGTGAAAGGGCAAGAGACGAATTACCACAAAGTGCGAGTGGAAGAACAATAATGACAACAGAACCTAAATTTGTTCCAAATGAGGCTGTAGAGATTAATGTTGGAGAAAATATTAAATTTAAAACTAGATTAGTTGATTGTGTAGGATATCTTGTGGATAATGCAATAGGACACATGGAGGATGATATACCAAGAATGGTAAATACTCCCTGGTTTGAAGAGCAAATATCTTTTGAAAAAGCTGCAGAAATTGGTACTAAACGAGTTATTGAAGAACATTCAACAATAGGACTATTGATAACTAC
Organism: uncultured Clostridia bacterium; assembly: GCA_944393615.1. Classification (GTDB taxonomy): domain Bacteria; phylum Bacillota; class Clostridia; order TANB77; family SIG350; genus CALYAQ01. The sequence goes on from CALYAQ010000151.1 coordinate 3,147, forward strand.
TGACGGCAGTTTTACTGGAATTGATAGAAATGACTATATTTCAGCTGAAGAAAGATGTGTTGAAGAATTAAAACAAATAAATAAACCATTTGCAATTGTATTAAATACATCTAAACCAAATGATAATGATACAATAATGCTAGCTAATAGTATAGAAGAAAGATATAATGCGCCAGTTGTAATTTGCGATTGTGATAATTTAGATTTGTATGATGTAAATACAGTATTAGAAAAAATACTTTATGAATTCCCTGTTAGCGAAATTGGCATTAATCTTCCAAGTTGGGTTGTTAGATTAGATAATAGTCATTGGTTGAAAAAAGATATAATGGGAGTAATTAAAACTAATTTTAAAGAAGTGGGAAATATTCGTCAAGTAGATAATATTATTACAGATATATCAAGAAATTCTAATATTTCAAATGTTGCAGTTGATGAAATTAAATTGGACGTAGGAACAATAAAAATGACTATTAGTGTTGACGATATGCTATTTAATAGAGTTTTGAGTGAATATTCCGGATTTGATATAAAAGAAAAAGGAGATATATTCTCTATTGTTTATGATATGTCTAGAGTAAAAAAAGACTATGACAAAGTATTTAGAGCTATGGAAGATGTAAAACAAAAGGGTTATGGAATAGTAACTCCTAATATGGAGGAATTGATACTTGATGAACCAGAAATTGTAAAGCAAGGCTCAAGGTTTGGAGTTAAGCTAAAAGCTAAAGCACCTAGCATACATTTGATAAGAGCTGATATAGAAACTGAAGTATCTCCAATAGTTGGTAGTGAAAAACAATCAGAGGACTTAATAAATTATTTGCTAGCAGAGTTTGAAAGTGATCCAATTAAAATATGGCAATCAAATATATTTGGTAAGAGTTTACATGAATTGGTAAATGAAGGACTGCAAAACAAGTTGGCTAGAATGCCAGAGGATGCACAGGTTAAAATTAAAGAAACGTTACAAAAAATAATCAATGAGGGTAGTGGAGGACTAATTTGTATAATATTATAGAAAAATGGGGGAAACCCCATATTTTTTTAAAAACAATTGACATAATGCAATATTTATAATATAATATACTTGTAAAAAACATTTGGAGAAAAAATCATGATGTTTGATTTAAAGAAACAGCCGAAACACCAGGTACTTATTGACATTGACATTGAAGCCTTGATTGAAGAGTTTAAAAATGGAAAGGTAAAAATCAGTGATATTAGGTATTTATTGTTTGACGAAGAGATTGCATATACATTATTTAAACTTGACGTAAAAGGAGTATGGTATAATTTACCCAATAAATTTAAAGCGACAAAGAAGTTTGCATTGCTTTATTCAAGGTGTAATAAATGTGATGGAACTGAAGAGCTATATAAAATTTCGCCAGAGCTTTTATCTGATAAAGAAATTGTAGAGAATTTGTTAAAATCTCAAAAACTGTATTATATGGGTGAAATTTTATGTGTTGATAATAAGTTGCTTACATCACCCGAATTTGTATTAAACAACATAGAGTATAACAAAGCTTTATATACGTTAGATGATGACTGTGCTTTGATATATGCACATTGTGGAAGGTTATACCAAAAATTAAGAGGAAAAGTTGATAATTCAAATATTAGAGCAAATTACGAAATTACGTTAAAAGCAGTTTCGTTATATGGCTATAGTTGTTATCAGTTAGCCTCTGAAGAGCTTAAGAATAACCCAAACATTGTAAAGGCTTTATTGGAAAAAGAGCCTGAAGCATATTACAAGCTTAATGATGTCTTAAAAACGAATGATGACTACATTAAAATTGCATTAAGAGGTTGTCCAAGTCTTTTCAAAAAACTTGATTATATAAAACAAAGTTCGTTCGATAATGTATTTGCTACATTCGATATTGCATTTACTGCAGTCGAAAGTGATCCGTATTTGTTTAGTAAAGTATCAAAAGAACTTCGGGCAAATAAAGAATTCGTAAGTACTGTTTTTAAACTAATGAACGAAAAAGAAAAAAGATATAATATTTTCTATATTACAAATGTAGAAATGGCTAAAGAACTTTTTGCAAAACTTATTTGCGAAAAAAAGTAGAACAAGTTGATAATTAACAACTATTAAGAGATGTAGTGTTCTTAAAACAAAAAATATATAAAATTTAATTTTATATATTTTTTCTTCTATCCTTGAAAAATGACATAATGTTATGATAAAATCTCAACTTAAACACTTTTTGAAGTGTAAAACGCTCTAATCCATTGCAACTCAACGGATTGGAGCGTTAATACTTTGCTAAAAAAATGCGTACATTTTTTATTGTTTTGTATTTTTTAAAATTTT
>CALYAQ010000152.1 GCA_944393615.1 uncultured Clostridia bacterium
TTAGAAGAATATTCACAAATAACGTATGAAAATAACATATTAACAGTACAAACAGAATTAACGAATAATGAATATGTTGTAGAATATACAATAGATGCGGGTGCAAATTGGAATAGATATACTAAAGCAGTAACAATAAACGAGGAAAGTGGAATATATGTAAGACTAATAAATAAAGAAGGAACAGTAGTAAGTAATACAATAAAAGTAACAATAGGTGCAATTAAAGTAATAGACAACATAGGACCAACAGTAAGTATAACAGCAGATACCACAGATATAACAAATGTAAGAAGTATAACATATACAATAATATTTAATGAACCAGTAGTAGGCTTTAGAGCAGAAGATATAACAGTAGAAAATGGAACCAAAGGAACGTTTACAAAAATAAATGATATAGAATATACAATAGTAGTAACAAATAATACAGATTGTATACAAAAAGTAATAGTAGCCGAAGGGGTATGTACAGATGTATCAGGAAATCTAAATAGCCAAGGAAGTAAAGAAATAAATATAAATAGGACAGTACCAGTAGTAACAATAAGTCCAAATGGAAGTAGTGCGGTAAAATATATAAATGTAATAATAACAGCAAGTGGAGCAAATGAATTAAAAACAGATAATGAATATAAATATTGTTTTACAACAAATAAAACAATACAAGGCAATGAAGAATGGAAAATATATACAAGTGGAGCATCATTTACAATAGGTACAGGACTAAACGGAACGTACTATATACATACAAAAAAGATATATGATGTAATAGGAAATGAAAGCGAGGCTGTTACAAGCAACCCATTTGTATTTGATAATACAGCTCCAAGTTTAGGTACGATAACAGGAAGTGGAACAACATCAAATATAACACTAAAAAGTACAGTAACAGATACTACAGGAGTAACAGGATATGCAATAACAACAAGCACAGCAATACCAAGTAGTTGGAATGCAGTAGATTTAACAACATCATGGAGTGCAAATGTAGCAACAACAAATACAGGCACAGTATATTTACATGTAAAAGATAGTGCAGGTAATACAAATTATGGAAGTGTGAATGTATGTACAGGACAAACTAACAGTTGTAACAGTGCATGGTCATGTCCGGGTGGGTCAAAAACATTTGTTAAACAGATTTGTACATGCGGTAGAGAATGGTACAGTGAGTTTCCACTGGCTACGCATAAGGAGTGTTATCGCTGTGGTGGTCATATCGATAAGACTATAAATCAGAACTATTATTGTAACGATTGCAATGCATTTTGGGGGCATCAAGATTCTACTGGAAAGACTACGTGGGACCCTGACGTAAAAATTGTTGAATATACTAGGGTTTATAATGAGACTTTATGCCAACATAAAAGTTTATATAAACATACTGTAGCTTGTGGACATGGTATATATTCTTCACATCAGTATTGTTCACACAATTCTAATCAAGTATATCATACATATTAAATAAATAATTTTTTCAACATCTTTTATTAATGCAGGTGCATTAATAGAAGATGTTTTTCTTTTGGCTTTTTTCCATTAATTGTAAAAACATATTGCAATTTATCTTTCTATATTGTATAATCTATATATGGAAAAAAATGCAAAATCTGAACAAGAAAAGTGGATATGGTTTAAATTAATAAATATTGATAATAATTTTAAACTTGAATTGTTAAAAAAATATACAATTCAACAAATATGTAATTTAAGCCCAAATGAATTAAAAGGTTTGGGCTTGAATAATAACCAGATATTAGAATTTACTAATAAACTAAATTATGCAAAAGCAAAAAGCATATATGAATACAATTTAAAAAATAATATTGGAATTGTTAATATTTCTAGTAATGCTTATCCATTCTTTTTAAAAACGATATATAATGCCCCCATATTATTATACTATAAAGGGAAGAAAGATTTGTTAAATAAAAAAGCTATAAGTATTTTTGTTGGCAAGGATGTTGATGTATATGGAAAAAAAGTTCTAAAACAGATAACAAATAATTTATTAAAAGATAAGATTTGTTTGGTTACTAAATTTGAAGAGTATGATAACAAAATTTTTTTAAATAACATTAGTAATGAAAACATATTGGTTCTATCTTCTGGTATAAAGGAAAATACATATTCCAAAAATGGAATAGTAATATCTGAAAATGAACCTCATGTAAATTCTAATAGAAATGAACTTTTAAAACGTAATAGAATTATTACAGGTTTAACATACGAAAGTATATTAATACAAATGACGATTAATGATGGAGTTATATATATTGTTGATTTATTATTAGAACAAAATAGGGAATTGTGGGTTATACCAGGGGATATTACAAAGCATCAAAATTTTTTTACTAATGAATTAATTAGAATGCGGAGCAAATGTTTTAACAAAATATAATAATTTATGGGTTTACGAACAAGATTTTTTTTACAAAAATATGTCAACTGCTAATAATTGTCACTCAAATGTCACAAAAATGTAATAAAATAGTAACAAAACCTGTGGATAACTCTGTGGATATGTGGATAACAACATACGTTTGATAAAATTAACCTTAAAAAAAGCTTAAAAATACTGAGTTTAAAAAAATGAAAAAATAATTATGCGTAAAAAAATATCGAACAAAGGTAAACATAAAAACAAAAAAGATACAGCTTTATGTAAAATGTGATGAGAAATTGAGTGAAAGTTTTAAATATTATACAAAATATAGATATATTGTTGATTTTTAAAGTAAAAATATTATATAATCTCAACTTAAACACTTTTTGAAGTGTAAAACGCTCTAATCCATTGCAACTCAACGGATTGGAGCGTTAATACTTTGCTAAAAAAATGCGTACATTTTTTATTGTTTTGTATTTTTTAAAATTTT
>CALYAQ010000153.1 GCA_944393615.1 uncultured Clostridia bacterium
ATATTCTTCTAGCATTTGTTTTACTTCTGCTTTAGTAAAACCAAAATGTTCGTTTCCTTGACTTGAAAACACATTGTATACATCAAAATTATTCAAGTCACTAAATATACTTTGTTGCCCTATTTGTAATACACCTGTTAGCACTGCCACTTGCAAATATTCATTAGTTTTTAGTGCTGAACTTAAAAATGTTTTTATAAAGGTTATTGCATCATTCAAAAAACCTTTACTATACGCATTATTTAGCGGTGCATCATATTCGTCTATTAATATTATCGCTTTTTTACCATAATATCTATATAAATATTCTGTCATCTTTTTTAATGAATTCTTATATTTTACACTATTGCCTTTTCCAGTTCGTATATTTTCGTATTCTTCTAACTCTATTTTGTCTAATACACTCTTCACACACTCATTTTTTTTATACATCTCTATAATTGTTTCTTTTAAAAAATCGTATGTTTCTTTCCAATTGTCTTGCTTTGTTTCTTTCAATGTCATATATATTACTGGATATGCATTTTGATACTCTTTGTATTCTTCTACACTATCTATATATAGCCCTTGAAACAAATCTTTGTTTTCTTCTTTTTTCGTTATATCAAAATATTCTTTTAACATTTGCATATTAGTTGTCTTTCCAAACCTGCGTGGTCTTAAATATAGCTTGGTACCAAAAAAATTCTTTATTATTTCTTCTAGAAATTTTGTTTTATCTATGTATAAACAATTTTGAGTTATTATTTGTTTAAAATCATCTGTACCAATTGGTAATGCTCTCATTTTTCCTACACTTCCTCTCGCTTTCAAATTCTTTTATTTCCCCATACGTATATTATATACTATCAACCATTTTTTAGCAAGTTTTTTCACTAAGTTTTTTTGTTTTAAAAGCAATAGATAATCATATTTACAAAAATATGATTACCTATTCATTGTACAACTCTACTTATTTATTATCGTTAATATACGCCCTTCTATTTCTTTATCTTTTCCATTATAAATCTTCTAACTTCATTCGCTTCAGGTAACTTTAATATTACAGAAGAAATATAATAAACTATTACGCCTATTACACCACCTATTACCAAACGAAGAACCTGCATAATTGTAGTTTTTGGCAATATATTTATTAACCAAGTATTTATCACATATACAATAGCACCCATAATTAATGTTGATACAATTATTTTTACTATAGTTATTATTAAATCTTTTGATATTATTCCTTTAGTCTTTATATTTCCACACATCGCTAATATTATTCCATTTGCAATAACTGTAATAGCTGTAGCTAAAGCCAAACCATTCATTCCCATTATGTTAGATAAAACTATGCAAAGTATAATATTTATAACTACTATAACTATTCCAACTACTAATGGGGTTTTGGCATCTTGTTTCGCATAAAATGATTTATTCATTACCTCAACAAACCCAAAACCAATCATACCTATTGCATAAAACATTAATACTCCTGATGTTAATAATGTAGAGGTTACATCAAATTCTCCATGTTGATATAAAAGCCCTATTATATCTTGGCTAAAAATCATAACACCAATTGTTAACGGTAATAAAATATATGACATTGCCTTTAGACCACTTTGTATAAGGTTGACTAATTTCTCTTTTTCATTTGAAGCACTTAATCTTGCAAGCTCTGGAAATAGTATATTTCCAATTGCATAAGTAAACACACCTACAATTACTATAAATAGCTTATATGCATATTCCAAAGATGCTACTGCACTATCGCCCATTCCCGAGGCAATTCTTGTAGATACTAAAATATTAATTGGCAATACTGATGTACTGATTATTATTGGTATTGCTAACAAAAACACTTTTTTTATATTACTATCTTTAAAGTCAAAACCAACTTTAAATTCATATCCATTTTTTCTAGCAAACGGTATCTGAACAATAACCTGCAACGCCCATGCAACAAGCATAAAAGTTGCTACTCCTTGTATACCAAACGTTTCTCTAAACAAAACCAAATACACAATTATAGCTATATTAGAAATCGAGCTAATCATTGCCGGTACATTAAAGTTACCATAAGACTGTAGAAAACCAACAAACGAAAATGCTACTGCTGTAAATATCATCATTGGAAATGTTATTCTAATTAATTCAACTGTTAGGTTAAATGTTCTTTCGTCAAAGCCACCGGCTAATAGACTTACAACTTGTGGTGCAAAAATTATCCCTAGTATAGAAATTATAGTTGCAATTAATGCAATTATGTTTATGAAATTAGTTGCAAATTCATTTGCTTTTTTCTTTCCATCTTTTTGCATTATTTCGTTAAATACAGGTATAAAGGTTGATGCAATCGCTGCTCCCAATCCAATATCTAATAACTGTGTTGGTATTCTAGTTGCTGTAAAAAAAGATGTAGCAACATAACCTGTTCCAAAATAGTTTGCAAAAAATATATCTCTTAATAGTCCCAAAACTTTAGCAAATAGGGTTATTAAAAATACCATGCTAAATATTTTTATTGCTTTTTCTTTCATTTTTATTCCTTTCGTTGTATAAATAATATCATTAATTTTTGTTTTTGTAAAGAAAAAGAAAAAGACACTGTATAAATTCTTTGAATTTACACAGTGAAAAAATATATTAGTTATTCCATAAGGTTACTCGGAAAGACAAGCTTGTCGCTCCAACACATGAATTATTGTAAAAAGCAAATAAGCCAATACCTCTATTATTCATATAATGACTTCCAAATACTATATATGGAGAACTTGGGTACATATAGTTAGAATAATTACTAAACCATCCAACATTTACGCTATTTTTACCATTTTCTAATGCACTAACAGATGTATATGGACTTACTTCATACAACGAATCTCCATACGCCCTAACACCATTTATCTTTCCATAATCTGTAGTTGTTCCTGCATCATATACATCTTTATACTTACTTGCACCTTGTATTAAATTGGTTCCATTTGTATTATTAGTACCATTCAAATATGTCGCTACAAATTCCCAAGCACAACCTGCCAAGTCGTACACACCATAGCAATTTCCCGTTGTACTTTTTAATACATTAGCATGAATATCATTTCCACCACCAGCACAAAAGCTACCTGTACTGCTTATACTAGTTCCATTTCTCCCATATTTACTATGTGTCAAATATGCTACAGCTCCTCTTTCTGTAATTTTTATTAAATGACTATCTAAATTTGCATTACTTAATGAATTGGTATCATAATTTAATGAATTACTAAAAGCATTACTAATATTTATACATCTCCATGTTGTTACTCCTGGTTTTGATACAGCTTTTATTGTGCTACTTGTTGCTAC
>CALYAQ010000154.1 GCA_944393615.1 uncultured Clostridia bacterium
TTTCATGGTCATTTTCGTCTGCTCCTTCATATCTAAATGTAACATTTTTAAATTCTACATAACCAATTTTATCTTGATTAAATTCTTTTGGAGTTTCAGGATTATTTATACTTGTATTAGTATCTAAAACTTCATTTATACGTTGAGCTGATACTGTTGCTCTAGGCAACATTACAAATATTATTGACACCATTAAAAATGACATTATAACTTGCATTGCATATTGCATAACAGCCATCATATCTCCTACTTGCATTCCTGATTGAGCAATTTCTTTAGCACCAATCCATAAAATCAATACACAAAGTAAATTCATAACTAGCATCATAAAAGGCATCATAAAACTCATGGCCCTTGCAACAAATTGATTAACATCTGTCACATCTTTATTTACTTTATCAAAACGACTTTCCTCATACTTTTGTGTTCCAAAAGCTTTAATAACCATAACACCAGTTAAATTTTCTTTAGATACTAAATTAAGCCTATCTGTTAATTGTTGTATAATCTTTATTTTTGGTAATACAACTTTATATAATACCATTATTAGTATAACAATAGCAATACAACCTAAAGCAATTGTCCATGTCATTTGTGTAGTTTTATTTAACATCATAATTAAGGCACCTATACCCATGATTGGAGCAAAAGCAAGCATTCTTATTGCCATTATAGTTATATTTTGAACCTGAGTTATATCATTTGTTGTTCTCGTTATTAATGATGCAACTGAAAACTTATCAAACTCTGTGTTTGAAAATGTTTCTACCTTTTGGAACACTTCTTTTCTAAGATTTCTTCCCAAGCCCGAACCAACCTTTGAACCCAAATATCCAACAATCACTGCAGCAATTATTCCTATTAAGCTAACAGCTAACATTTTTAGTCCTACTTGTATAATATATGACATCTGAATTTTTCCTAAATCCATTCCTAATTCAGTATAATATGCTGTTGTAAAAGCAATAGCCATTTGAGATAATGTTAATTCATTTTGTGATTTTGCATTCGTAATAGCTTGGTTTATTTGTTCCTGCGTCAAGTCATTTAATACAACTGGTATCATTTGATAAAAACTACTTAAATCAAATGTTGCATTTGTCATTTTATTTTCTTCAATATTTTGTTCTGTCCTGTTATCTTTATTCGCAAAAATATTCATACAATTTATTATTGTTTTTGATGCAACACCAAAAATATTATCCATTTTAGATAAATCTTCAGCATTAACTTCGTTTAAAACATATACATTTTTTGTTTTTAGTAGTGGATATGTATCTATATATTCTTTATTACCACTTAACATTAATGTATAGTGGCTATATACAAATTTCTTATCCTCAACATTCATAAATTGTGTAATTGCATCTAACGCATCCTCGCTAATGGCTTTTGGAGTAATATCTTCAATACCACTAGACTGTACACCTACATTTACAATATCAGACATATAGTCTGGTAGTTTTAAATCACATATAGCTTCAACAAATAGAAAGCAAACAGCTACTACTATTGAAAATATAAATGGTTTATAGAATCTTTTTAATTTTAACATTTATATCTCTCCTTGTATAAAATCTATCTCAAATTATATGAGAAAAAAAGCATCTTTGTCAATAAATATTGACAAAAAACAAAAAGCAAAAAATACTGTTATTTTTATTAGAGTTGCTATTATCATAATTTTATCTACATTTTTATAATTTAGCTTAGATTTTGTTTAATTATTTTGCTCCTTATATAAAATTGCAGGAATACATTTCTGTATCCTGCATATTTTGTGTGTGCCCAGCATGGGCAACAACTTGTGGGTGAAAGTCCCATACAGTGCCCGATAGTGGCGAACTGTTAGCAAATGACAAGGGTGTCCACCGTGAGGTGGAATCTGAAAGAAGTCAAGAGCAAAATCTTGGTCTGACGAACAGAAATCACATATAAGGCTGAATTGAGTTGGGCGAGCTTGCACAACAAAGCAAAGCCCAATAGCTATCCAAGGCTCATACAGTAAATGTGGCGGATATATGAGAGGAAAGTTGTTGTTCTTACCTAGGGAGGTCTGATATTTTGGAAATATCTTGAGTTAGATATGAAAATGCTAATAGTGATATTAGAATGAAATACCAGAAGTCAGCAGAAGTCATATTAGCAAATTGGATATATACAATTTGTGAAGGACTGAACGATAGGAGGATTTTTTTTATGAAAGATAAACAAGAATACAATAATGGTAGACAACTTCATATAGAAGACTATCTACAAGAGAATAAGTTGGAAACAGAAAAGAATGTAGAAGTACCTAGTGTTTTTGATGTGTCTACGTTAAAGAAAACCGATACTAAAACAGTAACTAATGAATTACTTGAGAAAATACTTTCAAGAGACAATATGAATGTAGCATATAAAAGAGTGAAAGGAAATAAGGGAGCTAGTGGAACTGATGATATGACAGTAGATGAACTTCTACAATATCTAAAAGAAAACGGCGAACAAATCAAGGAAGACATTAGGAATGGGAGATATAACCCAAAAGCAGTAAGAAGAGTAGAAATACCAAAGACAGATGGAAGTAAAAGGAAACTAGGAATACCGACGGTAGTAGATAGAGTAATACAACAAGCAATTGCACAGCAATTGAGTATAATCTATGAACCAATATTCTCAAGAAACAGTTATGGATTTAGACCAAATAGAAGTTGCCATGACGCAATATTAAAAGCTAAAGAAATAATGAATAATGGATATAAATGGGCAGTAGATTTAGACTTAGAGAAATTCTTTGATACAGTAAATCAAGATTTACTAATATCAATAATAAGAAGAACAATAAATGAAGACAAAGTTGTATCATTAATAAGAAAATATCTACAAGCAGGAGTTCTAGTAAATGGAGTATTTGAAAAGACAGAGAAAGGGACACCGCAAGGAGGAAACATTTCTCCAATATTAAGTAACATTATGCTTAATGAGTTAGATAAAGAACTAGAAAGACGTGGTCTACAGTTCGTCCGTTATGCGGACGACTGTGTAATATTCACAAAGACAAAGAAATCAGCAGAGAGAGTAATGCAGAATATTACCAAATTCATTGAAACAAAATTAAGGCTAAAAGTTAATAGAGATAAAAGCAAAGTAGACCGACCATGGAGAATAAAGTACCTAGGATTTTCTTTCTATCAAGCAAAAGGAAAGATAGAAGTAAGAATACACCCAAAATCAATAGTAAAATTTAAAGATAAAATACGAAAAATAACATCAAGAAGTAATGCAATGAGTATGGAAGCAAGATATGTAAAGTTAAAACAAGTTATTGTAGGTTGGGTAAACTACTTCAAAATCGCAAACATGAATAAAATAGTACAAATACTAGATAAATGGATACGAAGAAGAATAAGAATGTGCTATTGGAAACAGTGGAAGAGAATTAAGACAAAACATGATAACTTAGTAAAGTTAGGAATAGAGAATTACAAAGCTTGGGAAGTAGCGAATACTAGAAACTCATATTGGAAAATTTCAGATACACCAATTTTACATACAGCTTTAAATAATAAAACACTAGAAAGACTAGGATATACAAGCCTTTCTAGTGTACACTGTTAAAGTATTAATTCTATTGAACCGCCGTGTACCGAACGGTACGCACGGTGGTGTGAGAGGACACTGAATAAAATAATTATTCAGTTCCTACTCGATTTGTTTCTATTACAATTAAAATTTTATATAATTTGTAGGGTCAACATATTGACCTGTTGAATCAATTATAGAAAAATGCAAATGTGGACCTGTTGAATATCCTGTAGAACCAACCTCTCCTATTTTATCTTCTTTATTAACTTGCATTCCTTCATGTACTAATATTTTAGATAAATGGCAATACTCACTAGCAGATTTTTCATGTACTATTTTAATATAGTTTCCTTTTTCTCCATTATATCCTGCCACCTCTACTACACCAGATAATGTAGCTATAACATCTGTTCCATTTTCAACCGCAATATCAATTCCATTATGTGATATTTCTTGTTTAGTTATAGGGTGTATTCTTGTTCCAAAATTGGCTGAAATTACGCCTCCTTCAACAGGTCTTACATACTCATTTATATTACTAACCACAATATCACTAATTTTATTTGTATTCATCTTACTTGTTGCTAAACTTATAGTTGCAGTTAGAGTAATAATACATAATACTATAAGCAAACCTATTGTTAAAATATTAACTTTTTTATTAGATTTTAACATCTTAATTCTCCTTTCTAACTCTTTTGTTCCATTATACATTGCAAGCACATTAGTATATTTTTCATTTGCAAATAACGATACTTTTAGTAACGTTTTACAGTACATTTTTTCATTTTTCAAAATATTTACAGTAATCTCATCAGTAGCATATTCTAAATCTTTTTTTATTTTTTTTAAAATAAATAATACAATTGGGTTAAACCAATAAATACACTTTAAAGTATTTAATATCCTATATACTAATATGTCCTTCTTTTTATAGTGAATTAATTCATGAGTAAAAATATATTTAATTTCATTTGTTGTTAATTTTTCAATTTCTTTTGTTATAAGTAGTTTAGGGGTAACTACTCCATATATTGCAGGGGTTTTTATTTTGTCTTGCAAAACAAGTTCAATATCATTAGCAATTTTTAAGTCTGACTTACATTGTAAAAAAATATTATATATTTTTTCATTAATTTTTTCATTAGATTTACCATTTATGCTTTGTAAAACTAACCAGCAAACGCTCTTTAAAAATAGTAATATCATACCAATAAACCAAATTAGAGTTATAATGGTTTTAAAATCAAACATATTACTAGCTACATTTTTATTTCCTTCTCTTTCATTTAAAACATTACCGACTTGCTCAAATGCCATTAAATTAATTGTTTCATTTACCGGAATATAATTATGTACACTGATTTTAGTTGGAATATCAATAGGTACAATTAATACAAACAATACAAATAACCATAATATATTAGATAATCTTATTGGTATATTTTTAAATATTGCTTTTCCTAAAACGATTAATATTCCTATCATTGATGCAATAAGCGACATTGACACCACTTTTATAAATATATCAAATAGAATAGCCATCAATAACACCTCACTCATCAATTAAATTAATAAGGCGTTGCAAGTCATCTTTTGTTAATTTATTTGATTTTACAAAAGTAAGTAACATGTCATCTACCGAGCCATTATACAGTTTATCTAAAAAATTTTGATTTTCTAACTTTTGATATTCCTTTTTAGAAATAATAGGCTTATACAAATATAGATTTCCTTTATCCTTTATAACCTGTATTACTTCTTTGTCAACAAGTCTTGAAATCAAAGTTTTAATTGTGTTTTTATTCCAATTCATTTTTTTAGATACTTCTTGTATTATCTCTAAAGATGTGGTTTCCTTCTTTTTCCATAAAACCTTCATTACTTCTAGTTCTGCTTCTGATATTTTACTCATAATTCCCCCTAATTCACAGACTACGTTTGTAGTCTTGTTTATAGTTTACTATTGTAGTCTGAAAATGTCAATACTTTTTTGAAAAAATTATTGGAGATTGTGTTATGACTCTTATACATTTCGTTTTTCACAATGTTTCATTAGAACAAAAACAGCTAGTCCACAATAACCAACTGCCTTTAGTATTCACATTATATTTATTTCTCTGCTCTATTTAATTCTTTCTTTAATAGCATTTTCTTTTGACAAAATGCTAGTGAATATAACCAAATTTCTTTTATTCCTATTTTTTGCATATATGTATAGTATTTCATTGTATGTATTTGTTTCATACCCTCTTCTAATGCTTTCTCAATATCTTTTTCTTTATCACAAACTTTAAATTCAAATATCATTCCTATACTTTTATCTTCCTTATATATTTCATAATCGCTTCTTCCATACCCTGTTTCATTTTCCATTTTTCTAATATAGTTTGTAGGTAATTCTAGCGTTGCTATCAAAAACATTGCTTGAAAATACTCTTCTCTTGTTTTAAAATAACTTGATTCTTGTAATAAAAGCATATTCATACTATCTTGTAATAGTTCGTCATCTTGAAGAATTATTCCTTGTCGAATATTATTTAATATAATACTTTGCTGTTCTGACGATAACCAGCGTTTTTGTATTTGCACTATAGCTCTTCGTATTTCTTCGTTTGGTATTCGTACTTCTACATATGTGTCATTTTCTTTGTCATACACTCTTTCAATTGTTAAGTACCCTGTAAATAACAACGTATTTATAAATGATGTTATATTTCCTTTTAATTCTTCATATATTGATTTTTCTCTTAATGGTACTTCTACTGGTTTATTTTCTAATAATTTTGCTATTGCTTCTGCTGTTTTTGCACTTATTCCTTCTGTTGCTAATTCTATCAAATTAGAATTGCCTGTATTTAGCCAATATGTTTTAAATTCTCCTTTTTGTTTTACACAATTTAATATGCTCCAAGGATTAAATATTTGTATGCCATTAAAGTTATATCCGTTATACCATTTTATTATATTATCTAGTTGACTTTCTAATTTATATTCTATTAACATTTGTTTTACTTCTTCTAATGTAAAGCCAAAATATTCACTTCCTTGTTTTCTTGCAATAGAATATACCTCTAAATTGTTTAAATCACTAAATATACTTTGTTGACCTATTTGTAAAACTCCGGTTAATACTCCTACTTGAAGGTTTTGATTTGTCTTTAATGCACTACTTAAAAATGTTCTCATAAAATCTATTGCTTTATCTCCGAACCCCTTTGTATATGCTTGATTTAACGGTGCATCATATTCGTCTATTAAAACTATTGCTTTTTTACCATAATACTTATATAAATATTCTGACAAATCTCTCAATGAATTTTGATATTCAACTTCACTTGCTTTTTTGTTTATAATTCTTTCATATATTTTTATTTCACTTTCTTTTAGCACTGATTTTACATAATCATTCTCATTGTATAATTTCATCATTATATTTTTAAAATTTTCATACATATCTTCCCAATTAGATTGTTTTGACTCTTTTAATGTAATAAATATTGTAGGATATGCATTTTGATATTTTTTACATTCTTCTATACTATCTATATATAGCCCTTTGAACAAGTCTTTATTTTCTTCTTTTTTCGTAATATCAAAATATTCTTTTAGCATTAACATATTAGTTGTTTTACCGAACCTTCGAGGACGTAAAAATAATTTTGCACCTATAAAATCATTTATTATTTCTTCAATAAATTGTGTTTTATCGATATAGTAGAAATTGCCTTCAATAATGCTTTTAAAATCATCATTACCTATTGATATTGGTTTCATTCCTTAAATCTCCTTTACATATTTTCTTATAACTATATTATACTTTATATAATATTTTTAATCAAGATTATTTACATATTTTTACTATACAATAGTAAAAAAACTAAATATATTATTTTTTATAATTATATATACATTTTTGTTAATGGATATAACCGACTATTTTACTATTTTTCGTGTATAGTCATAAGGTATAGTTATCATTACTATAGTTATTACTAATGCTATTAAATTTATTCCCTCTTTATTGACTTTTTAAGCAGGGAAAAGCCAAGACAGCATATTTTTATTTATGTTTTCTTGGTTATATTTTTTATTACATGATAAAACTAGATTAAATTTTCTTAATCATATTTGTAAATTATATCAAATGCTACTTATATATCTTTTGTTAACACATATTGTATGTCACTTCTTGCAACTTGTATGCATTACATATAACTTATTTTCTCTTATTAATTCTAAATTCACATCTTTGACATAACGGTTGTACTAACTTATTGCAACTAAAGCCTTCTATCATTTCTTTTGCAACTTTAGAATTTATAATTTCTTCAAAATCCGTTTGAAAAATATTACCTAAAGATATATCGCCTTCTTGGTCTAAACAACAGGGCACTACTGTTCCGTCAACTAATATAGCTATTTGTTCTTTTAAACCGTAGCAACTACCAGTCAGTGATACAATTTCATGTTCCATACTTGGCCACTCAAATACATTATCACTATTTAAGTAAATTCCTTTATCTAATTTAATAGAACATTGCTGTTTTAGTGGTTATATATATTATTAATATTATATGCTTTTTCTAACGTCTGTATAATATATGTTTTGTCTTTTTCTATATCATTCATATCCCATATTCTATATGAAATATATGCACCATTACTATTATGTATTTTATTGGCACACATTATAGCCGTATTTAAGTATTTTTCTTTTTCAATATCTATTCGCTTGTTTTGTCCAATACTATGCAATGATATGTTTATTTGCCTTAAACTTTTACTATTACTCAAAACATCAAGCTGTTTGTCTAATAATGTGCCATTTGTAGTAATATTTACTTGTAACTTCTTATTATATGCTACATTTAATATTTCAAATAAATTCGGATGCAATAGTGGCTCTCCTTTTACATGTAAATAAATATAATCTGTATATGGTAAGATTTTTTCTAATATTTTTATAAAGTTTTGTGTAGTCATGTATTCTTTTTTTCTATTACTTTTAATACAAAAATCACATTTTAAATTGCATACATTGGTTATCTCTCTATATATTTTCTTAAATCGTTTTTTGTTCATTTTTACTACCTCTAATTTTAATATAGCATATAAAAGCCAGAATTACAAATATATTAAATTAACCATATATTATGTATTGTTATTGCTCCACCGTAATGTGTTCCATCTCCATTACTTCTACCTGTACTAACCCCTATATAATGTAGTCCAGAAATTTTGCTAATATCACACGCAAATATTTGTCTAGTATTTACATCTCCAACCATTCTTGTATACGCCAAATATTGATTACTAGATGTATTATAATACGCGTCTAATACAATGTAGTTAAAAGCTAATATATCTGATACAAACAAATGACCTCTCCATAAACCGTACGAACTTATAGATATGTCTATATAAATTGTACTATAATTACTCAAATCAATTTTATTAGTTGTATTTATTGCAACATATTGCACTCCTCCTGTAAGTGCAGGAAAATATATCGAATTAGTTTGAAATGTTGGAGATACTTTATTAGCTGTATGTGAATATTGCGGGTGTAAATATTTATATGTTATTCCTGCCACCCAACCTCCTGTCAAACTATTATATTGATTTCCACTCGCATATATATGTGTTGAACTAATCTTGTAGCTATTTCCAATATTATCAGTACAAGCATTGTTAATTACATAGCAACTAGAATTCATTAGTTCAGTAAGATTTCCTACTTCTAATTGATAAGTATAGTTATTTATCTTAGTAAATGAACCTTTTGTACCTCCGGCTACTATTATATCATCTATAGTAAAGTCAATTACTTCTTCATTCCATGTAAAAGTAAATATATATTTATCATCTATTAATTCTTTAGAGATAGTTACCTGTGGTTCGCTATTATCAAATGTATAACTTTGGCTTACTACATTTCCACTTGTATTTCCTGCTACATCATATATTGGTTTTACGTGCAAATAGTATGTGCCTGTTAAATTCGTGCCTATTGTAAAGGCTGTTCCATTTGTATATGTTATCCAACTTCCTCCTGCTTGAGTTGTACTACTTGTTGATAAATAGTATTCATACGTATTGTTGTTTGCTAGTTCGTTATTATCTGTTACTGTTATTGTTACTTGTGTATTTTTTGCTAGTCCTATTCCATTTGGTTCTATTGTTATTATTGGGCTTTCATTATCTACTTCTCCTATTACTCCTCCGGTTATTTTTAACGTATTACTTACTACTTGTCCTGCCTCATTTATTAATCGTATTTGTATTCCACTTTCTTCACTTACTGTTACTGGGTTATTATACAAGCTCCAACTACTTCCTGCATCTGTTGTATATTGTACTCTATACCCATTATTTATTAACTCTGTTTGTACTGTTAACATGCTATTTTCATACGTTATTGTTGTATATTCTTCTAATGGTATTTGCATTATTTCATATAGCCATATCTCTATACCTTTTGTTGTTGTTAACTTTAATATATTATTGTTAAATGTTCCATGTTCTTTGATTATTGGTATTATTTCTTCCATGGTTAATTCATTTATACCTTGTATTTCATTTTTCAATTTTGCTTTTTTTATTTTTATATTCAAATCTTCTATTATTGCCTTTTTTCCATATTCATTTATTACTTTCGTATCACTTTGGTTATTTACTATTGACATTATTGCACCTGTTATTAGTGCTAATACCACTATTGTTATTACTAATACTACTAAACTAATTCCCTTTTTCTTTTTCTTATCTCTTTCTTGATTTTTTAGACAGCAAAAAACCAAGAGAACATATTTTTATCTATGTTTTCTTGGTTATATTTTTTATTGCATACTAAAACTAGGTTAGTTTTCGTTAACCTATATTGGTAAACATATCCAATTGTGTGTGTGTGTGTGTGTGTACAGCCCCAACTGTTTTAGCGTTTTTATTCATTTTGTTTTCTCCTTTTATACAGTCATATATTATCATAATTATTTTTGATAGTCAATATTTAAAATATATATTCTTGATTTTAATATTTAACTATGTTACACTCTAAATATAAGGGTGATATAGAAATGAGTGTAGGATTAGTATTAGAAGGCGGAGCAATGCGTGGAATGTATACCGCTGGTGTTTTAGATGTATTTATGGATAATAGCATAAAAATTGACGGTATTGTAGGAGTATCAGCTGGTGTTTTATTTGGACTTAATTATGCATCTTGTCAAAAAGGTAGGACAATTCGATATAATAAATTGTATGCGAATGATAAAAGATACATGGGAATAAATTCATTAATAAAAACAGGTAATATAGTTAATAAAGAATTTGCATATTATGAATTACCTCGAAAACTAGACAAATTCGATGAAGAAACTTTCGAAAAATCTAATATACAATTTTATGCAACAGTAACTAATGTACATACAGGAAAAAGCGAATACATAAAAATTACTAACGCACTTGAGCAGACAGAAGTTTTAAGAGCAACATCAGCAATGCCTTTAGTTTCGAAAATGGTACAATTGCAAAACTGCAAATATTTAGACGGTGGAATTTCCGATAGTATTCCTATAGAAAAATGCATACAATTAGGCTATGATAAAATCATTGTTATTTTAACTCGTCCAATAACATATAGAAAGAAAAAAACAAAAAATGTAATTGAAAAAATAGTATATAGAAATTATCCTAATTTAATAAATGCTATTAAAAATAGATATAAAAATTATAACAATACAGTTGAAAAAATAATTAACATGGAATCAAAAAAAGAAATATTTGTTATAAGACCTTCTAAATTAATAAAAGTTAATAGAATTGAAAAAGATATTAACAAACTACAGCAAATGTATGATTTAGGAGTTAATGATTGTAAAAATATTTTAGAAAAATTAAACTTATATTTAAGTTAGAATACATAATAGTATTTGTTTTACTAATATGTATTTTTATCTTCTTGTATTGCCTTTTTTAATTTACCTAAAGCCTTTGTTTCTATCCTAGAAACATACGAACGTGATATTCCTAACTCTTTTCCTATTTCATTTTGTGTTTTTTCTTTTTGACCATTTAGTCCAAACCTAAGCTCAATTATATATTTTTCCCTATCTTTTAAAATAGATTTCATTTTTGAATAAAGAGTTTTAATATTTTGTTTTAAATCAAGTTCATGCTCAATATCCTTTTGTTCATATTCTAATATATTAATATATGATAATTCATTTCCTTCTTTATCTTGACCAATTATGTTATTTATTGATGTTTCATTTTTAGTTTTCTTATTTGATCTTAAATACATTAATATTTCATTATCAATACATCTTGATATATATGTAGAAAGTTTTGTCCCTTTCTGATTGTTAAATTTCTCCAAGCCCTTTATTAAGCCAATAGTTCCTATTGATATCAAATCATCTTGGTCAACATTTGTAGTAGCATATTTTTTTACTATATATGCTACTAATCTTAAATTCCTAGTTATTAATACATCACGTGCCTCCAAATCTCCTTTCATGTATTTGTTTATATATTCCTCTTCTTCTTTAGGAGTTAAAGGTTCAGGAAACAATGCTGAATTAGATACATAACCAGTACATAAAAATATAAATTTCAATAAATCAAGTATATAGATCATTTATTTTCCTCCATATTTTAATTATATGTATATACACTTGGTCAATTGTTAAAAAAATATAAAGAAAAGCAAAAATCAAGAGTATATATATCAAAGTGCCTTTAATATATATACTCTAAAAGAAAGGAAGTGAAAACTATGATATAGTTTATCACACAAAAAAATTGTATCATTTAACTTAGTTCTTGTCAATATATTTTTTGAAAAAGCTTATATATAGCCATTTTCATGTCCAAATGTCAAATATTGTCGAAACTTTCTTATTGACATTTGTTCTTTTAGCATGTATAATATATTTATCCTTACATTATATCATTTTGTTGTTTTAGCAACTTAATTAAGAAAAAGAATGTCAAAATGACACTCTTTTTCTAATTTTACACTATACTATTTGCAATAATGACTCTTACACGACCACCGTTTATAGTTGTATCATCATAATATGCATTTATTCTATATTGTTCAAAGTTATTAACCAATTCATTTATACTTGTTGTTATATAATCTGTTCCTTCTTTACAATATACCATTACGTCATCAGATATATACATCGTATTTGAGTTTGAAGTTATAGTATTACCAGATATTCTAGTTATTTTTCCCATATCATTTAATTTACCAGCAGTAACTATTCTTTCATCAATTTGTTCAATGTATCCCACACCTTTTTTTACACCGAACACACAACCATTTGCGTATGAAGTTTCAGTTTTATTTCCATATACATACGTGTATGAACCACTATCTCCTGATTCATCTACTTGTGTAAAAATTACATATTTATTTAAGTCACCTGTAAAATTATCAAGTATCAAATCTGTAATTTCTCCTTTAGCATTAGTTACATAAAACAAAACATCTCCTCTTACTAATGTTGAATCAACTATTCTTGACAAATATATTTTTATTACATTTCCTTGATGCATATCTAATATATTAACACTATCAGCCAATTTATTATCCCCTATATATTTTGTACTTACTTTACCATATATTGATTTAGTTGATTGTTTTGATATAACTGGATTACCATTTGTATAACTTACTTCTACAATTTGTCCTATCTCGTAATCTCTATATTCACTTCTATTTTTAACCTTATATGTATTACCGTCTGTACCATAAACAGTTACAGTTTTTGCACTATATTCATTTCCATTTGCAGCTACATAAGTATCGATTGATGTACCAGTAACAACTCCATATAGAGTTAATGAAAACTCATCAGAATTTAGGACTTTTACTATTCCCTCTCTACCTATTAAAACTGTAACAACATCCCCCACTTTATATTGTCCATTTGAAGATAACGCATATGTCGCTTGACTTGTTTCCAGTGCATACGTATTTCCACCTATATTTACACTACTAGGCGATGTAGTAGACGGAGTAGCACTTAAATATGTACCTGTAATAGCTTTTGAATATGCCCATATTTTATTTAATTTATCAGAATAATATATAACATCATATTTTGATATATCTTCTATTGTTGCTATAGAACCATTTCTTTCAACAATTATTTTATTTAAGTCTATTCCCATTTCATATATAGTTGATGTAACAACATAAGGTCCGGCAACATTTTCATTTATAACCTTATTTATATCGATATTACCATTTGAATCTGCTGTATATCCTAGCACTTGTAAATACTTTCCTCCTGACTTTGTATTAGCTACTAACATGTTATAAAATAGGTATACACAATCTTGTCTTGAAAGTTGTGTACCTTGTTTAGCTGTTATGTTTTTATCTAGTCCCAATGAGCTATACAATGCCAGTTGTCCATACGGATATGTTCCTATAATATCTTCAGAAGTGTAACCTAAAATTGATAAAATTAATGTTATGGCCTCTTCTAACGTTATTGTATTATCTGGTCTAAACGTACCGTCTGTATATCCATTAACCCACCCTTGTTCCACTGCTAATTGTACATAACCAGCAGACCAATGAGTAAATGGAACATCACTATATGGTGAATAATACGAAATTGCCGGAACTTTATCTTTATATGTAGATGCACAAATTAGCATTTTAACAAATTCTGCACGCGTTACCTTTTTATCCAAATTCAAATTACCATTTTCATCTCCGTTCATTATTCCTAATACTCTTATTACTTCTAATGTTTCATCGTCCACACTAGAAAAACAAGTATTAAAACTAAAAACTAATATTGAAATAGATAATACTAATATTAATATTTTTTTCACTATAATCTTCCTCCCTAATCATGTCTTAATGCATCTATTGGATTTAATTTAGAAGCTTTATTTGCAGGTAAGAAACCAAACAATATACCAATAAATACAGAAATGCTAAAACTAATCATTATAGCGGTAGGGGTTGGATCTGCTTTTATTTCTATTATATCTCCCAACCAACCTGAAACCACTATACCTATAACAATACCAATCACACCGCCTAAAGCCGATGTTGTAGCAGCCTCAATTATAAATTGTCCCATTATATCTCTACGTTTTGCACCTAGAGATTTTCTAATTCCAATTTCTCTTGTACGCTCTGTTACAGAAACCAACATTATATTCATAATACCTATACCACCAACCAGTAACGATATGCCTGCTATTCCAACTAGTACCATTGTCATTGTACCAGTCATCTCTGTTACTTCAGATATTAAATCTGACATATCTGTTATGTTATAATATGTATCGCCTTGCATTACTGAGTATAGTGTATTTTCAATAGATGCTTTTGCTTCTGAATTAAAATCAGTATTTTTTGTTGTATATACATATGTATTTATCGAAGAATACGCCATTTTTGATGCTGTAGTATATGGTACAAATATACAATCATCTGCAGAGTACTCAGTAGAATCTGCCTTTTCTTCTAAAACGCCAATAATCGTATATTTATTACCACCTATTTTAACATAATCGCCAATTGCTTTTCCTCCATAAATATTTTTATTTACATAAGACCCAACAACAGCAACCTTGTGATAATCTCGAACATCTGCGTATGATAGAAATCTTCCCTCTTTAATCTTCCAATCGTTTAATAACATATAGTTCTCTGCGACCCCCAAAGCATTTGAGTAAAAATTTTCTGTACCATATTTTAAATCACCAGATACATACATTTGTGGGGATACACCTAAAAATATATCCTTGTTATCGTCATAAATTTTATACATATCGTCAACACTTACAGCTCTAGTAGACCCTCTACCATAAACTTCCACTTGCAAAACATTAGTACCCATTGACTCAAATGTGGATAAAATTTCGTTAGTTAACCCTTGCATTAAGCTAATCAAGATTATGACTGAACCAACACCAATAATTATTCCTAGCATAGTAAGAATTGACCTCATTTTGCTAGTTAATATGCTTTTTAAAGCTAATTTAAAACTTTGAGAAATATTCATATTAATCATCACCTCTCTCAAAGGCGTGCTCTGAATCACCGTCATATATTATTTTTCCGTCTTTTATACGGACAACCCTTCTAGCTTCTTTTGCAATACTATTATCATGTGTAATTAAAACAATTGTATTTCCCTCATCATTTAATTGTTTCAAAAAATCTAGAACCTCTCTACTTGTTTTACTATCTAATGCGCCGGTAGGTTCATCTGCCAATATTATTGACGGGTTTCCTGCCAGTGCACGTGCAATAGATACACGTTGTTGTTGACCACCTGATAATTGATTAGGTAAATTTTTCAATTTATCTTCTAAGCCAACTTTTGCAAGAGCCATTTTAGATAATCTTACCCTTTCGCTTGCACCTACACCACCATATAGCAATGACAATTCAACATTTTCCAAAACATTCAATTTAGTTATAAGGTTGTATTGTTGAAATATAAAACCTAAAGTCTTATTTCGTATTTGGGCTAGTTTATTATCATTTAATTCGCTAACATCTTCTCCATTTATATAGTACTGTCCTGATGTTGGAACATCCAAACAACCTATAATATTCATTAATGTTGATTTTCCCGAACCCGATTTACCTACAATTGCAACAAACTCACCTTTATATATTTTAAGAGATACTCCGGTCTGCAGCATGTATTTCATCATCGCCCATCTGATAAATTTTATACACGTCTTTTAACTCTATTAAAGGTGTCATTAAAAACCACCTCCATGCATAGGTCTAGCATTAACTGCTCCACCACCCATACCTCCTTCATACATAATCATATCTCCACCGCCCCAGTTATTTCCACCAGTAGCATTTGGTACGTATATTATATCTCCTTCTGATAAACCACTAACGATTTCAATATAGCTATTATTTGAAAAACCAGTTTCCACCTCTACAGCTCTATACCCAGCTGGAATAATTGAATATTCATCTTCTTTTGTTGTTACGCTTTCATCTTTAATATATACCAAGTTTCCTCTTTGAACAGCTGAAACAGGTACAGCTAAAACATCTTGAACTTGTTGTAAAACAATTTCAGCATTTATATTCATACCTGGTAATAAATCTTCAGGCGGATTATCAATTTCTACTGTTACGGGATATGTAGTAACACCACCTTGTGTTGTTCCTGCAATACTTACATTTGTTACAATACCTTCAAAAACACCAATAACCGAATCAGATGTTACTCTAACACTTTGACCCACATGCAACTTATTTATATCTAATTCGTCTACCGATATATCAAATGTTAAATATGACATATCATAAATTTCAGCTAATGTATTTTGACCATTAGTTGTATCCAAACTATCTCCTGCTTTTGTATTTTTAGTAATAATAGTACCTGTTATAGGTGCTTTTATTGTATAGTCTTCTATTTGCTCTAATGTATTATCGTATGCTAATTTTGCATCATCTAAAGACATTTGACTTGATTCTACTTGGTCTAGTACAGATTCACTTTCTATTACAGCTATGACTTGATTTTTTTCTATTTTACTGCCTTGTGCTACATTTAACTTATCAATGGTTCCATTGACTTTTGCAATAACTGTAAATTCATCACTATATTCAAACTTTCCACTTGCGCTACAAGCCATACTGTTTATGACTACAGTACCTTCCGTTGTATTTGTAATAGCTCCTGGGTTTTGAACTTCAACTTCAACATACCTTACAATACGGTTACCTGAAAGTACAGTATCCGCTCCGTCAACATCAGTAACTACACATTCTAACTTTTCAAATGTATTATTTAATGTAACAATGCCTTTATCCCCAATATTAATATTTTTTGCATCACTTGAGTTAAACGGAATAGTTAATGTCATTATATCGCTATTACGTACATCTGCTATTTTTGAACCTGCTGATACCTCATCACCTACTTTAACATACATTTTCGTTATTGTTCCTGCATCATCTGCTTTAACATTCAAATCTTCTAATAACTTCATAGTTTCTAAATAGCTTTTGTATACCTTGTTATATGATATTTCTGCTCTTTTAATTGTATTTTCCATATCCGAAGCATCTATCTTATATAATATATCTCCCTCATTTACAATATCGCCCTTTTCAAAAGTGCATTCTAAAACAGTACCTTTAACCGCTGAGGTTATAGAATACTTGTCTGCTGGTTTTAGTGTTGCAGTAGAAGAAACTGTTACTTCTATATCTTGTCTACTAACAACGTCTTCAAAGCCTTGGGATACAACTTCAATACCTTCATCAGGTCCTAATAATTTATAACCTGCGAAAACTGCTATTCCTAAAATAATTATTGCAATAACAACTCTTTTTTTAGTAATTTTCTTTTTCTTCTTACCTTTAACTTTAGTACTAACAGCTGTTGTACTAGCATCTCTTTTTTTCCTAAACTTGTCTAATTTTTTTTGTAAAAATTCTTTCATAATTTTTAAAACCTCTCCTCTCTAGAAATATGTCTTGTCTATTATATAATATATTTCTTAAAAAATGCTTAAATATAGAAAAAAATTACTTAATTTGTAATATTTACATAATACCACTATATTCTATACCTTTAATAATAAATTTGCAATACTAACGTACCTTTTTTTGGAAAAAAAATAGGAACTATAACGTTCCTATAAAAATTAATTACTTATTCTTGTCATACGAATATTAGAAAAAACAAATACTGAATGTTCTGTACAATTATGAGAATTATATGCTGTATAGGGTCCAAAACCATAATAACCTGTTGGTTGTACCGGTACTTTCAAAACAGTTGTATAGTTTGATACGTGTGAAGGTTTTTGTCTTATAGTTATTTGGGTTTGTGAAATTTCTATTTCTATATCCATTGAACTACTCCAAGTACTAAAATATGCTGAGGAAACATTGCCCGTTACTCCGTGCGGTACAACATGAACACTACTCATTGTACTAGCACTTGTACAATTATATTGTATACGATAGCCTACTAAATTACCATTAATTACACCTGCATTAACAAATACTCCAGCATGCCCTACTGTATGTGGATAAATTTGTGAAGAGTTAACTGTAAAATTAATTAATCTCGTGCCTTCCTTATTTGAAGGATATATCATCCAGTCCCAATATCCTTGTATAGGATATCCGGAAAATCTAACATAGTTTTTACCATTACCTCCTATACCTGTTGTTATATGATACCATTCGCCGAACCCATTATCCCAACACTCATTATATGGAGAATTTGGTCTTCCTGATTGTATATAAGTATAGTAATTTGCATAATGGTCATAAACATACCAATCAGTTAAATTAAGGGTATCGATATATTCAGCTACTATAAACTCTATATAACTTGTTGCAGACGCTCCATATATATCAGTAGCTGTTACATATACTCTATGTGTTCCTACATCGAATTCTTTTGTTGAATAATTGTTACTATTACCAACATTCAATTCGCCCATATTCTTCCAATTTGCTGTTGAGCTTGATTTATACCAATGTGTCCAAATAACATCTTTACATTTATCTACCTTGGTTAGATATTGCCTTTTTCCATTTTCGTCTATGTATCCATTTGTAACGTCTTCATCTCCTATGTTAGAAATTATTGTTAAAATCTCTGCTCCTTGTTTATACAGATATGTTTCTTCATATCTCGTACATTCTCGTTTGCTTACGCTGTCATATTGTTTTGTTCCTTTTGTTGTTTTTTCTGTAGGTTTCATAGATAATTCAACTATTGGAGGTTGATTACTAATTTCAACATCAATTATTTGATTAATAGGCGGATCTCCATATCCGTTTGTTACACTAACTAAATATTTTCCATTATCAAATATATGCAAATTTGATATAGGGTTAGGCTGTATATATGTAGCATTACTTACTGGCAATGTAATTGTGTCTAATTCATTTACATTTTTTTCATCTATTCTTTCATAACTAACCTCACTAAATATTGGTGTATCATAGCCTGTTATTTTTACATTTACAAACCTTCTACCGTCACTATCATAATGCTGATATCCATTTGATACTTCAGTGTCTATTCTAAAATTTTCTCCTTCTATAACATTTATTATACAAGGTTCGTTAGTACCAGCAGATGTTCCTCCAAACTCTCGTACTGCTACCATATATTTACCATTATCATTAACTTTAAATATCCCCTCTCTTTTTTGGCTATCATAATTATCCAAACTTATTGGAATTCCTTTATTTAAAATTGCATTTTTCGATATTACTTTATTATATACATAATTTGCTTGTTTTAAGAATATTGCACTTTCTGAATCCACATTTTTAGGATTAACAGAATATGTTAACTCCACTGGCGATTTTGTAGTTGTTCCTGTTACTCCAAAAAGTTTTACATCTTGATTTGTATTAGGATTTGGAGTATATGTTAAATATTTTCTATGTGTTTTTTCTCCTTTTCCTTCCTCATTAGCCTGAACACTAATATATGGCGGTCTATATTCTAAATTTACTAATAGTTTTGATACATCTAGCTCTAGTTCATCTATTAAATCATTACTATGTATATTAGGAAAATATCCATCCATTGCTGCAGTTTGTGCTGAATAATATATTCTTGCCCCATTTGCCTCCAACAAATATTGACTATTCTCTGGGAATTCATAGCTTGAATAATATGTAGGAAAGTCTTTATCTCCTGGTTCTATTCCAGAATTGAATAATTCATACCTTGTTCCTGGCCAACCATAAAATATTTCTCTATCTATTATTTGAGCTCCTGCTATCCCATAATTATTATAGTAACTCTCTCCTACCATTGGTATACCTTGTACAAATGCAAATACTGATACATCACTTATTGCTCTTTCCCAATCTTCACTATCT
>CALYAQ010000155.1 GCA_944393615.1 uncultured Clostridia bacterium
CAAAAGATAAACAAAGACGAGGTTAACACAACTCCTCGCCTTCTAAAATAATCTAAACTAAACCCAAAAACACTTACATAATTGAATAAAATCTTCGCACAGTCAAATAGCATTTAGTTTTACCGAAAAAAAATTAAATACAATTTGACTCGGTTCATTATGTCTATTTTTCTTTGTATCTACTTTAATTTTACACTTTTTTCAAAAAAAATCAATACTTTTTGTTAAAATATTGCTTAATTTATTGCATTTTTTCTTACAACTTGCATTTACTTTACAGAATTGCATTTACTTTTTCAGTTGACCGCATAAAAAAGAATGCAACAATTAATATTATATTATTACATTCTTTTGTTGTTCTTGCTTATATGGATTTTTAAACTTTTCTTGCAATCTTAAATGGATTTTCTCTGGAACCATTTCCAGATGTTACAATTAAATCACTTCTTAATTTTACAATAGGTCTAATACCATATACGTCTACAATTTTACCATTAGCATTTAATTCTGTTGGTATAACTTTCGCCTTTTCTGTTTTCCCATCATAATAATGATATTTATCTGGTATAGCTGAAGTATCAATTTCTGATGGATCTAAACCAATATTAGTTGTTTCATAGTAGTTCATTTCGCTACCGTTTGGAATATCAGCAAACCAATAACTAGCTCCTATATCAGATACAAATGCAGGTAAACTTTTGCTTTGATTTAACATTCTATAGTATGTTAAATTAACACACTGTGCACTAACTGCAAAGTTTGGATTAGCAAAATTTTCATTACAAAATGCATTCATTTTGTAAACATCTGCAGATGTAAGAGTTCTACTTGGTGGAGAATATACTGCAGCAATACCAGCGTGTATAAGATACACCTGTGCCAGCTCATCAACAAATAATGCAATCCAGCCTCCTTTAGTTATCCTACCAAAGAAATCTGTTACACTTTCATTTTTAGATTGCCCTGCAACATATCCACCAAAACCATATTTCCCAAATAACTTAAAAAATGATCTGGGGTCTGGCATTTTAACGGTTTTGTCCCATAAGCCTGCATCATATTCTACATATAAGCCTGGTCTATTGATTACATTAGCTAAGTAATTAGTTGTTTCTAAATAATTGCCTTTTTCTCTTTCTTGGTCTGCAAGATATAACTTTTTAGCTTCTAACTTAACAAGTTCCTCAAGCATTTCTTTATCAATATCCGATAATCCATCGAATTGTTTTGGTAAATTTTCTAACATGCATAATAAGTATAACATATTTATGTATACTTGTCAATTGCTTTTACAAAAAGGTTAACTGTAATGGTAATAATATAATTTAATATATTTGATATTGTTTTTTCTATTTATTAATATCATTATAAATAATACTATCTTTATTTTTTCTCTTTTTATCAATTTCATTGCTAATTTCTTTCAAAGCATTTATGTATTCTTTTTCAACAGGACTAACGGTTTTAACTTGGTATTTCTTATATTCTAATTTTGCTTTTTTAATTGCTTGATTATGAGTAATACTACCTGCATCAACTAAAATCTTTTCTCCTGTAGAAGATAATATCATATCTAACTGTTTAATATAATCTTCCATATACATTGGATTATGTCTTATCGCTTGTATTTCAGCAAAATCAAAATACCCTGATACAAGGTTATTTAAAACTTTCAATTCTTCTTCACTCAAATAATTCTTAGCAATTATTACATCACTTAATACTGGAATATCTCCTTTAAATGTTGTTAATCCCATGAATGGTTTATTACTATTCGCTCTTTCATATATTACTTCTGAAGCAGTATGTCCGTGTGTCGCAAAATGTAACTTATTTTGAACAATTCGAAAAAATTCTATTGATTTTTCATCTTTGGGATTGTAATCTACCGCTGTTGCATACAAATCAAGGACTTGTCTATACATTACTTTTTCTGATGCTCTAATATCTTTAATTCTAGCAAGTAACTCTTTCCAATAACTTCCACCGCCATTTCCTTTAAGTCTTTCATCATCCATAGTAAATCCTTTAATCATATATTCCTTTAATCTTTCTGTTGCCCATTTTCTAAAATTTGTAGCTACTTTAGACTTTATTCTATATCCTAAAGAGATTATCATATCAAGATTATAAAAAGGAATTTCTCTTGAAACATTTCTATTTCCTTCTTTTTGAACTTGTCGGAAATACTGACAGGTTGAATTTTTATCAAGTTCTTCTTCATCATATATATTATTAATGTGTTCTATAACATTTGTTCTTGAAGTATTAAATAATTCCGCCATTTGTTGTTGTGATAACCATACTGTTTCATTTTGAACTTTAACATCTATTTGCGTCAATCCATTATCTGTTTGATATATTATAATATCTCCATTTGTATTGTCTACCATAAAAACCTCCTTTCAGTTTTTACGAACATTTGTATTGTATCATACATATATATGAGTTTCAATATTTTTGTATAAATTTCTCAAAATTTATAATCTCGTTTATAACTTCTGATTGAATTGTATTTTCTAAAAGTATATTTGCTTTCTTGTTTCTTCTGTACTTGATATATAATATTTTT
This sequence comes from uncultured Clostridia bacterium, assembly GCA_944393615.1. Taxonomy (GTDB): domain Bacteria; phylum Bacillota; class Clostridia; order TANB77; family SIG350; genus CALYAQ01. The sequence continues at coordinate 2,573 of CALYAQ010000155.1, forward strand.
CAGTATTTTCTATCTTACTATACCCAAGTCAATCTGCAACATCTTTTATTTCTGCTCCACTTTGTAACATTTTAAAATACATTTTTTGTTTTGAAACCAGATTTAGTTATTTGTTTTCGCTTGCCATCTACTTTTCCTGCATCAAAGCAATACTGATATACATTACCTCTTTTCCTTATGCTTATCATTTAATTATATCCTCCTTTAAGCATTTTTATTAATTAGTTATTAACTTGTTTTTGTAACAATTCTAAGTTCTTAATGTTTTTGTTATCTTTTAAAACTTTCATTTGTCTTCTTGCTGAATTATTAAGTCTAACTAATCGTTCACTTTGTGGAATTTTTGCTTCTATTAATTCTGCATTTGTATTTTGTAAATTATTTAATATTACTAAATGAAGTAAATCAGTATAATCTCTTATATTTCCATTTTTAGCAAGTTCTGGATTATTTTTTCTCCATTCTTTAGCAGTCATACCAAATAGTGCTACGTTCAAAACATCCGCTTCTTCTGCATAAACAAATTTCATTTGTTCTTCAGTAAGCGTTGGAACTATATATGTCTTAACTGCATCAGTATGAACTATATAGTTTAACTTTGACAATATTCTATTAGCTTGCCAATCTATTTTTTCTTGATATGCTTCGTTTGCTTTTAATCTTTCAAATTCAGTTATTAAATATAACTTAAATTCAGGAGATAACCAACTAGCAAATTCAAACGCAATATCTGGATGTGCATACGTTCCAATACTATATCTTCCACCTTTTGAAATAATACCAATTGCATTAGTTCTTTTTATCCATTGTGTTGGAGACATAGCAAATGAGTTTTTCCCATACTCAGTTTTACTCAGTTTTAATTTGGTCGAATTCGACCAAATTAAAATCTTGATTATGAATTTGTTCCCACACCCCAATGTAGTCAATAGTTGTAATCCTTCTTAACCAATTTTTTACTGTAAAAGATGGATCACTTGAATTTTGATACTTTGCTAAATCTGTTAATGAAATGTAATTGATATTTCCAACTCTTAATATTCCAACTTTATTTTCTTTTACTATTATTTCTGCGGTTATTAAATCTTTTTTCAATAATTATTCCTCCTTTTCTATTAGTTTTTAAAAGGTGTCAACACATAAAATCATTGTTCACACCTTTATTTTACTACATATTTTTAATACTTGGTGGACATTTTTTAATTCCGAACCAATTCTTATTTTTTATATTTTTCCTTATTTTATGCTACTTTCCACAGCACTTCTTATACTTCTTCCCACTTCCACATGGGCACAAATCATTTCTGCCTACTTCTTCTTTTTTTCTAATAGGCTGTTTTACTGTTGTATTATCATCTCCACCACTAGTTGTAGCATTTAAAATGTCAACTTGTTTCATCTGTATGTTTTTAGCACGTTTAACTCTATATATCATTGATACAACATCTTCTTTAATCTCTTCAATCATTTGCTCAAACATATCATATCCTTCTTTTCTAAATTCAACAATAGGATCCCTTTGAGCATACGCACGCAAGAATATTCCAGTTTTAAATTGATCCATAGCATCAATGTGTGCCATCCATTTTTCGTCAACATTTTGCAAGAAAATGATTCTTTCAATATTACGCATTTTTTCTTCGCCAAGTTCTTGTTCTTTATCTGTATATTTCTTATTTGATAACTCAAGAATTTTTTCGGTCAATTCTTCTGCATCTTTAACTTCATCTGAATTTAGTTCTATTTTTTCATTTAAAATATATCCTAATTTAGTATATAGCATTTCTAAATTCCAAGTGTCTTTATTAGGCTCAGGACAATACATTGCTACATATTCTCTTATTAGTCCGTCGCGCATCTTTGTAATATCTTCTTTTACATTTTCTCCGTCAAGAACTTGTCTTCTTTGTTTATATATAATTTCTCTTTGCTTATTCATTACATCATCAAATTTTAATACATTCTTTCTTTGTGAAAAATGTATACCTTCAATTGTTTTTTGAGCTTGCTCAATAGTTGAAGATAGCATTTTATGAGTAATAGGCATATCTTCTGGTATTTTCATTGTCTCAAAAAGCCCTATCATTCTTTTTGATCCGAATAATTTCATTACGTCATCTTCTAATGATACATAAAACCTAGAAGAACCTGGGTCGCCTTGTCTACCAGCACGACCTCTTAACTGATTATCTATTCTTCTTGATTCATGTCTTTCACTACCAATTACCTTTAAGCCACCTGCTTGTACTACCTTTTGTCTTTCTTCTTCAATTTCTTTATCAAACTTTTGGCAAAGTTCTCTATATTTTTGTCTTGCCTCAAGTATTTCTGTTTTATCTGTTTCATTATATGCTGTAGCTTCAACAATTATTTCTTCTGGATATCCTTGTTTTTTAAGTTCATTTACTGCTAAATAGTCACTATTACCACCAAGCATAATATCAGTACCACGTCCAGCCATATTAGTAGCAATCGTTACCGCACCAAACTTACCCGCTTGAGCTATAATTTGAGCTTCTTTTTCATGGTTTTTAGCATTTAATACTTCATGCTTAATACCTTCTTTTTTTAACAATTTGCTTATTTCTTCTGACTTTTCAATAGTTACTGTACCAACTAACACTGGTTGACCTTTTTCATGGCTCTCCTTTATATCTTGAATAATAGCATTTAATTTACCTTTAACACTTTTATATACCACATCATCATGATCTTTTCTAATCATTTGTTTATTTGTTGGTATTTCAACAATATCTAAATTGTATGTTTCCCTAAATTCATCTTGCTCTGTCATAGCAGTACCAGTCATACCTGACAATTTATCATACAATTTAAAATAGTTTTGGAAAGTAATAGTAGCTAATGTCTTACTTTCATGTTCAACCTTCACTCCCTCTTTTGCTTCAATAGCTTGATGTAACCCCTCGTTATATCTTCTACCATACATTATTCTTCCTGTAAATTCATCTACTATTAAAACTTCTCCGTCTTTCACAACATAATCTTTATCCTTTTTCATTATACCAATAGCACGTATTGCTTGATTTATATGATGTAATAAAGTTGTATTTTCTATATCAGTTATTCCCTGTACATTAAAGTACCTTTCAGCTTTTTCAATACCAGTTTGTGTAAGGCTAGCTCTTTTAGTTTTAAGGTCTACAATATAGTCGTATTCGTTATCTTCTTCAGTTTCTTCTTGCTTATCATCAGTTTCAACAACAACTTTAGCACGCAATCTTTTTACAAAATCATTTGCTTGTTTATATAACTCTGATGACTGTTCGCCTTGACCAGAAATTATAAGTGGGGTACGTGCCTCATCAATTAAAATACTATCTATTTCATCGACAATAGCATAATGTAAACCACGTTGTACAAGTTGTTGTTTAGTTATAACCATGTTATCTCTTAAATAATCAAAACCATATTCATTATTTGTTCCATACGTAATATCTGCATTATATGCTTCTTGTTTTTGTTTTAAATCAAGTCCATGAACAATTAAGCCCACACTTAAACCTAGGAAATTATATAATTTTCCCATCATTTCGCCTTGGTATTTTGCCAAATAATCATTAACAGTTACTAAATGCGCACCCTTTCCAGTTAAAGCATTTAAGTACAATGCTGGTGCTGCTGTAAATGTTTTTCCTTCACCCGTTTTCATTTCAGCTATTCTTCCTTGGTGCAAAATAATTCCACCATATAATTGTACATCATATAACCTTTTACCCAACACCCTTTTTGAAGCCTCTCTACACACTGCAAATGCTGGTACTAATATGTCATCCAATGTTTTACCATTAGCAAGTTCAGTTTTAAATTCTTCAGTTTTTGCACTTAACTGACTATCTGATAATTTAGATATTTCCTCCTCCATTGCATTAATTGCATCTACCATCCATTTTACTCTTTTTATTTCTTTTTCACTATATGACTTAAATAATTTAAATGCCATTTATATTTCCTCCTCACGTTATTAAAAGGTATTGTATCATAAATTTATTAATATATCAATTTTTTAAGAAAAAAAATATAAAAAAATAAAAAATAAAATGTTAAAATAAAAATTCAACATTTTACAAAAAATAATAATTACTTCAAAAAATAATTAGCTAATTTTTCATAGTTATCTTGACTGTTTCGACAGGTATCAATTAAATAACCTTTTTCATTATTGGTTTGATATTTTTGCATACCTCTAATATAGAAGCTTTTATTTTTATCCTCAATATAGAATGGCATAATCTCATTTACTAAACATTCTCTAAACATAATCATTCTGCCTACTCTTCCATTTCCATCTTGAAAAGGATGAATTTTTTCAAATCTTACATGAAATTCAATTATATCTTCTAATACTTTTTGGTTTAATAGTTCATACCAATTTAATAAATCTTGCATTTCTCTTTCTACATTATTAGGCATTGTTGTAGTTATATTTCCAACATAATTTTTTAACTTTTTATACTTACCAACATTAAACCATTCTTTTTCCAAATCAGTTAGTGTCCCTTCTTTTAAAATAAAATGATATTTTTTTATTAATTTTTCAGTCAATGGTTCTTCTATTGTATCTAACATATATTTAAATAATGTAAAATGATTTTTTATCTCGGTAGCATCTTTTAATACAATTACTTTATCAACGCTTGCTAAAATTGTTCCTGTTTCATAAATACTAGCTGTTTCATCTGCAGTAATCGTAGAACCTTCAATATGGTTAGTATTATACGCAAAATCAATTTGAGTTTTATAATATAAATTTCCAGGTAAATTTATTCTTTTTTGCTCAATTAAGGCAGTTTTTATTTCCTTTACTTTCATTTCATCACCTTTTAAATTATTTTTCACAATTATTGTATCATAGATTTATTAATATATCAATTTTTTAGAAAAAAATATCCAATCATCCCTAATCCATAATTTGGCTAGCAATTCAACTGCGTATTTTTTCTTTATTAATAAATTTTTCGTCATACATAACTTTAGAATTATTCTCCTGTAACAATTTATTTTCTATTGTATTTCCAGTTTTTTTATCTATACACTTTCTATATATTTTATTGTGCCTATAATATGTCCCTTCCCTTTTTTCAAAATATGCATCTTCTTCATATACATGATATGAATTTTTGATTTCTTTGTTTGCTCTTATTTCTCCACATAAATGTGTTTCCGTTACATAACATATAATTTGAAATGTTACATCCGTATTATTTGTAAACATATAGTCTAATGAATTATAGCAAATAGATGTACCTGTACCAAACGGCACTTGTCTTCCAAAATCCGGAAACATATCTATTCCATTATGATGATGATATTCTATAACTTCTAATGGTGTATGTAATACCATCCAGTGTAATAAATTGGTAAATTGACACATACCACCTGCTATTCCTCTATTTATTTTTCCATTGGATATTGTAAGCCCTTCTTTATATCCTTTTTCTTTTGTACAATTACCTACTAAATTCCAAAAAGAAAAAGTTTGTCCAGGCTTTATCATTACGCCATTTACCTTTGGTGTAGTCAATGTTAAATTAACAGCCTTATTTTCTTGCAACTGCAAATCAACGTTATTTAACTTTCTTCTAATTAATGAATTATGCCTATATACTAAAACAGGCAATTTTTCATTTGTTATATCTGTTGCAAACTTCAAACCACAAAACATATTTCTTATATTTCTTTTGAATATTTCTTTTGTTATAGAAATTTTATATGTTATTGGGGATATTTCGCAAAACAACCTTCTTTTCATATATTATCACTCCGTATACACTATATTAAAACACACAAATTAAATTTATACAATACGTTTATGAACAAAAATGAAAAAAAGATGTATATATTCTACATAGATACATCTAAATCATACTCTACAAGCATTTCTCCAATATGATAAGTCGCATGCACTTCATATATAAAGCCTCCTGCCTCAAGAAGCCTTAAAAGTGACTTGAGTTCAGCCTCATCGATAACCACCCTTATACTTCCTGCTGTAGATAAAACACTATCGTTATATTCGTATGATAAGCCCTCTTCCAACATTTGTATAATTCTGTTATACTCTAACTCAACTCTAAACGGCACTTTCTTTGTTTTCATTGACTGCCATAGTTCGTTAAATTTGTTACTAGCCACACTATAGTTTTGGGCTAAATCAAAATTTGTAGGAGAGTTAATATACAAAAATTCTTTTTCTGCTAAATCTCTTTTTGCTCTTAAAACTTTTGTGGTATAAACATTTACTGTCATTTTTTTCTCCAACCTGCTAAAAAAAGCAAGCATAATACATAAAGTTTTTATGTATATTAGTATTATACACTATTTTTCTATTAAAATCAAATAAGACTGCTTGCATGTTTATATAAATTAGTGTATAAATATATATAGGGAGGCTTTTAAATGAAAAACAATATTGAATTATTTAATACATTAAGAAGAAAATATCCAAAATTCATATACAAAAATTATGAAATAATTCCTTTTGAGGATAAATATGAAATAAACTTTTATTATTCTTTAAATAACGAAATTGATTTTTGTAATAAGATGTATATATATACAAAAAATTTTAATTTTAAAATAGATATATTAAACCCAGCAGTTCAAAACATATTATTTAATATAGGGATTGCTGAATGCATAAGTTACTATAAATTAACTTGTAGCCCAATAATCTACATACAATGTGGTAAGTTAAATGATTTTCAAAAAACATGGTGGAGCAAATTAATATATAATGGTCTTGGCGAATTAAGGTACCTAAATGGCTTTGAAAATATTCCACAAGAAGAATTTATACAAATACAATCAAATCAAGATATTAATAGTACAAATAACTATATAGATACCTCATATACAAAAGACAATATAGGAAATTTAGTGCCTATCGGTGGTGGTAAAGATAGCATTGTTACATTAGAATTGCTAAAGCAATATGATAATACTCCTTTTATGTTTTTTCATAAACGAAAAGCTAGTTATGATACATGTTATACCTATGGATTTAAAGATAACGATATATTTGAAGTAGATAGATTTTTAGACACAAAACTATTTGAATTAAATGCACAAGGATATATTAACGGTCATGTACCAATATCTTCAATGATAGCTTTTGTAAGTATATTGACTGCTGTATTATTAGGAAGAAAATACATCGTGCTTTCTAACGAAAGCAGTAGTAATGAAGGAAATATTGAGGGTACAAATATAAATCATCAATACTCGAAAAGCTATGAATTTGAAAAAGATTTTAACGAATATGTATCTAAATGTTTTACAAACGACATTAAATATTTTAGTTTATTAAGACCTATAAGTGAATATCAAATTGCTAAACAATTAGTTAAATATGAAAAATATTTGAAAATATTTAGAAGTTGCAATGCAGGAATAAAACAAAACGTATGGTGCTCTAAATGTCCAAAATGTATCTTTGTATATTGCCTACTTCTTCCATTTCTTAGTTTAGAAAAAACAAATAATATTTTTGGAAGTAGTATACTTGATAACTTAGAACTAGAGTTAGATTTTAGAAAATTGATTGGTTTAGAATGTGAAAAACCATTTGAATGCGTTGGTACAAAAGATGAAATACTATTTGGATTGAAAAAATATATAAATAGCAATCCTACTAAATTACCAAATCTCGTAAAAAAACA
>CALYAQ010000156.1 GCA_944393615.1 uncultured Clostridia bacterium
ACTAATACTGGTTCAAATGCTTGAATACTCAATCTATGTAATGTTGGTGCACGATTTAATAGTACAGGATGATCTTTTATTACATAGTCTAATACATCCCATATTTCTGGTCTTAATCTTTCAACCATTCTCTTTGCACTTTTAATATTATGTGCTAAACCTCTACTTACTATTTCTTTCATTACAAAAGGTTTGAATAATTCTATTGCCATTTCTCTTGGTAATCCACATTGATATATTTTCAATTCTGGTCCTACAACTATAACAGACCTACCCGAATAGTCAACCCTTTTACCAAGTAAGTTTTGTCTAAATCTACCTTGCTTACCTTTTAATAAATCAGATAAAGATTTTAGTGGTCTATTGCCAGGTGTCATAACAGGTTTACCTCTTCTTGAATTATCAATTAAAGCATCTACTGCCTCTTGTAACATTCTTTTTTCATTTCTTACAATTATCTCAGGTGCGCCTAATTCTAATAACCTTTTTAATCTATTATTACGGTTTATAACTCTTCTGTATAAATCATTTAAGTCAGATGTTGCAAACCTTCCACCATCTAATTGTACCATAGGTCTTAATTCTGGTGGTAATACTGGTAAAACTTCCATAATCATCCATTCAGGTTTATTACCTGATTGATAAAATGCCTCTACTGTTTCTAATCTCTTTACTAATTTTACCTTTTTTTGTCCTGTAGATGTTTTTAATTCTTCTTTTAATTCTTTTGTTAATTTTTCTACATCAACTTCTTTTAGTAATTCATATAATGCTTCTGCACCCATTTTAGCTATAAATGAATTTTCTCCATTTTCTTCTATAGCCTCTCTATATTTCATTTCAGTTAAAACTTGATACTTTGATAAGTTTGATTTTAATGGGTCTGTAACTATATATGCTGAAAAGTATATAACTTTTTCAATAGCTTTAGGTGATACGTCCAACACTAAACCTATTCTACTAGGTATACCTTTAAAATACCAAATATGAGCAATCGGAGCTGCAAGTTCAATATGTCCCATTCTTTCTCTTCTTACCTTTGCCTTGGTAACCTCAACACCACATCTATCACAAACTATACCTTTATATCTAATTCTCTTATACCTACCACAATGACACTCCCAGTCCTTTTGTGGTCCAAATATCTTTTCACAAAACAATCCATCTTTTTCAGGTTTTAAAGTTCTGTAATTGATAGTTTCTGGTTTTTTCACTTCACCCTTAGACCATTCTCTTATCTTTTCTGGTGAAGCAATACCAATCTTAATACTATTAAAATTTTCGAAATCTAGCATTGGTTATTCCTCCTCATTAAATTCATCATTATCAAAAAAGTCATCTTCGCCTTCAAACACTTCTGAAAAAGCATCATCTTCTAAATCATCAATAATATCTTCTGTTTGGTCATTATCGTCATAAATATTATTAAAACCTTCTTCTCCTTCTAAATCTTTTGCAATTGTATCTTTTGAAGTGTTAATTTCAATATCATCTGTATCATCAATGTTTTCTTTTAATTCTACTTCTTCGTTATTTTCAGCAAGCACTTTTATATCTAACCCTAAACTTTGTAATTCCTTTACTAAAACTTTAAACGCTTCTGGAACACCAGGTTCTGGAACATTGTCGCCTTTAACTATAGCTTCATACGTTTTTACTCTACCTACAACATCATCTGATTTTACAGTCAATATTTCTTGTAATGTATAAGCAGCTCCATAGGCTTCTAATGCCCAAACTTCCATTTCTCCAAATCTTTGACCACCAAATTGAGCTTTACCTCCTAATGGTTGTTGTGTAACTAATGAATATGGTCCTGTTGAACGAGCATGTATCTTATCATCAACCAAATGGTGAAGTTTCAAATAATACATTATTCCAACTGTAACTTCTTTATCAAACGGTTCTCCAGTTCTTCCGTCATATACCTTCATTTTACCAGTATTAGGTAGTCCTGCCTTTTCTAATGTTGCTATTACATCATTTTCATTGGCTCCGTCAAATACAGGAGTAGCTATTTTCCAACCAAGAAGTTTAGCTGCATAACCCAAGTGTACTTCTAATACCTGACCAATGTTCATACGTGAAGGAATACCTAATGGGTTCAATACTATTTGCAATGGAGTACCATCTTCTAAGTAAGGCATATCCTCTTCTGGTAATATTCTTGATACAACACCTTTGTTACCATGACGACCAGCCATTTTATCTCCAACAGATATTTTTCTCTTTTTAGCTATGTACACCCTTATCATTTCATTAACACCAGGTGCTAACTCATCTCCATTTTTAGCTGAGAACGTTTTAATATCTACAATTGTTCCCGCTTCTCCATGTGGAACTCTTAAAGAATTATCTCTTACATCTCTCGCTTTTTCTCCGAATATAGCTCTTAATAGTCTTTCTTCTGCTGTTAAATCTGTTTCTCCTTTAGGGGTTACTTTACCTACCAAAATATCTCCTGGTACAACTTCAGCTCCTATACGAATAACTCCTCTTTCGTCAAGATCTTTTAGCATATCGTCGCCCACATTTGGTATTTCTCTTGTAAATTCTTCAGGTCCTAATTTTGTATCCCTACATTCGCAATCATATTCTTCTATATGAATTGATGTAAACACATCTTCTTTAACTAATTTTTCATTTATCAATATAGCATCTTCATAGTTATATCCTTCCCAAGTCATAAAACCTATAAGGATATTTTTTCCTAATGCTAATTCTCCATTATCAGTTGAAGGACCATCAGCAATTATATCTCCTGCCTTAATCTTATCATTTTTCTTAACAATAGGTCTTTGATTAATACATGTACCTGAATTTGATCTTCTAAATTTTTGTAACGTATAATGGTCTAAACCTGTTTTAGTCTTTATAGTTATTTCATCTGCTGATACTTTTTCTACAGTTCCTGCATTTTCAGCTATTACACACACACCACAATCTTTTGCTGCTCTATATTCTATACCAGTTCCCACAATTGGAGAATCTGTTTTTATCAATGGAACAGCCTGCCTTTGCATGTTTGCACCCATTAATGCACGGTTAGCATCATCATTCTCCAAGAAAGGTATCATAGCTGCAGCTACTGATACTAATTGTTTTGGCGATATGTCAACATAATCAACTTTTGAAGAATCAACAACCAATATTTGGTCTTTAAACCTTGCCTTGATTTTTTTATTTTTAAACTTCCCCTTTTCGTCAAATTCTTCATAAGCTGGTGCAATTATATATCCTTCTTCTGTATCAGCTGTCATATATTCTATCTCATCAGTAACCTTTCCTGTCTTTTTATTAATCTTTCTATATGGTGTTTCAATAAATCCATATTCGTTAATTATAGCAAAAGTTGGTAATGAAGATATAAGTCCTATGTTTGGCCCTTCTGGTGACTCAATTGGACATAATCTACCATAATGTGTATAGTGAATATCCCTTACCTCGAACCCTGCTCTTTCTCTTGATAAACCACCAGGTCCTAATGCTGATATTCTTCTTTTATGAGTAAGCTCTGTTAATGGGTTTGTTTGATCCATAAATTGAGATAATTGGCTACTACCAAAAAACTCACGAATAACAGAAGTTATAGGTTTCGTATTAATTAATGTTTGTGGTGCAATAACATCTAAATCTTGTATTGCCATTTTTTCTTTAATAACTTTTTCAAGTCTTGCTAAACCTATTCTAAATTGGTTTTGCATTAACTCTCCAACACATCTTATTCTTCTATTACCCAAATGGTCTATGTCATCTACACTACCCAAACCATAAGCTAAATTTAATAAATAGTTTATTGAAGCGATTACATCTTCTACAGTTAAATGAGTTGTAACTAATTCTGCCATATTTTCATTTATTAAATCTGGAAGGTCTTTTTTAGGATTTTCATCAATTAATTTTTTTAATAATGCATAATTAACATCAATTTTTACATTTTCAAAACCTTTTACGTATTTTTTTAAATCAACTGTTCCATTACCAATAACTTTTACCTTGTTATCGCCAACTTTCAAGAACACTTCATTTATACCACTATCTTGTATTTGTCTTGCTACATCTTTAGTTATAACTTGTTCTGCCTTTACAAAAACCTCTCCTGTTTCTTTATCTACAATTTTATCAGCTGAAATTTTATTTTCTATTCTTGATGCTAAAGATAGTTTCTTGTTATATTTATATCTACCAACTTTTGTTATGTCATATCTTCTTTCATCAAAAAACATTGCATTAAACAAATTACTAGCTGCTTCTTCTGTTGGTAATTCTCCAGGTCTTAGCTTTTTATATATTTCAATTAATGCATCTATTTGTGTTTTTATAGTATCCTTTTGTAATGTTACCCTAATTCTTTCGTCATTGTTAAATAACTCTAATATTCTATTATCATCAACAATTCCTAAAGCCTTAATTAAAACAGTTACTGGAATTTTTCTAGTTCTATCAACTCTTACATAGAATGTATCTTCTGCATCTGTTTCATATTCTAGCCAAGCACCTCTATTAGGCATTACAGTTGCTGAATACAAATATTTATCCTTATACTTATCCGACTCTTTCAAGTAATAGCAACCAGGCGAACGTACTAATTGATTTACTACAACCCTTTCAGCACCATTGATTATAAATGTACCACTAGGAGTCATTAATGGAATTTCTCCCATAAATATGTCTTGTTCCTTTATTTCTCCTGTTTCTGTATTTATTAATCTAACCTTAACTTGTAGTCTATCTGCATACGTTGCATCTTTTTCCTTAGCCTTATCAATTGAATATTTAGGATTATTTTCCATATAGTAGTCAACAAATTCCAAAATTATATTGCCAGTATAACTAACTATAGGTGATACATCTCTTAATGTCTCACCTAATCCTTCTTCTAAAAACCACTTGTATGAATCTTTTTGAACTGCAATCAAATTAGGCATCTCAATTTGATCCCCTATTCTTGCATAAGATTTACGTACCGTTTTGCCTTGAACAAAATCTTTTACCAATTAAATCACCCCATATTAAAATTTTAAACTACGTATGAAATTGTAATAGAATGTTACAATCCCTAGACAAAAATATATATACTCAAGCCTAAAAATAGAATGTTTTTAGTCATGTTTATAGACATCAAAATAAAGAGACAATATTTTTGACTCTTTATTATTGTATATTTTTCACTTTTTTATTTCTTATTAAATTAACTATTATAATCACCTCTATTGGATAATCACTTAATATATTAACATAATAGAAACTAGTTGTCAACTAGTTTCATAAAAAAAATTTAAAAACCTGAAAAAACAAAAAAATAAGTATATCGCATTTATATTTGTTTACGATACATATAAAATCGTTTTTTGTCATTTTTTGTCATTGACATTTTTTAAAAAGCGATGTATAATATACAAGGTTATAGTTCTTTTGCTATAACACCGATTAAATTTTAAGAGGTGAAACAACGAACAAAAATAACAACTGTTAAGGGTTTATTCTGATTAGATAACTTTTTCGTTCACAAAGCATGTACCCCACACCCCAGGAAAAGTTTCTTCTCTATATATCAAAAGCTGACATCATACACACATATCCACTATATACATGTACTCTTTTGGTATTAAACAAACAAGACTGCACTTGCAGTCTTGTTTGTTTATTCGCTTATTTCCGATATTGCTTGAGCTATTTCTGCATCAAACTTTCTTGTTACAGCTATATCAGCAATTGATACAATTCCTATTAATTTGTCATTTGCTACTATTGGTATTCTTCTAATCTTTTGCGAGCTCATTTTTCTTGATATATTGTATATGTCATCATCAGGCGATGCTGTTACTACATTTCTTGTCATTATATCTTCAGCTTTCATATCTCTTTTACTATTTCCCGCTTTTTTAGCTATATTTCTAATAACTATATCTCTATCAGTTACAACACCTAACAAATGATGTTCTTCATCAACCACAGGCACAATACCCAAATCGCAGTCTTTCATTATTTGAGATATTGTTTCTATACTTTCTTCTGGCGTAACAAATTTAACTACTTTACTCATTAAATCTTTCGCTTTCAACATATTATCACTCCCTAAAAATATTATTATCAAATTTTACAAAATTATGTATTTGTATTGACTTAAAGTTTAAAATAATATATCATGTAAATATATGAAAACTATTATGAACTCTAAATTAATCAAAGCTTCAAATCTTTTTGAAGTTTTGCATGATAAACTTAATGAACAACACTATGAATTAATTAAAAAATCTCTTGAAAAAAGTTTTAATTTATGGAAAGATTGTGATATTGAGTTATCAATCACTCAATGTTTAGATACTTTTATCTACACTTCTAATCAATTCAGTTCTAAACCAGCTGTCGCATTTTGGGAAAGAATAAAGGAAATTGATTGTATGTACATGTTTGGTCAATCTACTTACTCACAAACAAAAAACGAAAAAACTAAAGTGTTTTTAAACATATTAGTTAGCAAAGGTGCTATTGTTTCTTGTGATAAAATTTGTCAACACAAATGTAGTACGTGTGCTAAAGCAGATTAACCAATAGTAGAAAAAATTGCAATTAGAAAATTTCTAATTACAATTTTTCTTTTTATTCTTTTAAATTTTTTATAGCTGCTTGAGCCGCTGCTAATCTAGCAATTGGCACCCTATAAGGTGAACATGAAACATAACTCAAGCCTATATTATGACAAAATTCAATTGTACTTGGGTCTCCTCCATGTTCTCCACATATTCCAAGTTTTAAATTTGGTCTTGTTGCTCTACCCATTTTAGCAGCCTTGGCAACTAATTTGCCAACACCTTTTTGGTCTAATTTTACAAAAGGGTCAAATTCAAATATACCTTTTTCATAATAATCGCCTATAAATTTACCTGTATCATCCCTAGAAAAACCATAAGTCATTTGAGTTAAATCATTAGTTCCAAAAGAGAAAAATTCAGCTTCTTTTGCTATATCTCCAGCAAGTATTGCAGCTCTTGGTATTTCAATCATTGTACCTATTGTATAGTTAATCTCCATACCTGTTTGTTCAAACACTTCATCTATAGTCTTAATTATTATATTTTTAACATATTTTAGCTCTTTTAACTCACATATTAAAGGTATCATTATCTCTGGTTCTACACTTATCCCTTCTTTACTAACATTTAATGCCGCCTCTATAATTGCCCTTGTTTGCATTTTTGCAATTTCAGGATAAGTTACATCTAACCTACAACCTCTATGTCCCATCATAGGATTAAACTCATGTAAGTCCTCTATAATATGTGTTAATTCTTCTGTAGACATATTCATTTCTTTAGACAGTTCCTCTATTTCTTCAAAACCATGTGGAACAAACTCATGAAGTGGTGGATCTAACAATCTTATTGTTACAGGGTATCCTTTCATTTCTCTAAATAAATGTTCAAAATCTCCTCTTTGCATTGGCAATAATTTTTCTAAAGACTTTTCTCTTTGTTCAACCGTCTTAGACACTATCATCTCTCTAATAGCCTCTATTCTATCAGGTTCAAAAAACATATGCTCAGTTCTACATAGGCCTATGCCCTCTGCTCCAAATTCAAATGCTTTTTTAGCATCTTTTTGAGTATCAGCATTAGCACGTATTTTTAATACTCTAACCTCATCAGCCCATTCCATAACCTTAGCAAAATTACCCGTCATAGTAGCCTCAACTGTCGATATTTTTTCTCCGTAAACATTACCGGTTGAACCGTCTAATGAAATATAGTCTCCTTCTGAAAATCTTTTTCCTTCTTTTGTTTCAATATATCTAGCTTCTTCATTTATAATCAAATCGCTACAACCTGCAACACAGCATGTCCCCATTCCACGAGCTACAACAGCTGCGTGTGATGTCATTCCACCTCTTACAGTTAGTACACCTTTACATAAATTCATTCCTTCTATGTCCTCTGGTGATGTTTCTAATCTAACCAATATTAAATCTTTTTCTCCATTATTAAACCATTCATTTGCAGATTGTGCTGAAAACACGATTTTTCCAGTAGCAGCTCCAGGAGATGCTGGTAACCCTGTAACAATTGGTTGTGAAGATGCTAGCACTTCTTGGTCAAATATAGGGTGTAAAAGTTGGTCTAACTGTTTAGGCTCTATTTTTAGTAATGCTTGTTCTTTAGTACAAATTTCCTCTTCTACTAAATCTACAGCTATTTTTAATGCTGCTAAAGCCGTCCTTTTACCATTTCTAGTTTGCAATATATATAGTCTACCCTTTTCAATTGTAAATTCCATATCCTGCATATCTTTAAAATATGTTTCTAACCTTTTGGCATATGTTACAAATTCCTCATAAACTTCAGGCATAACCTCTTTTAGCTGTTCCATTGGTTGTGGTGTTCTAATTCCTGCAACAACATCCTCTCCTTGTGCATTCATTAAAAATTCTCCATATATTTTATTTTCTCCTGTTGAAGGGTTACGAGTAAAAGCAACACCTGTTCCACAATCATCTCCCATATTTCCAAAAACCATTTCTTGAACATTTACCGCAGTTCCCCAGTCACTAGGAATATCATTTAATCTTCTATATACTACAGCTCTTGGGTTTTCCCACGACCTAAACACAGCCTTTATAACTTCTTTCATTTGGAATATTGGGTCTTGTGGAAATTCCTCATTTTTTTCTTGTTTATATAACTCTTTAAAACGAGAAATTAGGACTTTTAAGTCCTCAGCTGTAAACTCTGTATCTAGATTAATACCTCTTTTTTCTTTTTCCTCATCAATTATTTTTTCAAACTTTGATTTATCTATTTCCATTACCACATCACTAAACATTTGTATAAATCTTCTATAACTATCATAAGCAAATCTTTCATTTTTCTTTGCCATTCCTTCTACAACATCATCATTTATACCTAAATTTAATACTGTGTCCATCATACCTGGCATAGATGCTCTAGCACCTGAACGTACTGATACTAGCAATGGGTTATCTCTATTTCCAAACTTTTTATTAGTTACATTTTCTAATATTTCTAAATTTTTTAATATTTCTTGTTCTATTGTATCTGATATTTTTCTACCATTATCATAGTAGTTAATACAAGCTTCAGTAGTTATTGTAAAGCCTTTAGGTATAGGCAAACCCAATTTGGTCATTTCCGCTAAATTAGCTCCCTTACCTCCTAATAGTTCTCTCATTTGAGCATTACCTTCATTAAACAAATATACATATTTCTTATCCATTTTTTCCTCCTTAAAACTTCCTTATTGCATTCTTGATTATACTAACAAACTTTCATAAAATCAATATTAGTTTGGCAATAAAAATGAAAAATATTACACGAATGGACAAAAAAGGCAATAATATATATACGGATGTTAAATAAAAATGCACGATATAGCGGAAAAAGATGCATTTACTTTTTTAAGTTACCCTCAACCATTTTTAACAAAAATGAAAAAAGAATTGACAATATTGCGTAAACATAATATAATATATGTGTAGGCAAATTTTTGTTAAACCAATGTTGATATAACTTTGGTAATATCCCACACCTTTATACGTACATTTTGTTATGATTCACCTACAATACCAAAACACGTATATATCACAGTCTAACACACATCATCATACACTGCTTTACTAAAATTATATCAGTGTTGCAAGACAATAATTTGTCTACCTTTGTATTTTTTCTGGTGATTATAAAGAAACAATGTTATATTTAGCATTGTTTTTTTATGTTTTTCCACAAAAAAAGCATGGAATTACTCCACGCTATCTGTTTTTTCGTTAGTATCTAAAGCCACTTTAGATATTTCATCCGCTAACAAAACCATAAATACAAATACTGCAAGTGTAAAACCTGCAATAAAGTGTTTATCAAGTTCTGTAAGCAAGTCCAAAGCCACTCCTGTAACAAAACAGAAAACGGCAAATACTACAAGAACAAAAAATCTTTTAGCTCTTGAATTTTTAATTCTCTCTATTAAGTTAGAATTTCTCGACATGTATTTATACATTAATATTATACCATAAATTCATAGAAAAAACAAGGAAAAACGTTTAGTTAAACTAAACGTCTTTCTCAGTTCCGCAAATCAACTACTGGGTAACTTGAATACTGTTTACCCCAATAGCCCTCAGGTGCATCTACCCAACCGGGTGTTGCACTTGTCGGCGGAATTAAATTAATTCCTCCATTATTGTTGTTCTGTGTCGGTACTGGTGTTGGCTCAATCCATCCGTCTGGTAATGCATTATTGTCATTTGCATTATTCGTCGTCACATGGTTGTAAACCGCAATCATTGCTGCAATAACGAGCATCGCAACAAGAATGACTGCTAAAACTTTAATAATAAGCTTTAACTCTCTTTCCATCGATTCCACTTCCCTAAAATTCATTGGGAAATTCGTAAGTTTTTACTACAATATTATTATACTATATTTTTTTATATTTTGCAATACCCTTTTTCATTTTTATGTAAACTTTTTGAAATTATACAGACATTACCTCTATTCTTAACTTATCTGCTAACATAGCTATAAATTCTGAATTAGTCGGTTTACCCTTCATATTATTAACAGTATAGCCAAATATTGAGTCCATTGTTTCAACTTTTCCTCTTGCCCATGCCACTTCAATAGCATGTCTTATAGCCCTTTCTACCCTGCTAGGAGTAGTACCGTATCTTTCTGCTATTGTAGGATATAGCGTTTTAGTTATTTGATTAATTATATCCATATTATTTGCAACAATAGTTATTGCATCCCTTAAATATTGGTATCCTTTTATATGTGCTGGAACTCCAATATCATGTATTAAGTTTGTTATTTCAACTTCTAAATTCTTATCTTTATTTAAGCTCTTTTTTCCAATATATTGTGACTTTGTTTCTCTAAGTATATCGCTACTACCTATATTAATATATGAAAAATTCTTCGCCTCTCTTATTCTATCTGCAATTACAGATAATTCAAACGGTTTTATAAAATAATAGTGAGCACCCAACATTATAGCTCTTTGAGTTATTTTTTCCTGTCCAACAGCTGACAAAATCATACAAATTGGTTCTTTACTCAAATTCATTTCATGAACCTTTTCTAATACACCTAAACCATCTAATTTTGGCATAATAACATCAAGTATAACAACATCCGGATTGTATTCTTCTATTAAATTAATAGCTTCTATTCCGTCATGTGCTACACCAACAACACTCATTCCCTCTTGCAAATTCAAATAATCTGAGATCATTTTTGAAAATTCAATATTATCATCTGCCACAATTACTGAAATTTTATTACCCATATTTACCCTCCTCAATTGTTAAATTTTGGTATATTGAGATTATATAATATATGGTAAATTTTTGCAATAGTTTTTTGTAATTTTTTCTATTTTTTTACATATTTTTCCTCAACAATTGAAAAATCAACGTTTCTAGATAGCATATTTTTTACGTTTTTTTCAAATTCCACATAATCGTTAGGTTTTATAATAGTTTTAAACAATATTTTTTCCAAATATTCAATTTTTTCTATTTTTATACTATTTGTTTCACAATAGTATTTAATTTTATCAACCTCTTCGTATCCAGTTTCAAATTGTACTAAATAAGAATATATCATTTCTTCAACTTTTGTATTATTCAAGCATACACTAGCACTTCCGAGTATATGCTCTTGTAAGCCCACCCGTTCCCAATAAAACGCCTCCAAAATATCTAGTAACAACTATTAAAACATTATATAAATCCTTTTGCTTTATTAAATCCATAATTGGTTTTCCAGCTGTTTGGGCAGGTTCTCCGTCATCACTAAATTTTTCCAATATTTCATAATTATATATACGATAAGCATACACATGATGCTTTGCATCATAATGCTTTTTCTTTATTTGAGTTATTACTTTTTTTGCTTCTTCTTCATTCTCAACATGAAAAATATTAGCTATAAATTTAGACTTTTTTTCTACAATTCCACCTTCATACTCCTCAAATATTGTTTGGTATGAATTTAACATATACATCACCTCATAAAAAATATAGTACATACAATAAAATGTATATACTATATTATACTATATTTTATTCTTCTTTTAAAGTAACCTCTATATTCATTTCTTTTCCGTTTCTCATAATTACTAATTCGACTGTATCTCCAACTTCATGTTTTTGTAATTGTGTATTTAATTGTTCCATGCTTTCAATAGTTTGACCATCAAATTTTATTATTATATCGCCAACTTTTAGACCTGCAATTTCTGCTGCACTAAATGGATTTATCGCTTTAATATATACACCTACACTATCTAGGTTATATCTATTCTTTGTTGCCTCATTTACATTTATTCCCTCATAACCAATACTTGGTCTAATAACCTTTTTGTATTCTATTAAATCATCGATTACAGTTTTAACATCATCAATTGGTATTGCAAAACCCAAACCTTCTATACCTGTACCCTCAATTTTCGCCATATTAATGCCAACTAACTCTCCATTAGTATTTACCAATGCTCCGCCACTATTACCTTCATTAATTGCTGCATCTGTTTGAATTAATGTATACGTATTTCCTGCAGTATCCGATACTTGCCTATTTAATGCACTAACATATCCCACAGTAACAGAACCTTCAAATTGCCTTCCTAAAGGATTACCAATAGCAATTACCATAGCTCCAACCTCTAAATCATTTGAACTACCTATTGTAACTGCTGGTAAATCTGTACAATCAACTTTTAACACACCTATATCAGTTTGAGCATCTGTACCTACAATAGTTGCATCTAGTGGCTCTGAACTATTAGGTAAGTATACTTTCGCTTTTTTCTCTATTGCATTATTATTAGTGCTTAATACATGGTTATTGGTCAAAATATACCCATCTGTGCTAATAATTATTCCTGAACCTTCTTGTACAACTCTTTGTGTCCCAAAAAAGCTGTTATATGTATATTCTACAGTTACACCAACAACAGAAGGTCCAACTTGCGAAGATACAGCAGGAACTGGGTTTTGATATTCAACCATATTTTTAATAATAGTTGAAGGTGTATCTGTGTTTTCTGTATCGTCATTATTTATAGTAAAGTTATCCTTTATTTGTGGTACATTTACTACTATTGCCAACACAGCAATTACACCTACTACACCACCTAATATCCCCCCTAAGAAACCTCTTAAACCTGAATGTGTACTTTTTTCACTAACACTTACTTTACCATAAGTAATTTGCTTATCGTTTTGTGTAGGTACAATTTCATTTTTATTTTCTATATCCTCAATCTCCTTTTTTTCTAAATTTTCATTTTCCATTCTAAAACCTCCAAATTTAAAATGTTATTTAACAAATTTACTACAAAAAGTTTTCCTATGAATTGGTGTTAATCCATATTCCCCTATTTTTTGTATATGCAATGCTGTTCCATACCCTTTATGCTTTGCGAATTCATATTGTGGATATTGTTTATCAAACTCAAGTAACATTCTATCCCTTGTTACTTTTGCTAAAATTGATGCAGCAGCAATTGATACACTTAAGCTATCTCCTTTTACTATACCTTTTAAAGGTATATCTGTTTTTACATGAGTTTCCGCATCTATTAATAGATAATCCGGTTTTATTTCTAACCCCTCAATAGCTTTTTTCATAGCTAGTCTTGTAGCCTCTAGAATATTAATTTCGTCAATCACGTTATTATCAACTATTCCTAAACTATACGCTAAAGATTTTTGTATTATCTCATCATAGAGTTTTTCTCTTTTTTTAGGCGATATTTTTTTTGAATCATTTAGTCCTTCAATATATTCGCCTTTTTTTAAAATAACAGCACCTGCAACAACAGGGCCAGCTAGCGGTCCTCTTCCTGCTTCATCAATTCCTGCAATTATATTATATCCATTACAATACAGTTCATTCTCATATATCATCATATTATTTAATCTATCCAATTCTTCTTGTTTCATATTTATCACACATCCATTTTATGCATTACCTTTTTAGCATAATCTTCTAATAATTTCATATCTTCTTTTAGCCTATGGTAATCCTTGATATTTTTAGTTAACTGTATAATATTATTGTTAATGTATACCAACAATTTGTTGGCATCAGATACACTAGCAATATCAAAATCATTAAGCTTACTTAAGTACGAGTTAATTTTTCTATCTGATAATATTTGTTCTGTACTAACTTTAGATTTAGTAAAGTTTTCTAAATATTTTAATATATGTTCGTTGTAATCTAATTGTTTTTCATACCCACTTAAATTAGCTTTAATATTTGCAAGCTCAAATTGTTTTTCTTCTACAAC
>CALYAQ010000157.1 GCA_944393615.1 uncultured Clostridia bacterium
ATAGTAGTGAACATCAGACTGGTCTTGCTATTGATTTAGGGTTGAATCAAGAGCAAATTGATTTTATAAGACCTAGTTTTCCGGATGATGGGATTTGTAAACAGTTTAGAGATGTTATGACTGATTATGGTTTTATCGAAAGATATAGTGAAGATAAGGTAGATATTACGCACATTTCTAAAGAAGAATGGCATTTTAGATATGTGGGGTATCCTCATTCTAAGATTATAAAGAGGAATCATTTTTGTTTAGAGGAGTATATTGAATATTTAAAAAATTATGGATATATGATAAATCCTTTGGTTTTTGATGGGTATGAGATATCCTATCTTTCTTTGACCGATGATATGAAGGAAATTTCAATAGATGATAACACAATCATTTCTGGTAATAATGTAGATGGGTTTATTATAACGAGGAAGATCTGATATGTTTAAAAAGCTTAATCTCGATTCTTGTAGGTTGATAGCAGCTTTTTTAATTATAACCATTCATACTTCTATATTTAGTTCGATAAGCACTGAATTTGATTTTTTCTTTACAAGAATATTATCTAGAATAGCGGTTCCTTTGTTTTTAATGATTACTGGTTATTTTATTGTACCAAAGGCTTTAAAAGATAGAAGGGCTCTTATTGATTATTCTATTAAAATAGCTAAGATGTATTTTTTTGCTATCTTAGTTTATATACCGTTAAATATTTATCAAGGTAGTTTCTCTTCTCTTTCTTTTATAGAATTGTTGAAAAGTATTTTTATAGATGGTACCGTTTATCATTTGTGGTATTTTCCTGCTTTGTTGTTTGGTATTTGGCTGGTTTATTTCCTTTTGAAAAAGGTAAATATAAAAATAGTAATCTTTTTAGTTTTGATGCTTTTTTTCATAGGATTGTTGGGAGATAGCTATTATCAGTTAGTTGAAAGTAATCCTTTTTTATTTCCTATTTATGAATTTATTTTTTCAGTTTCTAGCTATACTAGAAATGGACTTTTCTATGTTCCTGTATTTTTTGTATTAGGCTATATATTACGTAGTAGAAAAATTAGTTTAAAGAAAAGTGTAGCATTAGGATTATTGATATTTAGTTTTTTATTGCTTACTGTAGAGGGATTTGTTCTTCATTATTTGAATTTTCAAAGACATGATAGTATGTATATGATGTTATTACCGGTCATGTTTTATTTGTTTTATTTAATCAAGGAGGTAAAAACTACTAGTAGATATAAAAGGAATATTGCAACGACAATTTATATATTTCATCCTTGGTTTATTATAGTGGTCAGAGGGGTGGCCAAGTTGTTGAATTTGCAAAAGTTTATGATAGATAATAGTGTTATCCATTATATTTTAGTGGCTGGGACTACTTTGATATTTGCAATTAGTTTAGAAAAAGTAAAGGAAGTAATGTTAGATGGAAGAAGAAAGAGAACTTTTGTTAAAGAGTAGAGCTTGGATAGAAGTGAATTTAGATAATTTAGATTATAATATTAGGGAAATTAAAAAACTGCTACATCCTACTACTAAAGTTATGGCAGTTGTTAAAGCAGAAGCTTATGGATGTGGGATGGTTACTGTTGCTAGATATCTTCAGAAAATAGGAATAGATTTTTTTGCTGTAGCTACTTTAGAAGAGGGTATCCTTTTAAGGAAGAATGGTATTTTAGGTAATATTTTAATATTAGGGTATACACTTCCTTCTTTAATACATTTAGTAAATCAGTATGATTTGATTCAAACTATTGTGGATTATAATTATTTTTTAGAAATATCTAAGATAAAACTTAGTAAGAGAGTTTCTGTGCATATTAAGATTAATACAGGGATGAATAGAATTGGAGAGCATTTTGAAAATATTGAAAATATTTCTAAGATGTTTGATAGCAAAAAGTTAAATGTTTTAGGAATATATAGTCATTTTTGTGTTGCCGATTCCAAAAAAGAGGATGATCGTATTTTTTCTTTACAACAGATAGAAAATTTGAATCATTGTGTTTATGCTTTGAAGAAGAGAGGATATTCGGTTGGTGTTGTTCATATGCAGAGTAGTTATGGCCTTCTGAATTATAATGATTATGCTTTTGATTATGCAAGAGTGGGAATTATTATGTATGGTGTTCATAGTAGCAAAGATGTTCTTATTCAAAGGAAGATTCACTTAAAACCAGTTTTAACTGTGAAATCTCGTATTACTTCTATTAAGGAAATAGAGGCTATGGATTCCGTTAGTTATGGTAGAGTGTATGTGGCTTCAGCAAAGAAGAAGATTGCTTCGGTTAGTATTGGTTATGCAGATGGGTATCCTAGAAATTTGTCGGATCAGCAAGTAACTGTTAAAATAAATGGCAATTATGCTTTTGTTATTGGTAGGATATGTATGGATCAGTTAATGATCGATGTTACGAATATAGAAAATATTCAAGTTGGGGATGAGGTTATTCTGATGGGTGAAGGTGATGTGTCGTTTGAGACTATTGCAGAAAAGGCTGGTACTATTACTAATGAATTGTTGAGCAGGTTAGGTGCTAGATTAAATAGGGTAGTTATATTAAAAGATAGATAATAGAAAAAACCTATAAAAAGAGTGTGTGTCTTTCTTATAGGTTTTGTATAGAAAAAATTTAATATTTTCAGCTAGCAAAAAGCTTTATTAAAGTAGGATTTATCGATGTTAATTTACTCTCGTGATTGAAACAGCAGCTGAATATAAATCATTTGGTACTAAGGAGAAATCTACGTTTGAAGCGTTTTTAAAGTGGAATGTTGAGTTTGCATTTGCGGTAAATATGGCATTTCCACTTATAGTTCCTGTTTCACAGCATCCAAGTTCATTGTGAGTAGATGAGTGAGCAATTAATAAATCACTTGGATAAACTTGGTGTAGTTCGATACCTAGTGCCTGTTTTTTACAATCTTCATGATGTGATCTTCTGTTTTTAACATTTGCCCACCAAGTAATTATGTATAAACCATCATTAGGTACTTTAAACTGTCCAGTTGTAGCATCGTATGTGATTCCATTGTATAAGTTTGTGTTGTTAAATTTAATAACTTCGTTTGCTGGTATAAGAGAATCTGATCTGTCATGAACCATTGCACTTGCATTGAATGTTCCACCTTGAGGTCCAGTAGCCCCAGTTGCCCCAGTAGGTCCTGTTACACCTTGCACACCTTGAGGTCCAGTAGGCCCAGTAGCTCCCGTAGCCCCGGTTGCACCACGTTCACCTTTAGGTCCAGTAGGTCCAGTAGGTCCTTCTTTACACTTTTCATGTTTGCAGCAGTTACTACCAATAATTCCATATATTGCACATAGTTTATCTTTGCAATCTTCATTTTTAATTTCTTCTAATTCATTTTCATTCATTTTTTTACCTCCCACTATACATTATGTTGAAGCAACTATTTTGTCTAAGCAAATATCCCAAGAAAAAAATATTATATTCAAAACAGAGATATTTGTGCATATTGCAATGAACGTTTTGAGAATTTTTCTATTAAATCGATGAAATTGTAGTAAATAGCAACATATTCGGTAGAATTTCCATTTCTATAAGTTTTAACTGCATTTTCTCTAGTTTTCAATTCATGTGGTAAATATCTCAAATTTTGTGATATACTATTCATGTGATTCAAGTCCTTTCGTGTATATGTTTTTGAACAACTCATATTATACGACTTGATTCACTTTTTTTATACAGAAATGTTTCACATCTATTGTAACTCTACAAAAAGTATGAAAAAGATATTGAAGCACTAAATATTAAAAAAGGAAAGTTATTAAACCAAATAAACATTTTGAATCAAAATCAGAATAATATTGAAAAAATTGGAAAATCAATACAGGAAGAAATTGAAGGAGGCTCATTAGAAGAATTTATTAGAAAATTTGTTGATGAAGTTATAGTATCTAAAATAGATTATGATAGATACAATGTTAAGTTGGATATATATTTAAACCTATTAGGTGATGAAAAACCTAAATCTAAAGGTGCAAGACATATAGATGGTGCAACTGATGAAG
>CALYAQ010000158.1 GCA_944393615.1 uncultured Clostridia bacterium
AAGATATGCATATAGTATAACAAGTGGATATCATACAAGTACAGCAGGAACAATAGAAGTAGAATTTTTAAAAGATAAAACAAATGTAAGTACAACAGGAAGAACAACATATCAAAATGCAAGTGGAGCAAATAACTGGAATATCCACCCCGCATTCTATTATGACGGAGATAGTACAACCGGAACACAGTTATCAGGTTTTTGGGTAGCAAAATATGAAATGAGTATGGAAACAAATGGAATAGCAACCACAACAAGTAGTTCGACCATTGGAAATGTAGCAACAAGTAGCACGACAAAAGCAGTATCAAAACCTGGAGTAACAGCTTGGAATAATATAGCATTTAAAAATGCTTTCAACAATTGTTTAATATATGATAGTAATAATCTAAATAGCGCTAATTTGGATAGCCATTTAATAAAAAATACTGAATATGGTGCAGTAGCATATTTAAGCCATAGCAAATATGGAAGGAATGGAACAAAAATATCTAATAATGCTAATGTTACTCAAAATGGTTATACGGGCGGGGCAAGTGGAGCAACAGCACATACAAACGTATTACAAAGTACAACTGGTAATTGTTATGGAATATTTGATATGTCAGGTGGATATTGGGCAATGGTAGCAGGTTTGTTACAATCTGCAGTAAGTACACATTTAGGTAATGTGGATACCAAATACTATGATGTATATACTGGGTATAACTCAAGTATATATGGAGATGCAATGTATGAAACCAGTGCTACTAATACAAATGATTATGCATGGTATCAAGATGTATCATATGGTTTTAATTTAAGTGGAGTTGGAGCTACAGGTCCTATATACGAAAGGGATGGTGGACACAATGGAGATAGAGCTGGAATATTTGCATTTTTTGGATATGACGGTTTAATTCAAACAACTACTTTCCGTATAACACTTTGGTGTAACTAATTAATTTTTTCATACAAAAAAGCATGCAATTTTATGCATGCTTTTTGTATGTATTTTTTATTTTATTTTAGCCAATTCTTTATTTGATATATTTTCTTTTGATTGTTTTTCAATATTAGTATTAGCGATAGAAAGCATAAGTTTAATTCTATTTATTTGGTTAGCTTCAGATGCACCTGGGTCATAATCTATTGCAGATATATTAGCTAATGGGTATAATTCTTTGACACGTTTTATTACACCTTTACCAACAACATGATTTGGAAGACAAGCAAATGGTTGAACACATAATATGTTTGATATACCACTTTCTATAAATTCTAACATTTCAGCTGTTAAGTACCAACCTTCTCCAGTTGTATTACCAGTAGATAATACCTTTTCAACATTTTCGGCTAAATGCCATATATCTGAAATATGAGCATAATCTTTTTTAGCATTTTTTAATTCTTCTACAACAACACTTTCGTATTTGTCGATTATCTTAATAGCTAATTTATAAATGCCTTGTTTAGCTTTTTTTATCTTCAAATATTTATTTAACGTAACTTTATGAGATGCCATAAATTTTACAAAGCCCATTAAGTCAGGAGATATTACTTCAGCACCTTCTGTTTCAAGTTGCTCAACTAAATTGTTATTTCCATAAGGGTGGTATTTAATTAAAATTTCTCCAACAATACCAACCCTAGGTTTGCGCTCTTTTGTAATTTTAACATTATCGTAATCTTGAATGATTTCTTTAACTAATTGTTTATACTTTTTATAGCTACCTGTTTTAACAACTTCTCTACCTTTAATAATATATTTTTCTGTTAATCTATTGCATGTACCTTTAGCTATTTCATAAGGTCTATTTCTACTGTTACATCTTGCAACTAAATCTCCGATTGCCACACCAATTAAAAGTTTATTTAACATTGGCAATGTTATTTTAAATCCTGGAACTTTTTCAAGTCCAGCAACATTGAAAGATATTACAGGTATATTTGGGAACCCTGCATCAACTAAAGCTTTACGTAAAAAGCCTATGTAGTTTGTTGCTCTACAGCCACCACCAGTTTGAGTAATTATAACAGAAGTATTATTTAAGTCATATTTTCCAGATTCTAGAGCTTGTATTAATTGCCCTATAACAATAAGGGAAGGATAACAAGCATCGTTATTAACATACTTTAATCCGGTTTCAATAGTTTGAGCATCACAATGTCTTAATAGCTTTACATTGTATCCACTAGCGATTAAAGCAGCCTCTAAAAATTCAAACTGTAGTGGCGCCATTTGTGGTACAAGTATTGTATGGGTTTTTCTCATTTCTTTAGTAAATTTAATTTTATTAACAGTATAATCATCATTTCTAGGATGTTCTACTGTCCTATGATACATATTAGAAATTAAAGATCTAATTCTTATTCTAATAGCACCTAAATTGTTTATTTCGTCAATTTTAATTAAAGTATATAGCTTTGATTTGCTAGCTAATATTTCTTCTACCTGGTCAGTAGTAACAGCATCTACACCGCACCCAAAAGATGTAAGTTGAACTAATTCAAGATTTTCATGCCTAGACACAACTTCAGATGCAGCATATAGCCTTGAATGATATACCCATTGGTCAACAACTCTTAAAGGACGTTTTAAATTTGTTAGGTGTGAAATGGAATCTTCTGTCAACACAGCAACTCCAAGTCCTGTAATCATTGAATTTATACCATGGTTAATTTCTGGGTCTAAATGATATGGCCTACCTGATAATACAATACCATTTAAGTTGTTTTCTTCTAAATATTTTAAAGTTTGTTCACCTTTTAACTGTATATCTTTTTTAAATCTTCTATATTCTTTATGTGCAGCTCTAATTGCTTTTATATATTCCTTTCTTGATATTCCATAACACTTAAATTCTTCTAATTCCATAAATCTATCAGCTAATGCATTAATTCTTAAAGGTAAGAATGGATTGATAAACTGGATATTTTTTAACCTTAAATCTTCCACATTATTTTTTATAACCTCTGGGTATGAAATAACAATAGGACAATTATAGTTGTTATCAGCCCCCTTATATTCTTTATTTTCAAAAGGAATACAAGGATAGAATATTTTTGTTACACCTTGCTCAATTAAACTCATAATATGTCCATGTGTAAGTTTTGCAGGATAACATACTGACTCAGAAGGCATAGATTCAATACCTTTTTCATAAGTTTTTCTTGAGCTTTTTTCTGATAATATAACCCTAAAACCAAGTTTAGTAAAGAAAGTATGCCAAAAAGGATAATTTTCATACATATTTAAAACACGTGGTATGCCTATTACACCTCTTGTTGTTTCTTCTATTGGTAAAGGTTTATATTCAAATACTTTATCATATTTATATTTATACAAATCAGGCAAGTTGTTTTTCTGTACTTGCTTTCCTGCACCTCTTTCACACTTATTACCAGATATAAATCTTTTACCATTACTAAATGTATTTATTGTTAATTGACAATGATTTTCACATATTTGACATCTTGCTAATGATGTTTTTACTTCTAAACTATCTAATTCAGCTAGATTTAACATTATAGATTTTTTTGAATTTGTTTCATTAGCAAATCTTTTGGCAATAATTGCAATACCATACGCACCCATAAGACCGGCAATATCAGGTCTTATTACATTTAGCCCCACAGTTAATTCTAACGCTCTAAGTACAGCATCATTTAAGAATGTTCCACCTTGTACAACAATGTTTTGACCAAGTTTTTTAGTATCACGTATTTTCATAACTTTTTGAATAGCATTTTTAATAACTGAATAAGCAAGACCTGCTGCAATATCACCAACTGCTGCACCTTCCTTTTGAGCTTGTTTGATTTTTGAGTTCATAAACACAGTACATCTTGAACCTAAATCTATAGGTGTTTTAGAATTTATTGCTTGGTTAATAAATTCCTCCATAGGTAGTTGAAGATTTGTTGCAAATGTTTGTAAAAAAGAACCGCAACCTGAAGAACAAGCTTCATTTAACATTATACTATCAATTACATTGTCTTTCATACGAATATATTTCATATCTTGCCCACCAATATCTATAATACTGTCAACATTTGGCATAAATTGTTTAGCAGCAGTTTGATGTGCAATTGTTTCTATTTCACTAGTATCTAAATTAAGAGCTGTCTTAATTAAATTTTCGCCATATCCCGTAGAGCCACTACTGCGAATATATGCTTCTTTTGGAAGTATCTGATATACTTGCTTTATCATTTCTAATATTGTGTTTAAAGGACTACCTTCATTACTTTTATATATAGAATAAAGTAAGTTTAAATTGTCATCTATTAAAACTAACTTTGATGTTGTAGAACCTGCATCAATACCTAAATATACAGGACCTTTGTACTCAGCAATATCTTTTTTAGGCACAATACTTTTTGCATGTCTGTTTCTAAATTCTTTTAATTCATTCTCATCTTTAAATAAAGGAGGTAGGATATTAGATTCAATAGTTGATGTTTGTTTTAGTTTAGCAACTCTTTGGCTTAAGTCTTTTGCACTAATACTTTTTTCTTTATAGCTACATAGTGCAGCACCTTTAGCAACTAATAAATGTGCATCTTGCACAATAATAGCAGTTTCATCATTTAAGTTTAATGTTTGAATAAATCTGTTTCTTAATTCAGATAAATAGTTTAAAGGACCACCTAAAAAAGCAACATTTCCTCTTATTGGCCTACCGCAGGCAAGTCCGCTTATTGTTTGATTTACTACAGCTTGAAATATAGATGCTGCAATATCTGATTTGTTAGCACCTTCATTTAAAAGTGGCTGTATATCAGTTTTGGCAAATACTCCACAACGAGATGCGATAGGATATAGAGATTGGTAAGATTTGGCAAGCTCATTTAACCCAATAGTATCAGTGTTTAATAATGTAGCCATTTGGTCTAAAAATGCACCAGTACCCCCTGCACATGTACCGTTCATTCTTTGTTCAACAGAATTACCAAAATATATTATTTTGGCGTCCTCTCCACCTAATTCGATTGCCACATCAGTTTTTGGAATATATTCATTAACAGCTGTTTTACAAGCAATAACTTCTTGTGTAAAGGGTATGCTAGTTAAGTTAGAAACTAGCAAACTACCAGAGCCTGTCAACATTATACAAAATGAATTATTTGGAAATTTTTTTAATAAATCTTCTAATACTTTACAAAGTGTATTTTTGGTATCAGAAAAATGCCTTTCATAACTATTATATATAACCTGTTTAGATGTGTTCATAACTACTATTTTTATAGTTGTAGAACCTATATCTAATCCTACGTGCAATAAATTTGTCATAAATTATTCCCCCTATTAATAACCTAACTATATCTTATCATTTTCTAGTTTATATGTCAATGGATTAGTATACCAAAATAGTTTACAATCTCCAATATTTAAAAAGTCTAATTTTGAACAAAGCTGAAGATTAATATGTTACTGTTAATATGTATATTCAAAAAAAATTAAAAAAATGATTAAAAAACATATTTGTTTTTCGCAATAATTTGTATAATTTTGTTGAAACAATGAATATCGTATGTTACAATATATATTAATGGAGGTGGCAAAATGTCTAAATATGTTAATGAACAAAAGGAACATCGTATAAAAATGGTAATTACTAATATTATTAGAGTATTGTTGATATTAATAATAGTAAGGGGGTTCTTAATAGGGGATCATTCACAAGACTTTATAGCGTTAATTACTTTATTAATGACATATTATCCAAGTATATTAGAAAAAAGGTTTGGAGTATATTTGCCTTGTAGGTTACAAATTATAATTACATTATTTATTTTTGCGGCACAGTATTTGGGAGAAATAAAAGGGTTTTATGATTTAATACCATGGTGGGATACAATACTACATTCAACATCTGGAGTTATATTAAGTATAATTGTGTTAATGTTTGTATATTTGTTAAATAAAAAAGAGGGCAGTAAAGTTAATTTAAGTCCTATTATGGTTGTGTGGTTTGCATTTTGCTTTGCAATTACAATAGGTGTATTTTGGGAATTCTTTGAATATGGAATGGATAGAATATTTGGACTAAATATGCAAAAATTCAGGTTACCAGGTCAAGACGGGCTAGTAGATACAATGGGAGATTTATTTGTTGATACACTTGGTGCATTGGTAACATCTATATTTGGTTGGTTATATATAAAGAAGAAGAATGATGTTATATTTTCTGAATATTTTTCTTCGTGGTTTAGAAAAAATAAAAAAGAAAACGCTACTAAAAAATCATAATATATTAAAAAAATTACATATAATTTATAGTTATTATGTAATTTTTTTTACACCTTTTTTTAAAAAAATAATATAATATAATATAGGAACAAATTAGAATATTTTACATTTTTTTACATGTTGTGACAAACAAATGTTGACAAATGGCTATTTCTTAATCTTTTTTAAAAAATAAAAAATACCATATAATACCATATAAAAATTTTTAAAAAAAATTAAAAAAACCTATTGACATTAGGTATTGCACATAGTATAATAATAAAGTGCCTGACGAAGAGGGCACAAGCACATTGAAAATTAAACAATGCAAAAAGAAGTAAACTTTAAAGCAAAGTACTTTAAGGAACAATAATGAAGGAAAAAATAAGAGCTAGCAAATAGCTTGTTAAAAAATTAACAAGAGAG
>CALYAQ010000159.1 GCA_944393615.1 uncultured Clostridia bacterium
TAGCATTAACAGCCCTACCAAAAGAATATATATACAAAAGTGAAGTAACAACAGGATATGGAAGAGATGATTACGAAATATATAAGGAAGATAAAAGCGTAGGAATGATATTTGAATTTAAAGTATGTAATAAAGAAAGAAAATTGGAACAAGCATTAGAAGAAGCAATGGAACAAATACATAGGAAAGAATATTACACGCAAATGGCAAAAGAGGGAGTAAAGGAAATATGGCTATATGGGATAGCATTTTGTAAAAAGAAAATGTTAATTAAAAAAGAACTATATGTTCCAAAAGAATAATAAGGATGTTATACAAATGTAATGCATACAAGTTGTATAAATTAACATACAATAAGGTATAGGAAAAACATATAAAAGGAGTAGTAAAAAATGGTAACAAACGATACAAGCCTTGGGGCTCTACACACACACACACACAATTGGATACAATTTACAATTAAAGTTTGAAGATAAATTCGAACTTGATTTAGTATGTAAAAAAATAAATAGGAAAGAAAAAATAAAACTAGAGTAACATACAATAAAAAGTATGTACTTTAGTTTTTTGTATTGTAAAAAAATATTGTAGAGATAGGAGAAAAAGAAAATGAACCAAATGTATAAAAAAGGAATAAGCTTATTAGCGTTAATAATAACAATAGTAGTGCTTGTAATATTAACAGGTGTAGTAATAATAAACTCAATTAGTGAAAACTTACTTAATAATACGGAATATTCAGTAGAAGAATATAACAGAAAAATAATGGTGGAAAATATAAAAAATGATATAGAAAGTAAAAGAATGGAAAAGGTAAAACAAGGCATATATACATTAGATTATGCAAATGATATATTAAATATAATAAATAGTTATGGGACATTAGATAGTAATACATTGAAGGTAACAATAAATGAACCACGATTAGAAATATGGTTATATGAAATAGTAAAAATACCATTAGAAGAATATTCACAAATAACGTATGAAAAAGGAACTTTAACAATACAAACACAGTTGGCAAATAATGGATATACAGTACAATATTCAAGTGATAGTGGTACAAGTTGGAATAGATATACTAAAACAGTAACATTTACCGAAGAGAGTGGAATATATGTAAGACTAATAAATGAAGAAGGAACAGTAGTAAGTAATACGATAAAAGTAACAACAAGTGGGAATAGGGTTATAGACAACATAGGACCAACAGTAAGTATAACAGCAGATACTACAGATATAACAAATGTAAGTAGTATAACATATACAATAATATTTAATGAACCAGTAGTAGGTTTTAGAACAGAGGATATAACAGTAGAAAATGGAACAAAAGGAACGTTTACGAAAATAAATGATATAGAATATACAATAGTAGTAACCAATAATACAGATTGTATACAAAAAGTAATAGTAGCCGAAGGAGTATGTACAGATGTATCAGGAAATCTAAATAGCCAAGGATGTAAAGAAATAAATATAAATAGGACAGTACCAGTAGTAACGATAAGTCCAAATGGAAGTAGTTCGGTAAAAAATATAAATGTAATAATAACAGCAAGTGGAGCAAATGAATTAAAAACAGATAACGAATATAAATATTGTTTAACAACAAATAAAACATTAGACGGTACAGAAATATGGGAAACATATACAAGTGGAGCATCATTTACAATAGGAACAGGACTAGACGGAATATACTATATACATACAAAAAAGATATATGATATAGCAGGAAACGAAAGTACAGAAGTAACAAGTAACCCATTCGTATTTGATAATACGGCGCCAACATGTACTATAGTAGCAAATAGTACAAATGTAAAAAGCGGAAGTGATATTAAGTATATAATAACATTTAGTGAAAGTGTAGAAGGACTAGAAACAAGAGATATAACAGTTGTAGGAGGAACAAGAGGAACATTAATAGGAAGTGAAAAGATATATGAATTGACAGTAACAAATAGTATAGCAGGAATACAAAAAGTAACATTAACAGCTAATAGCTGTGTGGATAGTGCGGGTAATGGAAATGAAAAAGGGGAAGGAACAACAATAATAAGTGCAGAACCTAATTATGAATATTTATATTATGTTGGAGTGACTGATACTTCAAGTTGGATAGGCTATGGTAATGATACGCGTTCTATTTCTAATACAAATGGGCTTTCGTTTGTAACATCAGGAACTGGGTCTAGTTCTGTTGGACGTAAAGCCGGTTATTATACTCCACAAGTGCAATTAACTGGTTGGGAAGGATTAGGATTTTTAGGCTATAGCTATAACGAAGGTTTATCAGGTAATTTGGGTGTAGCAATAACTAATGTTGGTGGATATCATGTGGAGGGCGATGGCTCTTGGAGTGGAACGTGTTACCTAAATGTTACCCCAGGAAGAGATATAGCTAATGGTAATTATCTAACATTAAAAGATACTAATATTGAATATACAGGAATTTTAAATTTCTATTTATCGACGTGGTGGTATAGTGGTACAACTGGATATATAAGATGTGCTTTTGTATATAAATTAGATGATAGAACATTATTACAAACAGGGTTAGGAATAAATTCAACAGAATTAACTAATCTAGTGGCTCTAGATAGTAATACTTGGACAACTGTATTATCTA
>CALYAQ010000160.1 GCA_944393615.1 uncultured Clostridia bacterium
TCTTGCATTGTATTGATTTGCTCCAGCTCCTCCACCATTAAACGTATTTGCTTTTCCACCAACATAAGCATAAATCTCTTGACCTGCATTTAAACTAATCATTCCACTCGTGTACGCACCTGCTCCCCCTGTATCATCAGTCGCTCCTCCTTGTGCACCCCAACATTCAAATTTATATACTCCTGTACTTGGTATTATATATTTTTCATAACTTTCTCGATACGTAAAATCTTTTGTACTAGCTAAGGTTCCATAATTTGTATTACTACCTTCTATTTTCTCTGATACATATGTCGTAACATTTCCTGCAATATCTGTTGCTATTATATGCATGTAGTAATTACCACACATTCCCACTTCTAAAGTTGTACTACTAGTTGACAATGTACCGTCTGTATAATTTGATATATTACTTCCTAATGATGTATTGCTCTGTGTTAACCTATATTTACATTTAGTATAATCTAGTCCTTTATTATCACTTAAATTAATAGTTATATTATGTGTGTTACTTGAAGATATTGTTGTAGTTACACTAATATCTGGTGCAGTATCTGGAATATATTCATATCCTGGTTCATATTTGGTTATTTTTGCTTTTCCATTTCCTGTATTTGCTCCTGATGTCATTGTTGCATCAGTAAAGTATAGCCCTGAATAGTGTATTGTAGTACCCGTATGATTTCCTGCACTGTCAATTGCATTACACCCAGTATACCCTGAGATAAATGAGGAACCTCCTGCTCCTGAACCTACAACAGAATTATTGTAACACCCTGCACCACCACCATAGTAGCCACAGCCACCACCGCCTCCGTGATTTGCATTTTGTGAACCTCCTATTCCAAATGTTCCTACTCCACCTGTTGCAGCACCACTACCACCAGCTCCACCTGCTGTTTGTGTTCCACCTGTTGATACTGTATATCCATATGAACCATTACTATACTTTCCTCCGTTACTACCTGTCAACCCTCCTCCTGCTCCACCGTTAGAACCCGAACCATAATAATCGCTTCCACCTCCGCCGGCTGCTACCATTATTCTACTTCTTAAGCTTGACGTATCACTCCATGTACTACCTTTTTGTAATCTAAAGTCTGTTGCTCCTCCTCCACTTCTTGCATTGTATTGATTTGCTCCAGCTCCTCCACCGTTATATGTTTGACTAGTTAAACCATCTCCACACTGTCCTACATAAACATATACAGTTTGATTTCCTGCTACATATATATATCCAGATGTATATCCTCCTAGTCCACCGGTTTTTCCATAACTTCCACCTTGTGCACCCCATGCCTCTAATTTATATAAAGCGTTATTTAACACTTCATACTTTGGTTCAGCATTATCAGTATACGTAAAATCTTTTTCCGTCACTCCACTTGCATATTCTATATTAGTACCTTCTAATGCGTTTGATATATATGTTTCTGTATTTCCTGCCATATCTGTTGCTATTATATGCATATAGTATTGTCCACATATTCCCACTTCTATTAGTTTACTTTCTTTTACAATTGCTCCGTCTGTATACTTGGATATTGTATCTCCTAATGGTATACTATTTGTTTTTAACACATATTTACAACCACTATAATTTATCCCTATATTATCACTCAAATTTATTGATATATCATATGTATTGTTTTCTGTTTCTGCTATACTTACACTTATACTTGGTTTTTCATTATCAAAATTGTATGCTTTGCTAACATAACTACCACTTTCATTTCCCGCCATATCCTTTACAGACTTAACATGTACATAATATGTTCCTGTTAGTCCTTCTCCTATTACTATTTCTTCTCCATTTTCGTATGTTAACCAACTTGCACCACTTGTATCTGTACTGCTTGTTGACAAACAATATTGATATGTATTATCCTTTGCTAACCCTACACTATCTAATACTGATATTGATATATTCGCACTTTTCATAATTTCTTTTTCTTTTGGTGGTATTACTATTATTGGTGCTCTTGTATCTATTATTGTTACTTCGCTATTTTCTTTTATTTCCATTCTGTCTGATATTTCATTTCCTTGTATATCTACTAATCTAATTATTGCTTGGTTTGCATTTATACTTGTCGTATATGCTATCCAACTTGTACCATTATCTATTGAATACTCTATACTACATACATCTCTTGATAATGTCGTTGTTATCGTTATTCCTTCATTTACTGTTACATATTCTTCTATTGGTAACAGCATTATTTCATATAGCTTTACTTTTATACCTGCTGTTGTTGTTAATTCTAATGTTTCCTCGTTATATGTTCCATACTGTTGTAATATTGGTATTACATCTTGTGCCACTGTAAATTTGTCATGTCCTATTGTTTGTTTATCTATTTGCTTTAATAGTATCTCTTCTTTTATCCTATCTATCAAATTATTTTTGTTATATTTATCCACTACATTCTTACTTTCCTCTATTACTCCTTCTTGCTCTCCTGCATTTATTAATACTATTCCTGTTAATATTATCAACACTACTATTGTTATTACTAATGCTACCAAACTTATTCCTTTTCTCATATTTTTTCTTACTCCTTTTTTATTTTTTCAAGCACAAAAAAGAACTATGATACATATATTTTATATGTTTCTTAGTTCTTTATTTTTATTACATACTAAAACTAGGTTAAACTTATTTAACCTTAATTGTAAATTATATCCAATTGTGTGTGTGTGT